>JBKOXU010000083.1:0-7274 GCA_046725095.1 Verrucomicrobiota bacterium
GAAGAGCCGAAATGGCGTGCTGCCGCGCTCAAATAACCTGACCACGAATGCAATGAAAGAGCCAAATCCTTCTTACAGACGTTCGCTAGATACACCGCCGGGCGATACCTACGAAAATGCGCCGCTTACGAACTTCGCCCAGCCGGAAAACCAGGACAAAATGCGCAAGGCTTTGAGTGAGATGCGCACGCGTCTCGGGAAGGAATATCCGCTCGTCATCAACGGCGAAAAAATCTTCACCGGCAGGACAATCGCCTCCATTAATCCGAGTTCGCCCGGAGATGTCGTCGGCGCAGTCGCCGAAGCCGGCATCGCGGAAGCGGAACGCGCCGTTAAGGCCGCGCGGGACGCGTTTGAAAAATGGCGCTGGACTCCATTTGAACAACGAGCACAGCTGCTGGAACGCGCTGCCGCTATCATGGACCGCCGCCGGTTCGAGCTCTCCGCGCTCGAAGTTTTTGAAGTCGGCAAATCCTGGGCGGAAGCCGACGGCGACATTCGCGAGGCAATCGACTTTTGCTTTTTTTATGCGCAGCAAATGCGTCTCATTGGACGACCGCGCCTGACGCAACACGTCCCCGGCGAAGAAAGTTACTATCATTACTGGCCGCGCGGCGTCGCCTTTGTCATTGCCCCCTGGAATTTTCCGCTCGCAATTCTTTGCGGAATGACAACCGCTGCGCTCGTCACTGGCAACACAGTCATTATGAAACCGGCTGAGCAATCTGCCGTTTGTGGCGCGATGCTGATGGAAATTCTGGAAGAAGCCGGCGTGCCACCCGGCGTGCTGAACTATCTTCCCGGCAAAGGATCGGTCATGGGCGCGCACCTCGTCGATCACAAAGATGTCGATCTTATTGCGTTCACAGGATCGCGCGAAGTCGGTCTTAAAATTTGGCAAAGCGCCGGAATCACGCGGCCTGGTCAAAGGGAGCTGAAACGCGTCGTCTGTGAGATGGGCGGCAAAAACGCGGTTATCATTGATGCGGATGCCGATCTCGATGAAGCGATCGTGGATTGCACTTACTCGGCCTTCGGTTACCAGGGGCAAAAATGCTCCGCGTTATCCCGTCTGATTCTGCTCGAGGAAAATTATGATCGCGTCGTGGAGCGCTTGCTCAAGGCCGCGGCGAGCGTGCGTGTTGGGAATCCGGAAGAACCGGGGATCACTGTCGGTCCAGTAATTGACGAAGCCGCGTACGATCGGATCCTAGATTACATTCAGATTGGCAAGTCGGAGGCCACGCTTGCTTATCAACGTGAAGACGTACCCGCTAAAGGCTTCTTTATCCCGCCAACCATTTTTTCGGATGTGAAACCGAATATGCGCATAGCGCGCGAGGAAATTTTCGGGCCGGTGGTTAGCGTCCTAAAAGTGCGCGATCTTGACGAAGCGATCGCGGTTGCCAACGGCACCGATTATGCCCTCACTGCTGGGTTTTTCTCGCGTAGTCCAGCAAACATCGAGCGCGCAAAAGCGCAAATCGAAGCGGGTAACGTTTATATTAACCGCTCGTGCACGGGCGCAGTGGTGGGCCGACATCCGTTCGGCGGATTCAAGATGAGCGGCGGCGGCACCAAAGCCGGTGGCGCGGATTATCTGCTGCAATTTTTAGTGCCACGTGTAGTAACCGAAAACATCACGCGCCACGGTTTCGCGCCCGAGCAAACGCCAGAATATCGCGACGAATTTCTTTGGCCGAAGCGACGGTAACAGAGGCATCTTTGCCTGTTGGGGATGCGGGGTCTCGCCTGCCGAAACAGCCTTGAGATCGCCAAAAGCCTGGCGCGGATTAGAGCTACGGCTGTTCCTTACTCAATAACTTAACGACCGTAATCACCATGTAGATTACCGGCCAGGCCGCCGTCAAAAGGATGAGCGCAAACACCACCATCTCCTTGGCAAGTTCCCGCGCCGCTTCGATCCGGAATTCATTTCTTAAATTGTAAAACGTCCGGAATTCCGATCTGCCCTCACCGTCGTAGGGCGAGGAATGCCCGCGCCATTGGGCGAAACCTGAATGAAGAAGGTAATCCGTCTCTGGAAAGCGCGTCTTCCCGGCAGCGGACGGACCCGTCGGTTTCATGGCCTATAATCCACAACTCGGACGATACCGGCAACTACGATAGCACGTCACAAGAAGGAATCAGCCTGAAAATAAAACTATCGGGCCAAACCAATCCCTGTTCTGCTCTGCTTATTGCCAGTGACCCGGCATCCACACCCAGCCGCCGCCCTTGGGCACCCATTGGCCTTCCACCCATACTGCCGCCACCCTCGGACGCACCAGCCAACTACCCGGCACCCACACATAGGTGGTTCCGGTCCATCGCCAATAACCCCTGGTCCAGACATATCCGGGTCCGGGCGCTACTGTTTGCGTTTCAACTCGAACGGCCGGTGGAGTCCTGGTCACTACCACCTCTCGGGTTGGACCGGTTGTTGTCACTTCCTGTGTAGTTGTCGTAGTTGTTACTGTCGTCGGCTCGGCGCAGCCCACCAATGCAAGTGGTGCCAGCGCCAACAGATAAATGCTTTTTCTCATATACGCCTCCTTTTCCTAAATTCGTTTTGCGCGGGCTACTCGGCTTTGTTGGAAATGAAACCAGCTCGCTCCATTTTCTTCGCTTGCTTGCGTGATTGATGGCAAAGGATCGATTTAGGCTGGATGGTGCGGGATGCTTTACGTCGTTTCCACACCGATCGGCAACCTGGGTGACATCACGTTACGCGCGCTTGACGTGCTGAAATCAGTCGATGTGATCGCGGCTGAAGACACCCGCCATTCCGGGATGTTGTTGAAGCGTTTCGAAATCAAAAAGCCGCTCCTCAGTTATCACGAGCACAATGAGGCGATGCGCGCCGCCCAACTAGTCGAGCGCCTCGCCGCGGGCGAAGACGTCGCGTTGATTACCGATGCCGGAACGCCCGCGCTCTCCGATCCTGGCGCGCGCCTTATTCGCGAATGCATCAGACGCGGCCTTCCGTTCATGATCATTCCCGGACCGTCATCGATTCTGGCCGCGCTCATCGGTTCAGGATTTTCAACTGAAAAATTTTGCTTTCGCGGATTTCTGCCGATCAAGAGTGGTCAGCGCAAACGCGAATTACTCGCTGCCGTTAACCGCGAAGAAACAACAATCTTCTTCGAATCGCCCTACCGGTTAACCAAAACGCTCGGCGCTTGTATCGAAATTATGCCCGATCGGCAAGTGTGCGTCGCGCGGGAGCTCACCAAAAAGTTCGAAGAATTCCGTCGCGGCACCGCGAGTGAGCTGTTGACGCACTATCAGGCTCATCCTCCCAAAGGCGAGATTGTGCTGATGATCTCTGCATTATAGATGCTGTCACGCCGGGCGCCGTGCCGGCCCAGAGTGGTGACTAGACGTTTCTGCTTGTCAAAGTCCCCCATCTATGGAATTTTGCGCGGCTTTTTCTCTCCGAGAAAACCTTATGGCTTACGCAATTATCAAAACTGGCGGCAGGCAGTATCGCGTCGCAGAGGGCGATACAATCGATGTCGATCTTCTCGACGTTGAGGCGGGAAAGACCGCGACGTTCGGTGACGTTTTGATGTATGCCGAAGGGAAAGATCTTACGCATGGAAACCCACTCATCTCAGGCGCCAAGGTCACCGCCGAGGTCGTCGAACAGCGCAAGGACAAAAAAGTGATCGCGTTCAAATTTAAACGGCGTAAAGGTTACCATCGCACGGTCGGACACCGCCGGAAGCTGACCCGGGTAAAGATCAAAAGCATCAGCCTCGGCGCGAGGAAAACTGCGGCGAAGGAGACCAAGGAATAAAGCGGCGGCCGCCCATCAACTCTTAACTACCAACTATCAACTTTCGTCATGGCTCACAAAAAAGGACAAGGCAGCGTTAAAAACGGTCGTGACAGCGTCAGCAAACGGCTGGGTGTAAAAAAATTCGGCAGCGAGATGGTCGTCGCGGGCAACATCATTGTGCGCCAGCGGGGGACGAAGTTTTTACCAGGAAAAAACGTTGGGCTTGGTCGCGATTACACGATTTTCGCGCTGATCGATGGCAATGTGCGCTTCGATCGAGCGGGGCGGCGAGTAAATGTCGATCCTGTCACGGGTGGGAATTAGCCAATCGATTCTGCTTTTCTGCTCTGGCCTGCCTGCGGTATAAACCGATTTCGGTGATGAGATATAATACCTTTATCCTCTTTGGCGCGCCTGGCAGCGGCAAAGGGACGCAGGGCAAAACGCTGGGCACAATCCCGCGCTTTTATCATTGCGCCTGCGGCGATGTATTCCGCTCGATCGACACGCGTACGAAGGTTGGCAAAGCCTTCCTTGAATACTCCAGCAAAGGCCAGCTCGTGCCCGATGAGATCACGGTCGAGCTCTGGCGAGCGGCGATCGATGCCGCGGTCGAGACGCACAAGTTCAAGCCGGACATCGATACGCTCGTGCTCGACGGTATTCCGCGGAATGTCGGCCAAGCCAAAATCATGGAGGAAATGATCGACGTGAAAAAGGTGTTTCATCTCTCCTGTCCGAGCCATGAAACCCTGTTTTCACGGCTGAAAAAGCGCGCCTTGAAAGATAACCGCCTCGACGACGCGAACGATCAAGTCATTCAGCGCCGCCTTGACATCTATGAAACGGAATCGAAACCGGTGCTCTCCCATTATCCGCAAGAGCTGATCACCGTGGTTGACGCGACTCAGCCGCCCGCCAAAGTTCTGCTCGACATCCTGGAGAGCGTGAACGACGGCGTGTATGAATCAGCAGCAGTTTGAAAATTTCACCGCTTCAAGCCTTTACTGCGAAAAATGTAAAGCCGCGATGCCGGTGCGCGAGCGATTGCTTTTAATCCTGCCGGACCGGGAGATTTACGATTATCTGTGCACCGGATGCGGATCGTCGGTGGGCCGGCGCGAGATCACTGCTGGCGAAAAATTAATGGCGCAAGCGGTTGCCGGACGGCGTCGACGCCGATCCGCGTCAGTTCATGAGCTGACGCCGTAAGTCCGGCATGGGCATCATTTTCATCGGCGCGGGCGAAATCGGCCTGCCGACGCTGCAAGCCCTGCTGCGATCAAACGAGCACCAACTCATCGGAGTCGTTACCCAGCCGGACAAACCGGTGGGACGCGCTCAACGCATCGAGCCGACGCCGATAAAGAGGGCGTTGGCCGGAACCAAGGTCCCGATTTTGCAACCGGCACGGATTAAAGATCGGCAAGCAATCGAAGAAATCCGCGCGCTGCAACCCGATGCGATTATTGTAATGGCTTATGGCCAAATTCTGCCGCGGGAAGTGCTCGAGATTCCGCGCATCGCTTGTCTGAACTTGCATGCATCCCTTTTGCCACGCTGGCGCGGAGCCGCCCCGATCCAAGCCGCGATCGCGGCGGGCGATCCTGAAACGGGTATTACCGTGATGTACATGGCCGCAGGCCTCGATACCGGCGACATCCTGTTGCGGCGCGAGATCGACATCTTACCGACTGACACCGGCGGCTCATTGCATGATCGGTTGGCGCAGATTGCACCCGACGCGTTGCTCGAGGCCTTGCAAATGCTTGCGAAAGGTAATGCGCCGCGTATTCCGCAAGACAATGCGCTCGTCACTTATGCGCCGAAATTGACACGCGGTGACGGCAAAATCGACTGGTCGGAGCACGCCGAAATAATTGAGCGAAAAATTCGCGCGTTTAATCCATGGCCGGGAGCGTTTACTGAGATTGCCGCGCCTGGCGTACGAAAGTTGAAGATCTTTTCGGCAGCAATTGTCGATCTTAGCGGAAAGCCGGGTGAATTTTTGCACCGCGACAAAGAGCTTGTTATTGCCGCTGGTAAAGGCGCGCTTTCATTGGGCGACGTGCAACTGGAAGGAACGCGGCGGATGAATATGGCGGAGTTTCTGCGGGGGCACGCATCGATTTTGCAGGCGGCAAGTTGATTTCTGGGGAGCACAGGGCTGCCAGGCTGTTCATCTCGGCAGCTTGCCGAGATACTCTGCTTCTTCGTGCAATGACCTCCTTCGAACGTTGCCGGCAAGCTGCCGGCAACCACAGGCTGGCAGCCTGTGCTCCCCGAACCGAGAACACCATTTTACCTTCCAAATATCGGCGTCTTCTGTTTTGATTTCCTTTGGCATGCAAACGGAAGCGCCAGCTTATAAACGCATTGTGCTCAAGTTGAGCGGCGAAGCGCTCCAAGAGCGCGGTGGTCGCGACAATATTTCGCTGGGTGTGGTGCGTGAAATCGCCGAGCGTATAAAGGATGTTCGCGATCTCGGCGTCCAGGTGTCGATCGTAATTGGCGGGGGAAATATCTGGCGCGGAGTCTCTGCGTCGCATCGCGGCATGGATCGCACCACGGCCGATTATATGGGTATGCTCGCGACTGTGATCAACGCGCTGGCATTACGCAGCACGCTCACTCAGATGGGGGTTGAAACGCGGGTGCAAACGGCCATCGAAATGAAAAACGTGGCCGAGCCTTTTATTTTGGGTCGCGCTATCCGCCATCTCGAACTTGGTCGCGTTGTTATTTTCGCCGCCGGCACAGGTAATCCCTATTTTTCAACCGACACGACGGCTGCGCTGCGTGCGAGCGAGATTCGCGCCGACGTCATTCTGAAAGCCACCAAAGTCGCTGGCGTATATGATCAGGACCCAAATACTCACCCAGCCGCGAAATTCTACGATCGCCTCACATTCACTGAAGCGCTCACGAAACGGTTGCAGATCATGGATTCGACCGCCTTCAGCCTTTGCATGGACAATAAGATCCCGATCGTGATTTTCGATATGAACAAGCCGAGCAACATTCGCGATGCTGTTCTCGGGCGAAAAGTCGGGACCCTGGTTTGCGATGAGCCGGAACCAAAGTAAGACTTCAGCAACATGAGCAGAGACGACATTCTTCTCGAGGCCGAAATGTCGATGGAAAAAAGCGTCGACTATATGGTGCACGAATTTGCTGCCGTGCGCACCGGCAAAGCCTCGCCTGGGCTGGTGGAAAATGTCGATGTCCAGGCCTACGGATCGACCATGAAGCTGAAGCAACTCGCGCTAATCACAACGCCGGAACCGCGCTTGCTTGTTGTCCAGCCTTTCGATGCGGGGACGGTGCCGGATATCGAGAGGGCTCTCAAGGAATCGAAAATCGGCATCATGCCGGCGGTTGATGGAAAAATCATTCGGCTGCCGATCCCGGAGTTGTCAGAAGAACGGCGTAAGGATCTCGCGCGTTCGCTCAGCAAAATGGCGGAGGAAGCGCGCGTCCGCGTTCG
>JBKOXU010000090.1:0-8481 GCA_046725095.1 Verrucomicrobiota bacterium
CAAATCGAATTCGGGAAATAGCGAATCACCGTTCCGCAAGTTCGGATAATGTTCACGCAGGCGCGCTTCGAGAAGCCGGCGACGTTCGCAAATCGTTTCGAGACGCTTACGTGCAGCATCGCTCTGGCAATTGTCTCGTCGTAAATCGCAGAGCGCTTGTTTGCATTCAAAGATCGCTGTGTATCCAGTCGTTTTTGGCTTTGGCCGATAGGCGGCCACGTCGGCACGATACCGGCTTTGAGGCAAAGCCACTTCCATCGCGCACGCGGAATAGCCGTGGGCTTGCGCCCAGAGAAAAGCGAGACGCTTCAGTCGGCTGTGCCTCTCGGTTTCGCCGCGGGCGTTAGTTACTCGCGCACCCATTCTGCCAGTTCGCGTGCCCAATAGGTAACGATAATGTCTGCGCCGGCGCGTTTGAGCGCGGTCATGATCTCTAGAACGGCAGCGCGCTCCTCTACAATCCCTTTTTCGACAGCTGTTTTTACCATCGCATATTCACCACTCACATGATAAACGGCAGTCGGTTTGCCAAAACGTTGCCGAACCCGCCAAAGAATGTCGATGTACGGCAACGCTGGCTTTACCATTACGATGTCCGCGCCTTCGTCTATATCCAAAGCAACTTCACGCAGTGCTTCCTCCGCGTTCGCGTAATCCATTTGGTAAGAACGACGATCGCCAAATTGCGGTGGGCTCTCGGCAGCGTCGCGAAACGGTCCGTAAAAAGCCGACGCGAATTTGGCGGCATAACTCATGATCCCAGTTTGATCGAAACCGGCCGCGTCGAGTGCCTCGCGAATAGCCCCAATGCGACCGTCCATCATGTCGCTTGGCGCAACCATGTCGGCTCCAGCTGCAGCATGGGAGAGCGCCGTTTTAACGAGAAGCTCAACCGTCTCGTCATTGAGCACATGGAAATGATCCCCGTCGATACGCGTTACACCACAGTGACCGTGGCTCATGTATTCGCACAAGCAGACATCGGTGATGGTAAGGAGCGCGGGACATTGTGATTTGATGGCTCCCACCGCTTTTTGAACAATGCCGTTTTCGGCATAAGCGGCGCTAGCCTGTTCGTCTTTTTGTTTGGGAACCCCGAAAAGAAGGACTGCTTGCAGTCCGAGATCTTGAACGCGTTGTGCTTCATCAACAACCTCCTTCAGGGAGAGCTGAAAGACCCCCGGCATGGTCGCGACCGGGCGACGCCGCTCTAATTTTTCGCTGACAAAAAGCGGGAGAATAAAATCGTGCGCGCTCAATTGTGTCTGGCGGACAAGGTTTCGCAGGGCAGGGGAACGCCGCAAACGGCGGGGCCGATGCACTAATTTTCTCACAAATGAAGGCTACCCGGTTGGTGGAAGGCTCGCAAGCTTGCCAGAGGACGAGTCGCAGCGGCGACACGGATTCGTCCGACAGGCGAACTGGCTGGCTTGACTGGGTGTAGCCCGTGCATGACATACCGCTCGCCGTATGATTAGACCGAGAAAAAATCGCAGCTTTGAGGCCTTTCAGGGCTGCCTCTGCAACGTATGATCGATTACTTATTGGTCGATATCAGCAATTCGTACACGAAGCTGGCGTTCGCATCGACAACGCGGCTTTCGGCTCCCCTACGGATCGCGACGACCAAACTCTCCAGCGGCCTAATTGCGGGCCTTTTGCGAAGGCAAAAGGTCGGGAAAATCGTCGTTTCGTCAGTGGTGCCGGAAAAAAATCCCGCGATCTTCAAAGCCGCGAGAAAGGTCGACGTAATCTGGCTGGATTCAACGTTAAAACTGGGCCTGACCATTGATTATCCGAAACCGAAATCGATCGGAGCAGATCGGTTGGCAAATGCCGTGGCAGTTACGGAGCTTTATGGCTTCCCCGCCATCGTGGTGGATTTTGGGACCGCAGTGACCTTTGACATCGTTTCCGGTCAGCGGAAGTACATTGGTGGCGTAATCGCGCCTGGGCTGGAAGCGATGACCAATTTTGTTTATCAGCGAACGGCGCTCTTGCCGAAGATCTCTTTGAAAGAGCCGCGATCCGCCATTGGTAAATCGACAATTGAGGCGATGTTGTCCGGTGCAGTTATTGGTTATCGCGGCCTGGTCCGTGAAATCCTGGCGCGAATCAGAGCAGAGCAGTTTCCGCGCAAAAAATGTTATGTTGTGGCGACAGGCGGCTACGCCCGGCTTATTGCGAGACAGTTACCGGAAATAAAGGCAATTAGGCCACATCTGACATTAGAGGGATTGCGGATCGTGGCGAATTCGAATTAGTGATTTCGGTGGATTGCTACAGCGGGGTTTGTCGAGTTGATTACTGCGTCCCAGCGCAACTTTCGACTTGTCAGAAGTGGTGATCGACGCTTCAGTCCATACCTCATGAGAATCTGGATGATCGCTGCGATCGCAGCACTGGCGATTGGGTCCTTGGCAGCGGAAAATGTCGCTCCGACTAAATCGGAACTGGAGGGAATGTACGGCAAAGCGTTCCGTGAGTTCGACGCGAACAATTTTTCGCAAGCGTTAAAGGAGCTCGACGCAATCGATGCCCGTCAGCCTGATCTAGCCGCGTCGAAAAATTTGAGGGGCGTTATCCTGATGCGGCAAGGCGTCTACGATAAGGCAGAAGCAGCGTTGCTCGAAGCGGCCCGGATTGATCCGAAATTTTGGAATGCGCGTTTCAATCTGGCGGAGATTCCGTTTCTGAAAAAAGATTGGGTGCAGGCGCGCACCCGCTTTGAAGAGCTTCTTTCAAGCAGTCAATCCGATCTGGCAAGTGAAGCTTCGCAGCTTATTCAATATAAGATTCTTCTGACTTATCTGCTCGAGGGAAAAGACAACATGGTGGATTCCATTCTGGCCAAGTTGGAGCTCTCGCGCGATACGCCGGCTGTTGACTACGTAAAGGCGGCCGTCGCCCTCCAGCACAAGAATCAAAGCGAAGCAAAAGATTGGATAAAAGTAGCGGAGAAGAGCTTTTCGCCGCAGCTGAACAAACTTTTCGCAGAATCGCTGTACGAAGTCGGATGGCTGGAAAGACCAACCGGAGAAGCACGTGCCTCTTTACCGCTAACGACGGCCGTCGAACGTGCGGAAAAAGGAAAGGCTTTGGCGCGTTCAAAATTCGAGCAGGCGCAGCAGGCGCTGCGGCAGCGCGATTTTGTCACCGCCCGTAAACTAGTCGAGGAGGCCGATCAGGCGCAGCCGAATCAACCGGCGACCGTGAACTTGCGTGGCGAAATTCTGATGGAGCAGAAGCAGTTTGCTGAAGCCGAGGCCGCCTTCAAGAAAGCAGCAAAGCTAGATCCGAAATTCCGTGAGGCGCAATATAATCTCGCACAAATTCCATTTAAGAACAAAGACTACGCCAAGGCGCGGGAACGTCTTGAGGCGCTGCTGGAGCGAACTCCAGGAGGCGATAAGAATCAGGCGGCAGAGCTCATGAAATTCAAAATTTACATGACGCTTTTGCTCGAAGGGAAAGAGAGCCGCGCGCAGGCGATGATGGAGCAGTTCCAGTTCACAGGCGACACGCCCGCGCTCTATTACGCCCAGGCGGCATGGGAATTTAAGCATAGCAATCCGGAGAAAGCCGCTGACTGGACCGCCTCGGCGAAAAAGATTTATTCGCCGGCTCTCAATAGCGTTTTTGCCGAAGCTTTTTATGACGTCGGCTGGATGCAAGGCCCGGAAACTGCCTCTGCGCCGGAGCCTGCGTTGGATACCGGTAGTGCCATTGCAGCGCAGGCGGAGGGCAGCCCGGCGGTGGAACCAAGTCCTATTCCCGATGCCCTTGCAGCCGCGAACAAACAGGCGGAGAAGTCGAAGGGCGAACCTTCTGCTTCTTCGGTCGTTGCGGCAAATCCCCCCGATTCAGCCGCCCAAACCACAAGTGTAGCACAGACGGCGGAAGAGCTGCCTCCGTCCGCCTCGACCGAGCAGGCTGCGACGGAAACAGGTGTTCGGCCAGAGGAAGGGGCCGGGGCTGGGGTTTCCGGATCGTCTTCTCAAGGATCGATAACGGCGACAGGTTCGCCCGCTGAGACCGCAATGGCCGCATCTGCTCCCGCCGGAGAGAGTGAACAGACAACCGCTGCCGAAACGAAACCATCCGTGGCGCCCGCTGTCCCTCCAGCAGAGGGCACATTGATTTCGCAGCCTGGCATTGTTGGCTTGAATCGCCGAACATGGATCGTCGGTGGATTGCTCTTAGCGGGTATCTTTGTGTTGGCCTGGGCGATTGTACCCAGTCTTCGCCGCCGCTACTCATTTAATACTGCGGATTACCTGCAGCCCGAGTCTGTGGCAACCTCGCCGAGACGTGACCTCGCTCCGGCAGCAAAACAAACTGCGCTTGGCAATGGTCTCTTTGGGGGACCCCGTCAGATTTCGCTGCGACTGACAGCATCGAAACCTTCGCTGCGTCACACGGCCTTGCCTTCAGCCGAGTCTACCCGGTCTTTTGATGCGTTGGCGGATTTGACGGCCAAAAAGGCACAGGTCCCCGCCTATCACCATGCTGAACTACGTGAGATCACACCGGTCACTGAACCATTCTTCGAATCAGAGTCAGTCAAGCCGGTTATCGAATACTCAGGAGAAAAGGCGCCACAGGCTGAACCTGAATCGCCGTCATTTACTGAACCGGTTTTTGGGTCCGGCGTCGGCCCAGTTATCCAAGAGACCACCGAGACCTCGCAGCCGATCCTACGCGAGGCTGAGGTCCCGGCCGTCAGGGCGGTAAGCGAATCTTCTGCGATAGCGGCGGAAAAACCGATTGCAATTCCCACGGCCGTAGCGGGGCCCGTACGGCCTGGGGTCGCAACACGAACCTCACCAGAGCCTGAGATCGAGCCGATCGGACAAGAACACCTGCTGCCGCATGCAGAGGCCGTGACTTTAGCGCAATCCACTCTAGCCAAACCAGTTACAGTACCGGCGCCTGGTATCCAACCAGCAATTTCTGCCGAGCCCGAATTTTCGCAAACAACCAAACCTGCCATCATGCCTGAATCAACCCAAACCACGCCTGCTCCAATAACTAAACCTGCCGTGAGCAAACTTCCAGCCGCTCCGGTGACCAAGCTGCAACCCGCTGCAACGATGCAAACATCCGTGCAGCTTACCTTTTCTTTCGAGATCGCAGCGATGCAGCTAACGCCGAGCTTCAAAATGGGAAGCTTAAAAGTGCGTCCCATATCCAAGGTCGTCACAATGCGTTTGGCCCCGTCTCAGCAACCTCAGCCTGCAATGAATTTGCAAGTCAGCTTCGAGATCGCAAAGATTCAGCCGGTCGGAAGTGCCCTTGGCACAATTCGGATGTTTCCCTCCCAACAGAGGCCACCTGTGAGCGGTTCGCCTTCAGTTGCGGTCGGGGGCCTGCAACTCGTATCGAATTCCGAAGCTGCGCCCGTCCAACTCACGCCGTCCCAACCAGGTCAGGCAACTGTCTTCGTGACAGTCCCGGGCCAAATTACGACAATTGAGTTCGCACCGTCACTTGAAATTGCATCGGTTGTTCTCAACTCGAATTCCAAACAGGTTCGTCTGCAGTTACCTGGTGCCGGTCCTAGTCCGCGCGAAGGAGCGCCGACGTTCGAAATTACGAATTTGCAGCTCGGTGATAACGGCGATATCGCCATGATGCAACTAAATCTGCTCGGTTCTGGACAGAAGCAATCGTAAGCGAGAACTCACAGGCAAAGACGTCTTCGTAGTGCGTTCAGGCACGTTTGCGGAACGGATTTCGATTTAGTGAGCGCAGTTGCTTCGGTAGAAACTCTCCATCGCGGCGAATCAATTTGCCGTCGAAATAAACCTCTCCACCGCCGTATTCCGGCCGCTGTATACCTACCATGTCCCAGTGAACCTGGCTGCGATTCCCGTTGTCCGCTTCGTCATAGGCTTGCCCCGGAGTAAAATGAAACGATCCGGCGATTTTCTCGTCGAACAATATGTCTCGCATCGGTTGTAAAACGCGCGGATTAAAGCCGAGGGAAAATTCGCCGATATAACGCGCCCCTGGATCTGAGTCGAGAATCTTGTTCAACTTCTTCGTCTCGTTGCTTGTGGCATCGACGATCTTTCCGTTCTTGAACTGGAGACGGATGCCATCGAAACCAGTTCCTTGATAAATGCTTGGAGCGTTGAAGGTCACATTGCCCTGAACTGAATCTTTCACCGGGCAACTAAAAACTTCGCCATCCGGAATATTGCGATCGCCACCGCAGATCACCGCCGGAATTCCCTTGATACTGAAACGCAGATCGGTGCCGGGACCTTTAATTTCGACGCGATCCGTCTTTTCCATCAAGCGCTTGAGCGCCTTCATACCGGGCAGCAGCTTGCGGTAATCGAGTGTGCAGACATCGAAATAAAAGTCTTCAAAGGCCTCTGTGCTCATTCCGGCAAGTTGTGCCATCGATGGGGTCGGCCACCGTAACACTACCCATTTGGTTTTTTTTACTCGCTGGTCCTGCACTGGGCGCATTTTCCTGGCGAGCAATTTCATCTTCTCCGCCGGCACATCAGATAATTCCGTGATGTTGTCGCTGCCGCGAACCGCAACGTATGCGTCCATTTTTTTCATTCGCGCCAGTTCAAGACTCGCAAAAAGATTGAGCTGCCGATCCGAGGCTTCGAGCGCGAGCGCCCGGTTAACTCGGGCGCGATAAGTCTGCACAAAAGGGACACCTCCCACCTTCCGCGCCGCTCGGATGAGCGCGATCGTCATTTCATCCGGTGTGTCGAATGCTTCGATCAACACGTTTTCGTTTCGTTTGAGCCGGATAGAATATTCCACAAGGAGTTTCGCTAGATTGTCGAACCGAATATCGTGCATAAGAGGCTTATGATTCCATCGGTCAAGCGAGATGCAACTGGGCTTCTTTATTGACGCCCAGCTAGCCAGAATTGACGAGACGCGCGGCAAAAGCGCCGTTGAAACGATCTCGAAATGGTAGGCAGAACTCCTGGTTCGTAAGTCGCATCTGTGGAAACTGTTCTAACATGCGCGTAACCACCTGCTCATTTTCTTCCGTTTCAGGTGCCGCAAACAAGAACGCCGCCCGGTTTTAACAAGCCGACCGCGGAATGCGTAATCTGAAATTGTTCGTCGGGCATTCGTTAAATCTCCGGGCCGGAGCCGCCATCGCACATCTACGCGGCGTCGCTTCACTCCGGTGTTGCTGCACGGCGCGTCGACCAGAATTCGATCGAATGGCGCGACGGACACGACTTTTTCCGGGATGCGACCGCGCGTCCAATCATGACGCAGGCTGCTAACAATCCCGACGCCGAGCCGCGCCATATTGTCTTTCAAGGTGAAAGACCGCTCTCCATCGCGATCACACGCCACGATCGCCGCCTTATTTTTCATGAGCTGCGCGATGTAGCCGGTTTTTCCACGCGGCGCGGCGCAGGCATCGAGGATTTTTTCTGTCTGTTTGGGATCCAGAAGCTGGCAGGCGATCACCGTGCTCGGATCTTGAATGTAGCAATGGCCTCCGCTGAGAGCATTGGACGGTAATGCATCAAATTCTACAAGGTCAGAATCATGCGCCACCGACCTCGGCTCCGGATGGAGCTGACGAAACTTTTCGCGACTGATTTTCAGCCGATTGATTCGGCCATCGATTGGCGGCGGAAGATTGTTTCATCGGCATAACTCTTCCGCGTTTTTGACCCCGAAATGCTGTTGCCACCGTGCGATGAGAAACTGCGGATGCGAAGCTCGAACGGATAAGGGCTGCGGAACGGCGCGGCTGAGCAGATCGTCCCGCTGTCGTGCAGCGGTGCGCAGCACGGCATTCGTTACTGCTCATTGGCGTCCGGATGCGAGTTCCACGGTCTCGTGAACCGCCGCGTGTTGAGCTCTCTCGACGAAGAAAAGTTGGTATAAGCGAAGTCGCAAGACATCGCGAAGACGGCCTTCAACTTGAGAAGAGTGCAGGCAGCCGATCCAAAAATCAAGCAATGTTAAATTGCGCAGGACGCCATAAAAAGCTGCAAAGCAAACGCGGTGTGAATCGGCAAGATCCGTCTTCGCAAGAAATCCCAAGATGCTCGAATCGGCAAGGCGCCTTCCTTCGCGCCACCTTCGTAGCGCCGCCAGCGCGATTCGGCGAGCAGAGGGCTCTGCCATAAATCCCTGGGAAAAGTTTATCCCGGCTTCACGTTGGCCCGCCCAATCGAATAGTAGTGAAAACCTAGGTGTCTCATCGTTTCAGGATCCAACAGGTTTCGCCCGTCAAAGACAATCGGCGTCCTCATTTTTTCCTTCACCATAGCCAGATCGACATTCGCAAATTCATTCCATTCAGTGGCCAGGATGAGCGCTTCGGCGTTGTGCACCGCATCGAGAGCGGACGGAGCAAACTCGGCGGGGGCGATCGCTTTCAGAGTGCGGGCCTTTTCCATTCCTTTCGGATCATAGGCAACCACATGCGCGCCCTCGCGCAGCAAGTCTGCGACCAGCGCTATCGCGACGGAC
>JBKOXU010000019.1:0-6071 GCA_046725095.1 Verrucomicrobiota bacterium
TCTTCGCCGAGACTTAGTCCGATATTCGAAAATGGTTCTGGCGACGTGTTGGTGGCGAGACGCGTAGCTGCCTTTGCAGTGTGCGCGATGAGGCTCGTGCCGCCAGCGAGCAGGGCCACGATCACAGTGAAAACGGGACTCGGATGGCCCAGAACCTGAATCGCGAGCAAAGCGCCGCCAATCGGGCGAATCACGGTGTGAACGGCATCCCAGGCGGAGTCGATCCACGGAATCTTATCGGCGAAAAATTCGAGGAAGTAGAGAATGCCGGCGACTGTAATAGTGGCCGGGTGGCCCAGGACTTCGAGCGACCGATAGGCCGGCGCGAGCGTGATCCAGTGGAAATGGATGGCGAGTCCGGTGACGAAAACGGTGAGATAGAGGTTGATGCCGGCCAGGCAAGCCAGGCCGAGCGCGACTGCGAGAAGATCTAACTTGGCCACGGAGAAATATCCGCGCGAAGGAATCAAATGTCACGCGTGAGCTGGAGCCCCGGATCGAAATGACGAATGTCGAATGTCGAAGCTCGAAGGAATGACTAATAACGAATTACAAAAGATACGAAGAGTGCGTCGGCTTCCATTTCGTCATTTGAACTTCGTTATTCGTTCGTCATTCGTCATTCGGGTTTCGTCATTGTCAGGTCATTTGCCTTCGACATTCATCATTGGTCATTCATACTGCGCCATGCTCGACATCCGTTTGATTCGTGAGAAGCCGGATTTCGTTCGTGAGCGACTTGCGACCCGAGGCGGTGGCGATGAGGCGAAGATCGACCACATCCTGCGTGTGGACGCTGAGCGCCGGAAAACTGAGACTGCGTTGCAGCAATTGAATGCCGATCGCAAAAGATTGAGCAAAGAGATCGGCGGCAAAAAATCGCGCGGCGAAGCAACGGACGAGCTGGAGCAAGGCGTACGGAAAATCGGCGAGCAGATTGCCGAACTGAATGCGCGCGCAGCAACTGCCGAAGAGGAGCAAAATGATTTGCTTCTTCAAATTGCGAATGTGCCGCATGCGAGCGTGCCGATCGGGAAGGATCCGAGCGCAAACAAAATGGTTCGCAGTTGGGGGGAAAAGCCGCCATTAAGTGACCCAGCCGATCACGTTGCGCTCGGCACGAAGCTAAAGCTACTCGATCTGGAGCGTGCCGCGCAATTAAGCGGTAGCGGTTTTATCTGTTTCACAGGGAACGGTGCAAAGCTGGAACGCGCGCTAATCAATTTCATGATCGATCTGCATACCCGAGAGCGTGGCTACACCGAGATCAGTCCACCGTTTTTAGTGCGACGCGATTGCATGATCGGCACATCGCAATTGCCCAAGTTCGAGGCCGATATGTACGGGTTGGAAGAGAACCAGCTTTTTCTTGTGCCGACTGCGGAAGTCCCGCTGACGAATCTTCATCGCGACGAGATTTTGAGCGTTGACGATCTTCCCAAAAAGTTCGTTGCCTACACGCCCTGTTTCCGGCGCGAAGCCGGGGCGGCGGGTCGCGAAACGCGTGGCATCATCCGCGTGCATCAATTCGACAAGGTGGAGCTGGTCAAAGTCACGACGCCGGAAACGTCGTATGATGAACTGGAGGCGCTTATCGCTGACGCAGAACGCGTATTGCAACTGCTCGGCCTGCATTATCGAGTGGTCGAGCTTTGCACCGGCGATTTGGGATTTGCGTCGGCCAAGAGCTACGACATTGAAGTCTGGTCGCCCGGGCAGGACGCTTATCTGGAAGTATCAAGTTGCTCAAACTGCGAAGACTTCCAAGCCCGCCGAATGCATCTTCGATTCAAGGATCGCGATGGAAAGAACCGGTTTTGCCACACGTTGAACGGATCCGGTGTGGCATTGCCAAGATTATTCGCGGCGCTGATCGAAACCGGGCAGCAGAAAAACGGCTCAATCCGAATCCCGGAAAAATTGCAGCCCTACTTCGGCGCAGACGAAATTGGAATGATGAAGGTGGAATGATGAGACGCGAATCGCCGCGTCTTGTTTGACCCTCGTTACTTTGTCAACTGTCGTGACACTTCCTGGCTGAGCGTTTTGCCATCGGCGCGGCCCGCCACTTTTGCCTGCAACGCTTTCATTACCGCGCCCATCTGCGCCTTGGACGTCGCGCCGACTTCGGCGATTGCGTCTCGCACAGTTTGTTCGACCTCGTCGGGGCTCATCGCTTGGGGCAAATATGCGTTCAAGATCGACAATTCCTCTTTTTCTTTATTCGCCAGTTCAGCACGACCGCCTTTCTCGAAACTCTCGATTGAATCCTGGCGTTGCTTGGCCTGCTTGCGAATGACTTGAACGGCTTCGGTGTCACTCAGCTCGGCTTCCGCGCCAGATTTTGCAATTGCGGCGTATTTTAACGCTGATTTTAACATGCGCAGAACCGCGAGTTTCGTCGTGTCCTTCGCCCGCATCGCTTCTTTCAAATCAGAATCGATGCGCTCTTGAATGCTCATCCGAACAAACTATGGCAGGACCCATAAGGCCAGCAACTTCGTTCTCGCCCAGTTAACCAGGTCTAGCGCCGGCGTTTCCAAAGAAGGCCTCGAGGGCGCGCCGGCCGAGCGCTTTCCAGATTTTGATTACCTCGTAGACGATCACGGTTGTGAAGCTCACTGCCATCCAGACGCAGGGCGCTTCGATGGGCAAGTCGGACCACGCACCGATCTTCAGACCGATCATCGCCTCGTCGCGATATCGCCACCAGCCATAGGGCAGAGCAAGCGTCACTTCCCAGAGCAGGCTAATCAGGAGCAGAAGGAAGAAAGTAAAACTGAATGCGCGCCAATTGATGAAGCTCCGAGCAGTTTTGAAAAATCCGGCCGAGGGGATAATTGAAGCACACGTAAGGTAGATGAAGTACCATGGAAACCCGCCGGACGTGCCGGAAAACAATTTTCGATAAACGACAGCGCCCGCGATTAAAACGATGCCGAGGATTACGGAAGCGGAATGAAAACGCACGATGCGCGGCATTCCTTTGGTCGCAGCTTCATAATCCGGAACGTTGTAAGCCGCCATCCAGTATTCGTCGCACCAGATATAACTCAGGAGCACTAGCATGAAACCGGTTAGATAGAAGACGAACTCTTCTATCGGTATGGCGCCGCCGCGCGCGGGGACATCAATGCCGAGAGAGGCAGGCCTGTTTGGGAAGACGAAAAAAGCGTTGCCGAAAAGCAGGTCGAGGAGAAAGCCGACTGGCGCCAGGACGGCGATCGTACGCCAAAAGGCCGCGCGCGGGAACTTCAGGTCGGGCCGGGAGGCAAACCACCACGCCAGCGCTACGCTAGGAATGGTGAAGAGGAGCAGACTCCACGTGTAACCAAGCGGCGTCGGATTGTCGGAGCTCGGTTGTAAGAAGGCGGGATGCGCCACGGTGCGTAGCGTCAATATTGTCGCGATAGTCAGGAGGACCGCGATTGCGAGGACTACTTGAAATGGCTGTCGCGATTCACGGGTGTCCATCGGAAGAACGGCTAACGAACCCAGATTACGTGCGAGGAAAGAAATGCGGAACTGGAAAGTTCGGTGCGCTTGCCTTTGGGCGACATTGCACCTTTTATTGGAAGATTCCCTTCCCTAGACTGCGCGCAGTTTCTCAGCGCAGGCTTGCACAGATGCGAAATCGCTGACACTCATCACGTCCACATCTTTGCGCGTGCGCCGCAGTAAACCAGCCAGCACGCCGCCCGGTCCCAGCTCGATGAAGAAATCGCAGCCGAGTCCGGCGAGTCGCTCCACGCAATCGAGCCAGCGCACCGTACCAGTGACTTGATCCTGCAAGGTGCGCCGAATTCCAATCGGGGTTGTCACTTCAGCGCCGGTCACGTTGCTAATCACGGGAAAACGCGGCGGTTGTACCGGGACATGAAGCAGCACCGCGCCAAGCTTTTGGTAGGCGCTTTCCATCAAACGCGAATGATACGCGCCCGCCACGGTCAGCAGGGTCGCCCGACGAATCCCATGCTCCCTGGCCACGCCGATCGCGATCTCCACTTTTGCTTTCTCACCGGAGATCACGATCTGTCCCGGTGCATTGATGTTCGCAATATCGACGCTTGAGTCCGCGGCCAGCGCGCGCACTGCACTTTCATCCGCGCCGATCATTGCTGCCATCGCTCCGTTGGTCGCGGCGCAAGCTTCATCCATCAATTCGCCCCGCCTTTGCACTAGTTTGAGTCCTGTCGCGAAATCGAAGGTACCCGCCGCGGCGTGCGCAGTCATTTCGCCCAGTGACAGACCGGCGGCGCCTCCGACCGGAAAGTCGCCAGCCAGCTCGCGCAAGATCGACAAACAGGCGAGTCCATGTACGAACAGCGCCGGCTGACAATTTGAAGTCTTGGTCAACTCTTCAATCGGACCGTGCCACGCGATTTCGCTCAACTTGCGCCCAAGAACGTCATCCGCTTCCTGAAACAAGTCAGCTGCAGTAGGAAACTGCTCCGCCAAGTCACGCCCCATCCCGACGCTTTGTGCACCTTGTCCGGCAAATAGCAGCGCGATCTTCTTAACCATGGGAATAGGTAGCCTCCTTAGGCGCAACGCGCGAGAGATTAAGCATTGGCAGAAACTGGCGGATTTTGTCCTAACGCCGCGGTCTCCAGGGGGATACGCTGAGTGACAAGGAGGTGCACCACTCAGAAAAAATGCTTGACCCGGATAAAAATACCTGAGCATTCTTAAAATATGAGCACACAACGTTCGCAGAAAGCGGTATCGGGTTCCGCGCGATGCGGAACAGTCATTGCAGTCTTATTAATGTTGCCATTCGCTTCCGTTAAAGCGGAATGGATCGAAAAGCCTACGCCTGAATTCCCCATGGGCGTATATTTTCAGGGCTTAGCAGGTTCGGTAGTTGTATCCTTGACCATGGATAATAGTGGCCGAGTGACCAGCTCGCGAGTGATCAGAAGTAGTGGACACCCAATCTTGGATCGGTTGGCGTGCCAGGCGTCAATGAAATGGCGGCTTGCGCCGCATTCAGTAGTTCCTACCGATTTAAATGTGGGGCGACTCCAACTGATCAGATTTCGGCAATCAAATAGCGGCTACGCGAAAGCGCTTGTTCCCGGCTCTTCTCCTTTTTGGAAAGAGGTGCGATGGCGCGACCTCTGAGCTGAAGCATCTCGCAGGCAGTCGGACGGACGATAATTTCGTCCGTGTAAACGCACTGTGCCCGTCGTGCTTGAGGCGACCGGGGCGAGTTCGGATATTCCGGTGCAACCGAGGATCCGAAAATCCGCTGAGGACAGCGGACACTACAAGCCCCGAGCTGAAAACCGCTGTCGCGTGCGCTGTCTTCAGCACGCTTGCCCCGACCTGGCGACACAGCGCGCGTTTTCGCTAAGGTCATCCGGCGGAGAAAGTTCGTTTTGGCGGGCGCATCCGCTCCCCATTTTACGCTTGCGGTTGCTGGTTGACTCGCCAGCGTAGATAGAATTGTCGATCTATGCCTTTCACAACGCGCGAGATTGAATCACCCGATCCGGTGACGCGAGTCGTCGCGGCCGATGCGAAGTTGCGCCATCCCGAGGACGACATTGGTGAAAAGATGGTGCTCAACATGGGGCCGTCGCATCCGGCCACGCACGGCGTGCTTCGGCTGGTGCTCGAACTTGACGGCGAAATCATCACCAAGGCGACGCCGGACATTGGTTTTCTACATCGCGGTGATGAAAAAATCGCCGAGAACATGCAATACAACCAATTCGTGCCTTACACCGATCGGCTCGATTATCTTGCTCCTCTTTCGAACAATGTCGCTTACGCCCTCGCCGTCGAAAAATTAATGGGCTGGGAAATCCCGCCCCGCGGAAAAGCGATTCGGACGATTTGCTGCGAAACGTCTCGTATCTCGTCACATTTGATGGGCATCGGCGCAATGGCTCTCGACCTGGGCGCGATGACAGTCTTTCTCTACACGTTCACGGAACGCGAAAAACTTTATAATCTGTTCGAGCTGTTGACGGGCGCGCGTTTCACCACTTCCTACACGCGGGTGGGCGGACAGATCCGTGATCTTCCCGAGAATTTTATCCCGCAGCTAAAAGACTTCCTCGATC
>JBKOXU010000077.1:0-8764 GCA_046725095.1 Verrucomicrobiota bacterium
CATGTCGCCGCACTCCAAATCGTGCGTCGTCGAACAACTATCGCTCTTGCAATCGAAAAAACTTGGGCTGCGCACAAAAATTGTCACCGACCCGGCGCAAATGAATATGGTCTGGTCCGTGCGCAAATCCGGTCTGTCACTTTTGACCGGATGTATTGGACCGGCAAAACCGGTCGCATTCATCGAAGACGCCGCTGTTCGTCCCGCCCAATTGCCGGAATACGTGCGCGGATTGCAATCGATCATGAAACCGCTCGGACTGGAGGCGAGTTATTATGGTCACGCCGCCAGCGGGCTCCTGCATGTTCGTCCCGTTCTCGATCTGCATAGCGCGTCCGATTTAAAGAAATTCCGGCAAGTCGCCGATCAAACGTCTGCGCTGGTGCGGCAATTCAAAGGTTCGCTCTCCGCCGAGCACGGCGTCGGCATCGCGCGCACGGAATACATGTGCGAGCAACTCGGCGATGAGCTGCTCGAAGTCATGCGCGCAATCAAAAATGCATTCGATCCGAAAAATATTTTCAATCCAGGAAAAATTTTCGCGGATGGACGGCACAAGATCGACAATCATTTACGCGAGAACTTCACTCGCCCACTCGAGCTTCCTTTCCAACCGGTGCTCGCCTTTGCATTCAAAGATCGCTCGTTCGTCGGCAATCTCGAGCAATGCAACGGCTGCGGCGGCTGCCTCAAACAGACCGGCATCATGTGCCCGACGTTCATAGCCACCCACGAAGAAGTCATGTCCACCCGCGGACGCGCCAACATCATCCGCGCCGCACTCGAGCTGCGAGTGAATGGACACGATCCACTGAAATCGGCGGAACTCGATGCCGCGCTGAGCAATTGTCTCTCTTGCAAGGGATGCACGCCGGAGTGTCCGTCGAACGTGAATCTTGCATTATTGAAAGCGGAACTGACGTACGCGCGATATCAGCGCGACGGTCTGCCGTTGCGTGAGCGAATCTTAAGCAACGTCGATTTGCTTGGGCGAATCGGTTGCGCGATGCCGTCGCTTGCGAATCTAATTTTCGATTTCAAGCCGTTGCGATCGGTGATGGAGAAGACAATTGGAGTTTCCGCGAAACGTTCGTTGCCGCATTACACAAGCGAACGATTTGATCGCTGGTTTGCCCGGCATGCTGTAGCCGGGGGCGCTGACCCCGGCACCGCGGTCAACGACCGCGGCTACAGAGGCAAAGTCATTCTCTGGGATGACACTTTCGTCCGCTACCACGAGCCGCACATCGGAATCGCCGCCGTGAAAGTGCTCGAGGCGCTCGGGTTCGAGGTCGCCCTCGCAAACAAGCGACACTGCTGCGGACGACCGGCATTCAGCCAGGGAAATCTCGATGCCGCCGCAAAACTGGGAAAACACAATATCGATCTTCTTTCATCACTCCATAATGCCAGTCCGGCTCGGACCTCCACCACTCCAATCCTTTTTCTCGAGCCGTCGTGCTGGTCGATGTTTGTTGAAGATTATCGCGAGTTAAAGATCGAAAATGCAGAGAATGTCGTAAAGCGCTGTTTCCTATTCGAGAAATTTGTCGACGATTTACTCGCGCAAG
Organism: Verrucomicrobiota bacterium; assembly: GCA_046725095.1. Classification (GTDB taxonomy): domain Bacteria; phylum Verrucomicrobiota; class Verrucomicrobiia; order Chthoniobacterales; family UBA10450; genus Udaeobacter. The sequence continues at coordinate 1,572 of JBKOXU010000077.1, forward strand.
AACCGAAGGCGCTTCGATTCAACGAACGTCCGGCCACAATTGCCATTCATCCGCACTGTCACGCCAAGTCGATTTTGAATCCGTCTTTCATGGCAACACTTGCAGAACGTGTGCCGGGAAGAAAAGCCACGGTGCTCGATACCGCCTGTTGTGGAATGGCCGGCGCGTTCGGCGCACTGGCCGAAAAATACGATCTGTCGGTGCAAGTCGCACAGCGTTTGCTCGATGCGATCGACAACCAACCGGCTGGGACAGAGATCATCGCGTCCGGCACAAGTTGCCGGCATCAAATTGTCGATCTGATCCCGCAGCCGCGCGGGACGCGCCCAAAGCACATGGCCGAATTGCTGGCGGAAGCGATTGCCTGATCAAAGCTCGTTTTAGCGAGAAGACAAAACCAAAACGCGTGGCGTGTGCTCCCCCAGAATTTTGCCCAGGCGCGCTACCCTTGCGGCTTTGGTGGCTCGCCCGGTTTTGCGGCTTCGCCAGGTTTTGGAGGCGCACCGCCTGGAGGGGCGCCGCCGGGAAGATCCTCGTCGGGGACCCCGAGTATCTCGTGTTCAACGAACGAGTCTGGATGGCTAGCTAGCTCCTTACGCAGCGCGGCAATTTGCTCGGCTGTGACCGGACTCGCACTGTTGCCCCACTCGCTGCGCTCGTACGTGAGAACATCGGCAATTTTTTGGTCGGTCAATGTCTTGTCCCACGGTTGCATCACTGCAGCGCCGAATTTTTGGCCTTTGACGGTGACCGGGCCTTGTAAACCTTTGAGAACAATCATGGCCGGCCGTCGCGAGCCTCCGATTGTAAACTCCGAGCCCGCGAGGGGCGGGTATTGACCCGCGACGCCGAGACCATTAGCTTGATGGCAGGTCTGGCAATTGGCCGCGAAAATCTTTTTGCCGCGATCGCGCGGGGAAAGTTCCGCCGCTTGTTGTGGGCCCTGCGGTCCGCCAGCTTTTTTCATTGCCTGGGGCTCGCCGCCGTAAGGGTCGAGCGCGTCGCCGCTGAAATTTCCAGAGTAACGACCGAGATAGGCGCCGCCAAAAAACACCGCCAGCCCGTAAACTGCGATTAACCAAATCGAGAGCGGTTCACGCCCGACTCCCGGTTCACGTTTTTCGCGCTGCACCGCAGCGTGAACCTGCTGAACGTCTGCCAGTTCGTCGTAATCCATTCCCTGGCCAACGCGGGATGCCGGTTTCGGAGTTTCCTGGTTCATTGCGTCGTCACTTTCCGGCTGGCGGTGATTGTGCAGGCGAAGCTGCTGGTGATGGCGCTGGCGACGCCGCCGGCGGCGCGGCCGATCTGACTTCTTTCAAGGGATGCGATTGATTGAGCGACATTAAATAAGCGACGAGACATCTGGCATCAAAAGTGGGAACGATCTCCCAGCCTTCGCGTGGCGCTTCGGACCCGGTCAGGTGCAATGCCTCAGCTGAAGGAGCATCACTGATGCGGCGCGTTTGATAAAGAAAGCGATAGGAGGGCATGACCGAATCCACGTTGATACTGCGCGGCGAATAAAGATGAACATGATGCCAGGCAGCGGAATACATCGGCGGTTCGCCGGTCGTAACTTCAGGCCAGGGCGCCGAAGCAGCAGCTGGACTTGCTGATGCGGCCGGACTTGCGTTTACCGCGGCTGCTGCCGGAGATGGCGAAGCGGGAGGCGCCTTCGGACCCGGAGTTGCTGGTGCCTTTGGCGTCGGTGAAGCTGGAGACGCTGCTGGTGATCCAGCGGTTGCCGCAGGAGAACCCGCAGGCGGAGGTGATCCAGTCGGTTTCGGAGTTGGTGATGCGTTTGGCGCCGGCGATGCGGCAGCCATCGCCGGTGATACCGCAGGAAAACTCGAAGACGGAGGCGATCCTCCGGCTGGCGGCGAACTGGAGATCGCCGCTCCTTGTGAAGGCGAAGCCGCTGGAGGCGGCGAAGCGGCGCCCGCTGCCGGAGATGGGCTTGCCCCGGGCGGAGGCGCGCCTGGCGCGGGCGAGGCTGCAGAACTTGCGCCTCCGGGGGGCGGTGCAGGCGCACTTTCCTCTTCTTTGGGCGCTCGCGCGCCGACATTCGCTAGGTCCTGGCCCATGCGCATCTTCCCCAAAAACACTGGTCGTTCGAAAATGTAGTCGCGCGGCGCGCTGCGACGGTCGCCCCATTTGCGCTCGATATCGTCTGCGGAGTAATCGGCGCGTACCTGCTGGCTGTGACAATAGTTGCAGCCGTTCGCAGCGTAAACACGCGCGCCGCGGACGAACATTCCCGATTGCGGCATTGGATAGGTATCGGTGCCTTCCTCGTCAGATTGCGGATTGAGATGTCCGATTTGCCAATTTGGAATGACGGTCAATCCCACCCAGGAGAACGCGAACGTCCCGAAGATTCCTAGAAAAAGCGGAGCCAGACCTTTCATACGTGCGCTTCAGAACCCTCCGCCTCAACTGGATTAAGGAACGTGGGGACAGTCGATTTTCGGCCCAACCCCAAAAGCATCAGCCCAAAGTGATACGCGAAGATAAAATGCGACGCGGTGAGCAAAATGCCGGCGAGGCTGCGTCCGCGCAGATATGGGAGGATCGTTTCCGTGCTCTCGCTGAAAGCAAGTGATGGATTCTCCATGTTCGCGCCCTGGAGGAAGCCGCCAGGGAGCAGCATAAGAATCATCAGCCCGATGCCATACGCCGACGCCCAAAAATGCAGTTTGATCAGTGACGCGTAGCGCCATTCGCGCCCAATCAATCGTGGCACGATATAGTACATGGAGCCGAAAATGACCATGGTGAAAAACGCGTAAAGACCAAGATGCGAATAGGCGATGTTCGCCTGAGTGAAGTTCACGTACCGCGCCACAGAACGGAGCGAGATCAAAACACCGACCAGGCTGAAGACCGTGTAGGACATTGCGCCGAACACGGTGAACCGCAGCGTCGGGCTATAGCGCATGAGCGGAAAATAGCCCTGCATCGTCATGTGATGATTCAGCCCGACGGTGGCGACAGGAATGATCGTAAGGATGGTCGCCGCGATGCTGGCGGTAACCATCCACGCTGGGAACGGTCCGTCGACAAGCCGCTGCATTCCGGTCCAGCTCGAGAAAAGCGCGTAGCTCCAAAAACCGATCGCCGCCAGGTGATAACTGTAAACCGGGCGCCCGATCACTTTGGGTATCATGTAATAGGCGGTGCCAAGACCGATCGCGCCGAACCAGAGAAAGAGCAGATTATTTGCGTACCACCAGCCCACCGCCGACTGCAAGACGCCCTGTACCGGCACAACGAAGAGCATCAACTGGCCAGCTGCGTAGAGCCATGGGAACCAAAGAAACGCGCCGAGCAAATACCATTGGGTAATGTAGATTTGTTCTCCACGCCGAAAGCGAAACATCAGAACCGCCCACGAGACAACGAGCGTGTAAGCGACAAAAAGAATGATCGCCGCGTAGCGCGGAAACTCGAGCCATTGATAACCGGTGCTGTCGCCGAGGACAATTCCACCCACGCCTAGTAGGACACCCAAATTCCAAAATCCAGCGCCCGCAACCAGAAGTAACGGAAACCGCAGAACCGTCCGGCACAATCGGGCCATCAGCCAAATTGCCGTGCCCATTCCGGCCATCGACGCCCAACCATAAACCATCACATTCATGTGAGCAGGCCGTACTCGTCCCCACGTCAGGAAGCTGATGTTCGAAAACAGGTCCGGCGAGTGCAACTTGAATGAAACGAAACCGGCCAGCAGCGTGCCAAGGATCAGCCAAGCAATCGCCGAAGTGTAGAACATCAGCACTGGCACACGCGTCGAGGCGTCGATCAATGCGCGCTCCAGCTGCTCGGCATCGCCCGCGGCGGCGGAAACGGACGGTTCTTTTAAGGGAATGCCAGTCGCGTTCATGGAGTTTTGGATGAGGCCGGTGACGGAGATTCGGGCGGTGATTGCCCAAGTTGCGGTGAAGGCGATGCAGCGGGTTGTCCCGAGGGCGATGCAGCGGGCTGCGCACTGCCCGATTGCGGCGAACCGGCCGGGGCAGGCGAAGCAGCTGGCTGGGCTTGAGGCTCCGGCGCGGCGATTGGACCGGCTGGGGCTGGCTTTTGCTGCGCCAGTTCGGCAACGGTCAATTCCATTGCGTGCTCGATTGGGATGCGAGCGACGCCTTTGTTCTTATCGATCCAGCCGTAAGTGGTCAGAGCCTTTGCCGCCTCCTCGCGCGAAGTTTTCAACAGCTCGACGCGTTTTTTTGCCCGCATTTGCTCGTAATCGCTTCCACGCGGCGCGGGACCAATCACGGCGAGCACGATCACACCGAAAAGCGCGAAAAGAAGCACGATCCCAAACCACGCGGACAACGGGGCCCGCGAGTGGACAACCTGGCGAAGAGATTCGGTGTCGGCCATTTCAGTTCGTCAATTCCAGAGATTCAATCAAGCGCGGATCGCGGACTGGAAAGAGTGAAGTCCGGGGCACGATTCGCAGATAAACGAAACCGAGGGTCGCGCCGATGGCGATAAGCGAAACCAAATCCCAGATGCTCACCTGCACGCCGGTGCCATGTAACGCGGGCAAGACGATGATGTACATGTCGAGCATTTGCATGCAGACAATCCATCCTGCCACGATACAAAGCCGGCGCGGTTCCTTCTTGATCGAGCGCAAGAGCAAAACCCCAAAAGGTATGAAAAAGCGTCCGATCACCAGCAGCATGCTCAGCGCCCACCACGATTCGGTGTTTCGGGTGATGAAAAATTGCGTCTCTTCCGGAATGTTCGCATACCAGATGAGCATGTATTGGCCGAAACCGATGTAGGCCCAGAAAATGCAGAAGGCGAGCATCCATTTTCCCATGATGTGATAGTGCTCAAGCGTGACCACATCCTTTAGATAACCGGCCTGGCGCAGAGCCGTGATCACCAGCACAAGCAGCGACATCGAGCTACCGGCCGCGCCTGCGAAGATGTAAACGCCAAACATCGTTGAAAACCACGTGTAATTCAGGCTCATCAGCCAATCGAACGCGCCGAAGGTCAGACAAAGCGCAAACATCGGCAGGCTGATAAACGCGACCTTGCGCATCCCGATTGTGAAGCGCGGGTTACCGTCCTTGTCCTGTCGCACGGACAACCGGCGCAAAGCAAGCGCTGCCGCGGCAAAAAAGCCCAGAAACAAAACGGCGCGTCCGAGAAAGAAATCCCAGTTAAGATAAGCGCGCTTGGAGTCCAGCGAAGCCTCGTGCCCGGGCGGAATGTCCATCCATGCGTAAAGATGGTGCCGAAGAAGAAGAATTGGCACGAAAAGAAGCGCCACGACCAGCAGCAATGCCGCAATGTTTTCCAACTGACGCCGGACCACCACCGACCAATCGGCGTCGGTTGCATGATGGACGATTATCCAGAAAAAGCAGCCAGCGCACAGCGTGAAGAAAAATGCAAAGGCAAAAAGCCATGAAAAACTCAGCTGATGCGGATTCACGAAGGCACCGACCACACTAAGCGCCAGCGCTATCACGGCGATTAATCCGAGGACGAACGAAAGGCCCGTAAAGCGGCTGCTTTCCAAGTACTCGCCTTCCGGTGTTGGCACGGTCTGTGAACGCTCGCTCATTGTTTCTCCAATTCGGCGCGATGGTTTTCCGGAATATCGGCAATGCCCGCGTGTTGACTGCGCTGTAAGGCGCGCAGGTAAGCAATGATCGCCCAGCGATCGGCCACAATGATATTCGGCCCGTAAGCCATCATCGTGTTTTTTCCGTTGGTGATCGTGTTGAAAATCTCGCCGTCGGACATCTTGCGGATTCGGTCGTCCTGGAGAGTTACCACGGTCGTGAGACCGTGTTGTTTAGTGATTCCGTTGCCCTCAGCCGCGGCGCCATGACACATCGCACAAGTGATGTTGAAACGCTGCTGGCCGCGCTCCATCAACTCGGGCGTGACTTCCAGCGGAATACCTGTTCCCCAGCGATCGCCCATTTTGCCTGTGTTGTAATAATCGGTGCCGGCACTAAAGCTGGCATGCGGATGCGACCAGGAACCGATCGTCGCCTCCGATGTGTCGACCGTCCCCGGTTTCGGCATCTGGTAGCCAATCGGAACGGTGCCGGCAACCGGTAAACGCGGACCGCGCCCGTCACCAAACAAATTGAGCGGCGCTTGCGCGCGCACCTTCATCTGACGCACCATGTCGGGAAAAAGCTCTAGTGGCGGGCCAGTGCTGGTTTGTCCTCGAAATCCAAACACGGCAAGGATCGCGATCGTGCAGAGAAGGAAAATCACTAAAAATCCGCGCAACATATTTAATCCTCGTGGACGATCGTGATGTGCTGCCCGCCGCTTTGTTCCAGTAACTCGCGGACGCCAGTTTCGGTAAAGCGTGGATCGCGCGCTTCAATTGCCAGGAAAAATCCGTCGTTGGTCACGCGGCTGAATCGCTCCCAGTTGAACATGGGATGGTACCAGCGCGGCAATCCGTTCATGCCAAGCATCGCGAAAAACGCGGCGAATGCCCCGAAAAGCACCGTCAGTTCGAACATGATCGGAAAAAACGCCGGGACGGTGAAAAAGTTCCATGGCTTGCCATGCACATCGAGCGGATAGAGAAACCAGGAGGGGCCGAATTCGACGACGGCGGCGGTAAGCAGACCTGAAACTCCACCAAACAAGACCCATCCGCTCAACCACGATTTTCCCAACCCCATGGCATCGTCCATTCCGTGGATCGGGAATGGAGAATAGACGTCCCAACGTTTGAAGCCCGCATCGCGGACACGCTTGGCCGCTTCGTAAAGTGCGGGCGCGCTCGGATACTCCGCAGCCATCGCGTAAACATTATGACCAGATGGAGTCTTCATCGCGTGCGCTCCTTTCCGCCGGGAGATACAGGATGCCGCTCAGTGGGCGAGGCATAATGCGGGTCCGCTTCCGGCACGGCAGTCTTTACCTCTGACATCGCGATCATCGGCAGAAAACGAACAAATATCAGAAAGAGTGAAGTGAAAATTCCGAGCGTGCCGATGTATGTCCAGATGTCCACCCAGGTCGGGAAAAACAGACCCCAAGAGGAGGGAAGAAAGTCGCGATGCAATCCGCCGACAATGATGATGAAGCGCTCGAACCACATGCCGGCGTTCACGCACATGCAGACGAAATAAACGACATAGATGTTGCGCCGGCACCACTGGAACCAGAAGAGCTGCGGCGAGAGTACA
>JBKOXU010000014.1:0-8685 GCA_046725095.1 Verrucomicrobiota bacterium
GTGGCGTGATCGCCCACGCGTTCGAGGCAACGGCCAATGAAAATCAGGTTCAAGTAGCCACGCAATTGCTCCGGATCCTGCGCCATGCGCTCGATTAATTTGCGACTGGCCGAGCGATTCAAGTCATCCAGCTTTTCATCACGCGGAACGACCGCGCGTCCAAGATCGACATCCTCGCGCACGAAGGCGTCAACGCTGTCCTTGAACATTGACATTGCTTGTTCGTAGAGGGGCCCAATCAAGTCAACCTCGTCCAATGGCGGATGCTGATTTAACTTCCGCGCGCGCCGCGCAATCGTTGTCGCCTGATCGGCCATACGTTCCAAATTCGATGAAAGTTTCATGGCGGCAACGACACGGCGCAGATCGGAAGCTACCGGCTGAAATCGCAACAAGATTGCGACGCCATCCCGGTCGATCTGTATCTCGAGTTGATCGATCTCTTCATCATCAGCGATGGCGTGCGCACACAGATCGTCGTCGCGCTGAAACAGACCTTTCATCGCCCGGTCCAAACTGCGCTCGGTCAGGCTGGACATCATCAGGACGTTGTTGCGCAGGGACGCCAGCGCCTCGTCGAAAGTGCCGAGAATATGTCTTGGGGCGATCATCGGTTATCAGGTCTTTCTATTTTACTCTTATTGTCTTCGTTTTTCTCTCGATCTTCCTCGGTTCTTGTCTGGCAAGTCGAGCGCTTGCCCTACAATCGTCAGCCAAATCGGCCAGTGATATAATCTTCGGTCTGTCGTTCGCTCGGATTTGTGAAAATCTTCGTGGTCGGCCCAAACTCGATCAGCTTTCCAAGATAAAAGAAAGCGGTGTAATCGGAGATGCGTCCGGCTTGTTGCATATTGTGTGTTACTGTTACGATCGTGTATTGGGTTTTGAGCTCATAGATCAATTCCTCGATCTTGGCCGTGGCAATCGGATCAAGAGCCGAACAGGGCTCATCCATTAAGAGCACTTCCGGTTGCACCGCGAGCGCGCGGGCAATGCAAAGCCTCTGCTGCTGGCCGCCGGAAAGGCTGGTCCCGGGCTTGTGTAAATCGTCTTTTACCTCATCCCAAAGGGCGGCCATACGAAGCGATTTTTCCAGACGTTCATTAAGGAATTTCTGGTCGCGGACTCCGTTTAATCGCAACCCAATCACGACATTCTCGCCAATCGACATCGTCGGAAAGGGATTCGATTTTTGGAAGACCATGCCAACCCGGCGGCGAACGATCGCCGGATCGACGGTGCTCGAATAGAGGTCGTCGCCTTGAAGGAGCACGCTTCCCTCCATACGCGTCTTCGGGACCAGCTCGTGCATTCGGTTAAGACAACGAATAAAGGTTGATTTTCCGCAACCGCTGGGCCCAATGATCGCGGTGACGGCATTCGACGCGATGTTGAGTGTCACGTCACTGATCGCGCGCTTCTCGCCGTACCAGAGCGAAAGATTCTTCACCTCGAAAGTTAACCGTGACGCAGTCTCGGCGGTTGGGGGAGGCTGGGCTGGCTTTTCCGCGCGTTCGACCACGGTTGGGTCCGGATTTGCCATAAGTAAATTAACCATTCGCCAAAGAAAGCTAAACGACCGATGCCGTTCGCCCTCGGGTCAGGATTCTCACGATCACATTAACGCAAAAAATTCCAGTGACCAGGACGAGGGCGCCGGCCCAGGCCTGGCGATGCCAATCGTCGTAGGGCGAGATGGCGTAAGTAAAAATCTGCAGGGGGAGCGCGGCAATCGGTTCACTGAGGTTATGATTCCAAAACCGGTTGCCGAAGGCAGTGAAAAGCAACGGCGCCGTCTCGCCGCCGACCCGTGCCAACGCCAGCAAAATGCCGGTGATAATCCCCTTGGACGCTGTCTTCATTACGATGTGCACAATCGTTTTCCAACGCGCGACACCGAGCGCGAGTGAGGCCTCACGATACCCGTTTGGCACGAGGAGAATTACTTCCTCAGTCGTGCGCAGAATTAGCGGAATCATGATCAAACCAAGCGCGAGGCCCCCGGCGTATGCGGAGAAGCTTTTGAAACGCAACACGACAAGTCCGTAAACGACGACGCCCCACGTAATCGACGGCACGCCGTTGAGGACGTCGGCACCGAAGCGCAGCACCCAATTCACGCGTGCTGTCCCGTATTCCGCCAGATAAACGCCACCCAACACGCCGATGGGAATTCCAATGATCGACGCAAGTGCGAGCAGTTCGAGCGACCCGACAATTGCGTTCACCATTCCGCCGCCAGCCTCACCAACTGGCTTCGGCAGATGCGTGAAAAAATCCCAGTTTACTGAGCTCGCACCGTTGACGAGAAGATGAAAAAAGACCAGACCCAATGGCGCGATCACCAGCAACGCGGAAACAAAGGTGGCCGTCGAAGCGAGCGCATTTTTGACCTTGCGCCAGCGATGGTTGTCTGCTCGGCTGGAATTCATCGTCATTGCACGGCGCGCGTTGCCGATGTCGTCGTCATGGTTTTGAGAAGAAGTTGCGCGATCAGGTTCACCAGAATCGTCACCCCAAAAAGCACCAGCCCGATCTCGAACAACGCCCCAAGATAAATGTCGGTGGTGGCTTCAGTGAACTCATTTGCGATCACGCTGGCAAGCGTGTAGCCGGGTTTAAAAAGCGACGCTGCGATCTGCGGCGTGTTGCCGATGACCATCGTGACCGCCATCGTTTCGCCAAGCGCGCGTCCAAGACCGAGAATTACGGCGCCGAACAATCCTTTCCGGGCGTAACTTAGTACCGCAACCCGGGTTACCTCCCAGCGGGTCGCACCCATTGCGTAGGCGGCCTCGCGTTGCAAGTCTGGAACGCTGCGCAAAATCTCGCGCGAGACCGACGTGATGATTGGCAGAATCATAATGGCGATGATGATTCCGCCCGCCAGCATACTGGTTCCGTAGATCGGCCCGGTGAAGAATGGCGTCCACCCGAACAGCCGTTTCAGCATTGGAAACGGATAATCTCGCAACCACGGGATCATGACAAAGATGCCCCATAATCCGAGGATTACGCTTGGAATTGCCGCCAGCATTTCGATCAGCGAAATGATCGGCTGGCGAATCCAGAGCGGCGCAAGTTCCGTCAGATAAACTGCCGTCGCGATGCTCAATGGGACGGCGATGAGGAGCGCAATCAAGGAAGAAACTAGCGTTCCGTAAATAAATGGGAGCGCGCCGAACTGCTCCGCGACCGGGTCCCAAGTGAATGTCGCTAGGAAATGGAACCCGAATTTTTGGACCGCGAGCGAAGATCCGCGCCAAAGCTGCCAGCCGGTCAGAATGATGAGCAGAACCACCGCTAGCGCCATTGCCAGGGTGAGCCACTCGAACGCCTTATCCCCAAAGCGCGAGGGCGGCGCCATCGCGCGCGCTACCGATCGTGGATCATCCGGTGCCCCGAAAGGTTTCGGGGCTGGAGGTATGGCAATCTCCATACGTGCTTAATTTGCAATTCTACATCTTGATCTCGCCGACCCGTTTCAAGACGCGCTGCTGCACGCTCTCCGGCAGGGGCGCATATTGGAGATTCTTGGCCGTTTTTTCGCCATCTGTCAGCGCCCATTTCAGAAATTCCACGAGCTTCTTTCCTTTGGTCACATCCTTCTGTTGCTGGTAAACCAGCAACCAGGTTGCGCCGGCGATTGGATACGCATCTTTGCCCGGTGCGTTCGTCATCGAGAAACGGAAGTCGTCCGGAATATCCGCGGTCGCAAGCGCCGCGGTGACCGACTCGAGGGACGGTTTTACAAAATTTCCAGCGGAGTTTTTCACGTCCGCATAGGGCATCTTGTTTTGAACTGCATAGATCAACTCGACGTAGCCGAGCGCACCCGGGGTTTGCTTGATTTGACCAGCAACCCCTTCGTTGCCTTTGCCGCCGATACCTATCGGCCAGTTCACCGAGGTATTTGTGCCCACCTTCGTCTTCCATTCTGGACTGATTTTGCTCAGGTAGTCTGTCCAAATGTAGGTTGTCCCGCTGCCATCGGAGCGGTGGACGACCACAATCTCCTGATCGGGCAACGTGACTCCAGGGTTCAGCGCCGTGATCTTTGGGTCATTCCATTTTTTTATTTGCCCTAGAAAAATCCCCGCAATCGTGTCCGCGTCGAATTTTAGCGCCGGATTCCCAGACAGATTGTAGGCAACCACGTCCGCGCCCGCGACTGTTGGGATATGCAGAAGTTTGCCAGGCGCCTTCGCCAGATTGTCGTCACTCATTGGCCCATCCGATGCACCGAAGTCGACCGTCTGAGCGAGGATTTGTTTTTGGCCTCCGCCCGATCCAATCGACTGGTAATTAAAGCGAACAGATGGATCGACCTTCGCGTACTCATCGAACCACTTCGAGTAGATCGGATAGGGGAACGTCGCACCGGCGCCGTTAATCATCATCTGTGCTGAGGCAGTCGCACTTACTCCGATTAAGAGCACAATTGCTAAAATTTTGCGGCTAAAATTGAGAGGTTTCATACTTCTCAGCCTGTCGCAGCGCGCGACGAAGGGTCAAAATCTTTAATGTTACTTTTGTGTGACAGTTATCCGGGTAGCGCACGCGTCTCGCGTGCTGGCGAAAGCGTCCCGCTTTCGCGAACTTTTCCTTGTGCCAATCAGACGCCCAGGTGGAATGTTTAACGAAAGATCGTTTCGGCGTGACGCCGAAATCCGCACGCGAGACGCGTACGCTACCCGGCATCGCCCCTCCCCACCATCGGCAACACCACCCGGATGGTGGTTCCGCGCCCAAGTTCGCTTTCGGCTTCTACGCGACCGCCATGTAATTGGGCGATATGTTTCACAATCGCCAGCCCGAGACCAGTTCCGCCCGGCTCGCGGCTCCGCGCTTTGTCGGCGCGATAGAAGCGCTCGAAAATGCGTGGCAAATCATCTTTGCTGATCCCAATCCCATTATCGGTCACGCTGAGCGCGATTTCATGGCCGCGCTGCACGACTTCCATGCGAATTTCGCCATCTTCGCGCGAATATTTCACCGCGTTATCCAGCAAATTATGGAGAACTTCATGTAGCCGCGTTTCATCCGCGCGGATCATTCGGGCATCCGGTGAAAGATCGACAATTACTTTCAGCTCCTTCTCTGCCAACTGTTTTCCCCAATCGCGGATGACGCTCTCGAACAATTCTGCCAATTGAACATCGCTGAATTGCAAGGCCGTATTACGTGACTCTAATTGAGCAAGGATAAGCAAGTCATCGACCAGCAATCCGAGCCGCTTGGAATGCCGTTCCATCACTCGGAGGATGCGTGACAATTCCTTCTCCGGAGTTTTTGGATTATCGAGCAACGTCTCGATGTATCCGCGCAGGATTGACAACGGCGTGCGCAACTCGTGCGAAACATTCGCGACAAAATCGCGCCGCACCTTATCGGCTTGTTTGAGCTGCGTTATGTCGTGAAACAGGACCACCGCGCCGGTTGTAAGATCGGTGTCGTCCTTTATTGGGACAGCACCCATTTCCACATCGCGTTCGGAGTTAGTTTTCGAATCGGTGAGAATCAATTCGCTTTGCGTCGCCTTGCCGGTCCGCAGCGTCTCGGCGATCAGCCCATCAACCGTGGCATCGCGGACAACGTCGAGGAGCGGCGTCCCCAATGAGATTTCTGGCAGGCCGAACAGGTTCCGAAAAGCCTGGTTGACCAAGGTTACGCGCAGGCTCTTATCGACCACGAGTAGGCCATCCTGCATCGCCCTAAGGATTGTCTGCGTACCGGTTTCACGTCCGGCGAGCTGGCGACCAAGTTGCTCCTGGCGCGCAAAAACATTCTCCAGCGCCAGGCCAACTCGTTGCGGTTCTGGCCCACCATCCACCAGAAACGTGCGGGGGCGTTCGCCCCCGGCGATTTGCCTGACGAGCCGTTCGATGTGTTGCCACGGCGCTACCCATTTTCGCCAGGCGATCACCGCCGTCGCCGCAAACAGGATGCAGATTACACCCAGAAACAGCAACCACATCGCGCGTTAACTTTCCCGCAGTCGATAACCGAAACCGCGCACGCTTTCGATTACATCGGCGGCTTTACCGAGTTTTTTTCGCAAGCGGCGCACGTGCGTGTCCACGGTGCGCGTATCGATGACACTCTCGTAGCCCCAGACGTCATTGAGTAAACGATCGCGCGCCTGGACGCGCCCGCGTCGCTGCATGAGCGTCCGCAAAAGTTTAAATTCAAGGCTGGTGAGGTTGATCCGCTTTCCGCTGACCGAGACTTCGTGACGGACCCCGTCAATCACAATCGGACCGACCGCCAGATGTTCTTCCTCTTCTTTCGTATCGGCTCGGCGCATTATCGCTCCGATACGCAAAACCACTTCGCGCGGACTAAACGGTTTCGTCACATAATCGTCGGCGCCAAATTCCAAGCCTACTATCCGGTCGATCTCTTCGGCCTTGGCTGTTAACATCATGATCGGAATCTGGCGAGTTGCAGGATCGCTTTTCAAAACTTTGCAGACTTCCAGCCCTGGCATTTTCGGCAGCATGAGATCCAGAATAATAAAAGCAGGCTTTTCGCTGCGCGCTCTCTGCAATCCAGTCCCGCCGTCTGTTGCCGTCAACACGGTGAAGCCTGCCTTGCGCAGGCTCAAAGTAAGAAGATCGACGACATCGCGTTCGTCTTCGATAATCAAAATCCTTTTGCTCGGCGCCGCTTCCATTCGCAGCCGCTTTATCGCTCAAAATGATTCGTTTGGCCAGCAGCACCATTTTCAATACCGCCTTTTTGCCGAACTCGAGGAGAATTTGGTAACCTGAGCATCATCTGGCCCCATGCCATGCACTGCAGCGCTACCTACCAAGACCGAAGATCAGCATTTTCATCGGCACACACAACCTCAGCAATTTGCTCTGCGCGGTTGGCTGGATCGGTCTCATAAATCCCGCCTTCTGAACCGTTTTGAGACGAGTTAATTAGGCGACCTTGGATTCCGACGCCGGCTGGGCGCCGTCTTTCTCCAGCGCGATGCTCAAGGCCTCATCGACGTTTTCGACCGGAATGAATTTGAGTTTTTGTTTCGCTTCCTCTGGTACATCGACAAGATCTTTTTCGTTGAGCTTGGGGATGATCACGGTGGAAATGCCGGCGCGCATGGCGGCCAAACTTTTTTCCTTCAGGCCGCCGATCGGCAGCACGAGTCCGCGCAATGTGATTTCACCGGTCATGGCGACATCAGGGCGCACCGGTGTGTTGCTGAAGAGCGAAGCGAGGGCGGTGAACATGGCGATGCCCGCTGACGGGCCGTCTTTTGGCACCGCGCCGGCCGGAACATGCACGTGGATGTCGATGTTGCGAAAATCCTCCGGCTTGGCGCCGATCTGGCTGTTGCGACTGCGCACGAGACTCAGCGCCGCCTGGACTGATTCTTTCATCACTTCGCCGATGTGTCCGGTGAGCGTGACGCTGCCTTTTCCCGGATAACGGGTCGCTTCGATGTGCAGCACTTCGCCGCCGGCAGGTGTATAAGCCAGGCCGGTGGCGACGCCTGGCTGACTTGTTTTGAGTTTCGTTTCGCGAACGTACTTGGCTGGCCCCAGTAGTTCGGCCAGGCGTTCCGGCGTAATCGTGACGCGTTCAGCTTTTCCGCGAGCAACCTGCGCCGCCACTGCCCGGCAGACCGCGCCAATTTGCCGTTCCAATTCGCGAACGCCGGCCTCATGCGTGTAATCGTTAATAATCCGGCGAAAAGCGTCGTCCTGCCACTCGCACTGCTCTGGTTTGAGACCGTTTTCCTCGAGTTGCCGCCGAACCAAATATCTCTTTGCAATTTCCAGCTTCTCTCGCTCGGTGTATCCGGGCAGCGAAATCACTTCCATCCGGTCGCGCAACGGCTCCGGCACACCATCCATATAATTTGCGGTTGCGATGAACAGCACCTGCGACAGATCGAACGGCACATCGAGGTAGCGATCGGAAAATGTATTGTTCTGGCGGGGATCGAGCACTTCGAGCAGCGCACTGGCCGGGTCACCGCGGAAATCGGTGCCGATCTTATCGATCTCATCGAGCATCATCACAGGATTGCGCGTTCCCGCCCGGCGTAGCTCTTGGATGATGCGGCCCGGCATCGAAGCAATATAAGTGCGGCGATGTCCGCGAATCTCCGCCTCGTCCCGGATACCGCCCAAACTCATCCGCACAAATTTTCGACCGAGCGCGTCGGCAATCGACTGACCGAGGCTGGTCTTGCCAACACCCGGCGGGCCAAGAAAGCACAGAATGGGACCGTGCCCCTGCGGGTTCAATTTGCGCACGGCAAGATATTCGATCAGTCGCCGCTTTACTTTTTCCAAATCGTAATGATCGCGATCCAAAATTTTCTGCGCCTGATCGAGATCGAGATTGTCCTGGCTGAGTTTCGACCACGGTAGCTCCGCGATTGTTTCCACATAGCTCACGATCACGGAATACTCGGGGCTGGCGGCTGGAATGACGTCAAGACGCTTCAATTCCCGATCGGCTTGTGCCAGGACATCGTCAGGCGGTTTCGCCTCTTCCAAACGCTTCCGCAGTCGCTCGATCTGGTCCGTCGCCCCGGCTTCTTCTCCCAGCTCGCGTTGGATGGCCTTCATCTGCTCGCGCAAATAAGCGCGCCGTTGCGCATCGGAAAATTGCGACTGCACATCTTGTTGCAGCTTCTGTTGAATTTGTGCGATCTCCAGTTGCGCT
>JBKOXU010000089.1:0-16934 GCA_046725095.1 Verrucomicrobiota bacterium
TTCGCTCACGGCATACCGTCAAAGGCCGAATCTCCGAAGATAAAGGCGAGCAAAAAATCGAATAGATCATCGGACGACCGCCTGCTTGATGTTGGTTCCATTGCGTTCCCTCCGGGGCAGCTATTCGCAACTTCGCCCAAACCGGGAGAGCGGTTCCCGTGGAAAAAGAGTATCGTGACAACCGTTTTTTGGATCGGTGAGAAACCAAGCGAAAATAATCCGGTGCCTAATCGGACGAGTTCCTGGGACAAACAATGGACGAAAAATTACGGGGGCGTCGATGATCCGAACGCTGCGAACCGAAGCCATTATATTCCGGCGAAATTCACGCCGCGACAAAATCCATTCTATTGCGCACTCCCCTACAACGATAAAGCGACCACGGGCCATCGCCCAGAAGCGCCGCGCGTTGTCCCCTGGTTCAAAGATGCGTATCAGGGGCCGGCTGTTTCGACTTGCAAAGATCGATGGGTCGCAATCCGCAAAGGCAATCGAACGGTTTATGCGCAATGGGAAGACGCCGGACCTTTCCGCACCGATCACTGGCAATATGTGTTTGGCAATGACCGCCCAAAACCCAATCTGAATAAGGGAGCTGGCCTCGATGTCTCGCCGGCCGTGCGCGACTATCTCGGAATGAACGACACGGATGTCACGGACTGGAGGTTTGTGGAGTTTAGTGAAGTGCCACGCGGGCCGTGGTCGACTCACGGAGAAAACAACACGTTCGTGATCAATGATCGCAAAAAAGGGGTCGAGCTGGCCGAGGAACTCAAGCCCGGTGGCCGGCCAGTTGTGCGTTGATCTTCATCGCAGGCAGATGAAAAGTCGCTGGCCGGCTTTTGTTTTGCGTCGCGCGAGTCTAGTCGCGCTGTGGTCGGCATTTCCACTTCTTCAGACACCTGTCCTAAAGGCCGAGGACAGCGGCACCAAGCTCCTCAGCGGCACGGCGGCGATGGGCGATTGGACAAGAGATGCGCCTGGAGTCCGCCGTAAAATCACGGTCAAGGATTTGCCCCCACCCAGTTCAAATGTTCTTGCAATTAATCTGCCGCGTGTCGTCGAGCGTCCAGAAGGAGCTCAGCCTCAGGTTCCGCTCGGCTTTAAGATCGAGACCTACGCGCAGGGATTTCGGGACCCCCGATATCTGGTCACCGCGCCGAACGGCGATGTCTTCGTCGCAGAGAGTCGGGCCGATCAAATCAAGGTGTTGCGCGATACCAAAGGCAGGGGCAAGCCCGACGCCACAGAAATATTTGCCGAGCGCGATCTGAATAAGCCATTCGGGATGGCATTTTATCCGCCCGGTGATGATCCCCAGTTCTTGTACGTGGCGAATACGGATGGCGTAATTCGATTTCCCTACCGCAACGGCGATCTCAAAGGGCGCGGACCGGCCGAAAAATTGGCTGCGCATCTTCCCGGTGGCGCAGGAAACCTGCGCAGCGGTGGACATTGGACACGCGACATCGCTTTTTCACCCGATGGCAAGAAAATGTACGTTTCGATCGGCTCGCGTTCGAACGTTTCCGATGATGCCAGAGAAGCTGATCGCGCTCGTATTTTCGAGTTCAACGCCGATGGTAGCGGACGAAAAGTTTACGCCTGGGGAGTTCGGAACGCCGTCGGCATCGCGTTCCGGCCAGGAAGCGATGAGCTCTGGATGAGCACGAACGAGCGTGACGAAATCGGCGAAGATCTGCCGCCCGACTACATCAGCAGTGTGCGCTCCGGCGGCTTTTATGGCTGGCCCTGGTTTTACATTGGCAACCACGCCGATCCGCGCCACAAAGGGAAGCATCCTGAGCTCGCCGATAAGGTCATCGTTCCCGACCTGCTGGTTGAGGCGCACTCGGCCACCCTCAGTTTGTGCTTTTACACCGGCGATCAGTTTCCGGCCGAATACAAAGGCGACATTTTCGCCGCGTTCCACGGTTCATGGAACCGGAAGAAACGCACTGGCTACAAAATTGTTCGCGTCCCCTTCGACCACTCAACCGGAAAAGCACTCGGTGAATACGAAGATTTCGTGACGGGTTTTGTCACCCCCGACGGCAAAGTCTGGGGTCGCCCTGCCGGAATCACTGTTGCCAAAGACGGCAGCCTCCTTTTCAGCGAAGACGGCAACGGCACCATCTGGCGGGTGACCTACGGCCGGTAGTTACGCTTTAAAATCTCCGATCGGCGCGCAGTTAATCCGCCTTCTGTCAAAACAATCATCCACTACGCTCTGAAACCCTGACGGCCAATAGTGAGGTCGTTGTAGAGGCGGGTGTGTCAACCGCCTGAACATTTAGCTCCGGCGCTTGTTGCGATAGTCGATTATTGTTGTAGCCGCGGTCGTTGACCGCGGTGGGGCCGTGTCAACGACGCCGGCTATAGGAATTCACCGATCGTTCACGACCGTTTGCGGCGCAGGCCGATTCATTTCCACTTTGTCGCTCACCTTACGGATTTGCGATACCTGCTCTTTTCAGATTTGCCGCGCGAGCTTCAATTTCCCTCTGCTTCTCTGCGGCAGTTAATTTCTGCTTGGGCGCAGTTGATTTAAGTTGCGAGAAGGTCGCTTCCTTTGATCGTCCCAGTGGATTTTAGCGGTGATTCTGTCCCAGTTCCGCGCTCGCCAGAGCAACCGTGTTTGTGCCAGCTCCCCCTGCAACAAGGACCATGCCGTTTTGTAGCAACGTCGCAGTGTGAGCAACGCGTGCGGTATTGAGGCTGTTTGTAGCCATCCAAGTCCCGTTCGCCGGGTCTACAGTTCCGCGCTCGCGGATTCAGCGTTGTCAATTCCCCCTGCAACAAGGACCATGCCGTTTTGTAGCAACGTCGCCGTGTGAAAAGCGCGTGAGGTGTTGAGCCTGCCTGTGGCCCTCCAGATCCAACTCGCCAGAGCGTTGTCAGAGCCGGTAGTGCTGCTGTCCAGCGCATCAAACCCCATCGCCGTATTGTCAGCACCAATCGTGAGGCTGAAGAGCGCATCCTCACCCTTAGCGGTGTTCTGGTTGGGATAGCCTCCGTTCAATCCTGGGGTCACCGCTAGCGCTGTTGGCGAAAGCGCAAAGCAGCCGAGCATTAGTGCGATGAAAACTGGCGGAATTGTTGTGTATTTGGATTGAGTCAGGGGATTCATGGTTCTTACTTTCAGGTTTGTCGCGAGAGCTTCAGTTTCCTTCTGTTTCTCTGCGGCGGTTATTTTCTGCCTAGGCACAGTTGATTTAAGTTGCGAGAAGGTCGCCTCTTTGACCCGTCCCAGTGGATTTTAGCGGCGGCCGCGTCCCAGTTCCGCCTTCGCCAGAGCACGTTCGCGGCGGGGCGCGTCCATGAATCCCCCTGCAACAAGGACCATGCGGTTTTGTAGCAACGTCGCCGTGTGCTGTCGACGTGCGGTTATGAGGCTGCCTGTGGCAGTCCAAGTGCCGCTCGCCAGGTCGTACAGTTCCCCGCTCGCGAGATAGCCGTTGGTGGAGTTGTACCCGCCTGCGACGAGCACTTGGCCGTTTTGTAGCAACGTCGCCGTGTGAAGGTCACGTGCGGTGTTGAGGCTGCCGGTGGCTGTCCAGGTGCCGCTCGCTGGGTTGTACAGTTCCGCGCTCGCGGAAGTAATGAAATTGTTGTCAAATCCCCCTGCAACAAGGACCATGCCGTTTTGTAGCAACGTCGCCGTGTGATCCTGACGTGCGGTGTTGAGGCTGCCTGTGACCCTCCAGGTCCCGCTCGCCGGATCGTAGAGCTCCGAGGTCGCGGTAGGCATGCCGGCGCGATAACCGCCTGCGACGAGGACCTTGCCGTTGGGCAACAGCGTCGCCGTGTGATTACCCCGTGCGGTGTTGAGACTGCCCGTGACAGTCCAGGTCCCGCTCGCCGGGTCGTATAGTTGGGCGCTCGCGAGAGCATTAAAATTGCTGTCAAGTCCCCCTGCAACAAGGACCATGCCGTTTTGTAGCAACGTCGCCGTGTGCAAATAACGTGCGGTGTTGAGACTGCCCGTGACAGTCCAGGTCCCGCTCGCCGGGTCGTACAGTTCGGCACTGGCGGAAATGCTTTGAATCATCGTCGGTCGGCCGTGCGCACAGCAGTCAAATCCCCCGGCAACAAGGACCATGCCGTTTTGTAGCAACGTCGCCGTGTGCTGAGCACGTGCGGTGTTGAGACTGCCCGTGACAGTCCAGGTCCCGCTCGCCGGGTCGTACAGTTCCGCGCTCGCGGAAGTAGTAACACTGCTATCCTGTCCCCCTGCAACCAGGACCATGCCGTTTTGTAGCAACGTCGCCGTGTGAAGACTACGTGCGGTGTTGAGCCTGCGTGTGGCCCTCCAGATCCAACTCGCCAGGGCGTTATCAGAGCCCGTTATGTTGCCGTACAACACATCAACGTCCATCGCCGTATTGTCAGCTCCAGTCGTGAGGCTGAAGAGCGCATCTTCATCCTCAGCTGGGTCCGCCGCTAGCGCTCTCGGCGACAGCGCAAAGCAGGCGAACGCGAGCCCCCTCAAAACAAGATAAATAAATTTCATTTTCATTTTCATGCGTTTTTTCCTTCCATCATTCTTCTCCAAGATTTGCCGGCGCCCAAAGCTGCAGCCGCGTCCCTGCGGAACGCGAACACTTCGCACATTGAGGCGGCTACAACTTTACCGCGATAATAGCTCGCCCAACGCCTTCGCACCAGTCACGGGTGCTTTGCAGGTGAAATTTTCGCAGACATAGGCGGCCGGCTTTCCATCCACCATCGACATCGCACGGATGGCTTCGTTTCTCTCGGCTAGATATTTCTGACCTTCACCGCCATCGGCCAGGAGCAGAACCGTCTTCGGCACAAAATGACGACGCACTTCTGTAAGGAGCGCTTTTGTTTCCGGTGCGGTCTTGTTTCCAGCAATCACGATTTGTCGCGGTTTGCTTGAGCTAAAATCGAGCGCTACCAGCATTTGCGGCATGGCGCTGGGGAAATGGGAAAGGGTAGTCGCGAATGCGTCGATCGTTTTCCGCGCCCGATCTTCCAACTGTTTGTCATCATAAAATTGCGATACCCGCAAAAGATTCAGGGCCGCGACGGAACTTGCTGCTGGCTCAGCGCTATCATTGTCGTCTTTCATCCGGAGCAGCACACTCGCGTCCTTGCCACTGGTCGTGAAGTAACCGCCATTCTTTTCGTCGAAAAACAAGCGGTCCTGCGTCTCCTGCAATTGCGTCGCAAACTTCAGCCACTCGACATCGAAGGAGGCTTCGTAAAGATCGAGAAGTCCCTGAACGACGAAAGCGTAATCGTCGGCAAAACCTTCTACTGCGCTCCTGCCATCTCGATAATTGCGAAAGAGCAGGTTGCTCTTTTCGTCATAAAGATTTGCGCGCAGGAATTTGGCCGCGCGTGTCGCAGCTTGCAGATAGCGCGGCTCATCGAGTACCTGCGCCGCGCGGGTATAAGCCGAAATCATCAACCCGTTCCATGCCGCGATGATTTTATCGTCGAGATGAGGACGCGGCCGTCTCGCCCGGATGGCGAATAGTTTTTCCCGGCTCTGTTTCAATAAATCGCGAACTGCGCTTTCCCGTTCGGAATCGGCAGGCTCGCCACCGCGAGTTTGTCCCTTGGCAGGCGAGACGCCCGCCGGCCGCACAGGCAAGATGCCTGTGCTACGAAAACGTTTCGCTGTGTCTGCAATCGTATGCCGCTCGATCAAAATATTTTTACCGCGGAATTCGTCTTGCGGATCGCTTCCTTCCGTCGCGTTTCCATGCGATTGCACGCCGTAATGAAAATCAAAAATCTCGGCGGCATCGCCGAGCGCGGCATCGATCTCTTTTTTCGTCCAAATGTAGAACGCGCCTTCTCCATGTTCAGGTTTGCCATGCTCAAAAAAGCTGTCGGCATCTTCGGCTGAAAAAAATCCGCCCTCCTTTGAGGTCATGTCGCGAGCGATATAATCGAGAATGTCGCGAGCGACTGCTTCGAACTCGACCCTCACCTGCCGCGTCGCGCCTGCCGAGCCGTAGCTTGGCGAAGGCTGGTCCTCCTCTCGGCGCTCCTCCCCGGTCGCGAGCCCGACCTGAGGATTGAGGTGAGGATCGCCTAAAATCTGAAATGCATCGAGATAGGCGATGGCGAGCTGCGCCTGATCGTAAAGCATTTTTTCGAAGTGGGGCACGTGCCAGTAACGATCGACCGAGTAACGATGAAAACCGCCGCCCAGATGGTCGTGCATGCCGCCGGCCGCCATTTTGCGCAGGGTAAACAACGCCATTTCCAACGCCTGTTTGCCAGATTCACTCTTAGGACCGCGTGCATAAAATCGGGTAAGAAAATTGAGCGTGACTGGCCGGGGGAATTTCGGCGCAGAGCCGAAGCCTCCCTCCTTCGGATCATAACTGCGCTCAATCTGGCGGTAGGCGGCATCTAAAATTCCTGCATCGATCTTGCTTTCAGCCGCCGGGGTCGATTGGGATTCACGCAGCGCCGCGACGATCTTGCCGCCCTGCTCGACAATCCTATCGTGATCATCCTTCCAAGCGGCTGCGATCCGCTCGAGCACTTTCTTGAAGCCGGGCTGCCCGTAACGGTCCTCGGGTGGAAAGTAAGTCCCGCCAACGAACGGCTTTAGGTCCGGCGTCAACCAAACACTCATTGGCCAGCCGCCGCCGCCGGTGGTTGCCTGGACAAAGGTCATATAGACGCGATCGACATCGGGACGCTCTTCCCGGTCGACTTTAATGTTCACAAACTCGCGGTTCATGACCGCGGCCACTTCTTCACTCTCAAAGGATTCGTGGGCCATGACGTGGCACCAATGGCAGGTGGAATAACCGACCGAGAGAAAGATCGGTTTATTTTCGCGACGCGCCTTGGTGAACGCTTCCTCGCCCCAAGGATACCAATCGACCGGATTATGCGCGTGCTGCAGAAGGTAAGGCGACTTCTCCTGAGCCAGGCGATTCGTGTGCTCTGGACTCGCAGGCGTCGGATCGGCAACGCTATGAGTTGTTGTCACTAACCACGTTAGCGCGAGAACAGAAAAGCGGAAGGAATTGTGGAGGCGCTTGTGCCAAGCGCCGAATTTAATAAAACAGGCGTTTGGCACAAACGCCTCTACAACGTTTGGATCAGCATGAACGCCGTACATCTCGTTTTACTTTTTCTTGCTGTCGGACTGATCGCGTTTCTGTATTCATCTGTCGGTCGCGCGGAAGCATCCGGCTACATCGCGATGATGACGCTCTAGGGCATTGCCCCTAACGTTATCAGACCAACCGCGCTGGTGCTCAACATTCCGGTTGCGTCCAACGGCGCGTTTCAATTTTGGCGTGCTGGTGATTTCTCATGGAAACTATCTGGCCGTTTGCGCTGCTTTCAATTCCTGCCGCCCACTTTGGCGGCTATTTGCAACCGTCCGCTTTCGTCTTGAGAATTTTGATTGGATTGGTGCTTCTTTTTTCTGCGGTGCGCTTGACCTTTCGCCGCGCTGATCCAGCTGAAATAATCACTCCGTCGCAACCGACGGCCATCAGCGTGGGAGCCGTTCTCGGATTTCTTTCCGGGCTGACAGGGGCCGGCGGCGGAATATTTCTGACACCACTGCTGTTATTCGGTCGATGGGCGCAGATTCGACAGGCGGCGGCCGTTTCGGCGCTGTTCATTCTGGTGAACTCAATCGCTGGTCTGGTTGGTTACTTTACAAAAGTTCATTCTATTCCTTCGCTTGGTTTTATCCTTGCAGGAACTGCGATCATTGGCGGCACGGTGGACTCCCATTTGGGCAGCAGGCGCCTTGCCGGCCGGGTGATTTCCCTTTTCTTAGCGACGGTTCTCGTTATCGCCAGCACGAAGTTGACCTTCACCAAGTAAGGGCGGAGTTGGAGGAGCGAGCTCCTGCGAGCCCCTCTTAGGCGTCGCGGAGCCTCCGCCCTCCATTAGGCGGCGCTAAGCTGAGTTGCGGCGCGGTTTCCGGTGACCATGGATTCCTCTTGTAGTCGCACGCAAGGATTCGATCTACATACGCGCGCAAGAGCTGACAAAACGCGGCCACGTCGAATCCATGATGCTGTGGGGCAAAGATCGACAAGTTGCGCTCGGCTAACCGGAAGAGTCGTACCGCTGGCCGCAGGCGTTTGCTATGTTTCGCGTGCGTTGGCTGCTCGTAATTTTTTTGGAGATGAACGAAAGCACCCGCTGCCTGGATCAAGCCCTTAAAAAAATCGGTGTCGCCGGAATCCGTTTTCAGCCAGAGGTGCTCGAGAACATCGTGCGCCTCATAATAACGTTGCTCGTTCCAGCACCGAAAAAAAGCGCGATAAAATGGGTGCTTTGCGATATCCGCCTGGGTTAGATCGACCTCGTCCGCGCCCAGCTCCGCCACAAATCGCGAAATCCTCTCGCCTTTGTTCATGAAGAGCTTAATTTGCAAGTGGCTCTGATGATGAGCAAACAAGCACCGATTATCTTTTTCCAGCAAACGGGCGACCCGCCTGGGACGGGGGAATTGCCAGCACGGCTGTGCTACCATAGATGATGACAGGCGCGGCTTTGGCCACTCTCCTGGTCATCATCGCAATCCTAATTTTCTGTTCCGCCCTTTTCTCGGGACTGGAGACAGCGCTTTTCTCGCTCAAGCCGCATCAGCTCCGCCGCCTGGCAGAGCATCGGGCCGGACTCACCAAATTCGTCCAGCTCTTCCAGGAAAATCCGCGCCGCATTCTGAACGTCCTGCTTTTGGGCGACCGTCTGGTGAACGTGCCGCTGGTGATTTTGTGTCTCGTCCTCTTGTGGCAAGGCCCGTTTGCGTCGCGCATACCACAGTGGCTAGCAGGAATTGTGGTCTTCGCGATTGTTGTGCTGATCTGCGATCTAATTCCGAAGCTCCTGGCGCTTTCCGCACCGTATGGATTGTCCGCAATCGGGGCGTTTACATTGCAGATTTCAATGCCGTTGCTCGACCGCGTCGGTCACAGACTCGAGCGTGCCAGCACATGGATTGTCGATCTTGTAACGCCATCGCATCTACGCATCCGGGCACGCCTGAGCGATGACGAACTGCGAACGCTCCTGGAAATGGGCGAAGAGGAAGGCTCGCTGCAGGAAGAAGAAGCCGAGATGATCGAGGAAATCATCAAGCTCGGCGACAAAACGGCGAAGGATTGCATGACGCCGCGCGTCGATAGCTTCACTCTGCCGGACGATTTGACGAATGACGAGGCGATTGCGCGTTTAAAGAAGAAACGTCATCGCCGGGTCCCTGTTTATGCCGACACGCCCGACCAAATTCTCGGCATCATCGATGTGAAACTGTTCCTGCTCGATCCATCGGAACATTACACGGAAAAATTAATCGCTCCCTCGTTCGTGTCCGAGACGATGCGCGCAGAGGAGTTACTCAAGCTGTTTTTGACTCATCCCCAGGGAATGGCCGTGGTGGTTGACGAATTTGGCGGCACCGAAGGAATCATCACCATGGACGATATCGTGGAAGAGATTCTGAGCGACGCGCTTCCTCGGGGCGATGTCGATTTGTACATCGAGCCACTCGAGGACGGGAAATTTCTCGTGAGCGGCAACGCGCGCCTCGATGATTTAAGCGAATACCTCGGCTTTCAAATCGATGCAGAAGGAATAGACACGATTGGCGGATTTGTATTCACGCGGTTGGGCTATTTGCCGCCGTCGGGCACGAGACTCGAGATTCCGCGACTCGCCATTACCGTGCGGCGTGCGGGGCGTAAGAGAATCGAGGAAGTTTTGCTTGAGAACACGACCGGCGACGGAATTCAGGAAACACCGGATCAAACCAGCGCAGGGGCATGACGATCGACTTCATCATTTTCTGCTGCTGGATTGTTTCGTTCTTTTTCAACGGAATCGAAAGCGGACTACTGTCGATCGACCCGGTGCGGTTACGGCAAAATGTGAAACGTCGCGCACCAGCGGCGGTGCGGCTCGATCGGCTGCTAAAACATCCGGAGCGGCTGCTCGTGACTGTTTTGCTTTTCACAAACGCTGCCGACATACTCGGCCTGCTCCTGCTGACGCGTCAATTGGCTCACTCGTTCGGGTATGCCGGATTTCTTGTCGCGCTAATAATCGCGTTTCCCGTATATCTCCTTCTGCTTTCCGTCCTCCCTAAGTCGCTTTTTCGGCGATTTCCGTTCCGAGCTCTGGCGCGTCTTGCCGGCATATTGGAATTCCTATCGATCCTGCTTTCACCGGTGCTGGAACTCGGTGCACGGCTTGGGCGATTCCTCTTGCCACGCCGCGCAGCGAAACGGGCTCGGCTTTTCGCCGCGCGCGAAGAGCTCAAGCAAATCACGACCCAAAGTGAGCGCGAAGGCTCTCTGACGGCCACCGAGCGCGCCATGATTCACAACATCGTTGACTTTCCCGGCGTGAAAGTGCGCGACGTGATGCTGCCTTTGCCGAGAGTTGTTGCGGTGCAACCGAACGCGTCAATTCGGGAAGCGCTC
The DNA here is from genome assembly GCA_046725095.1 of Verrucomicrobiota bacterium. Classification (GTDB taxonomy): domain Bacteria; phylum Verrucomicrobiota; class Verrucomicrobiia; order Chthoniobacterales; family UBA10450; genus Udaeobacter. The sequence continues at coordinate 10,449 of JBKOXU010000089.1, forward strand.
GATCTGAGCGCTTCGTCCGGGGTCGATCGTCTCCCTGTCATTACGCCGGAAGGGCAGCCAGCTGGGTTGGTCAACGTCCTCGATATTCTCCTCGAGCAAAATGGAGGGAATAAGCCGTTAAGCAGTTATGTTCGGCGTATCGTTACGACAAACGAGGAGGAGCCGGCTTATCGCGTTATCCAGAGGCTCCGGGCCGCACGGCTCGGAATGGCGGCAGTCACGAGCAAAGCTCAGCGGCTGGTCGGGGTTGTTACGGCTGAGGATCTAATCAAGCGGCTGGTCTCTTCCGCCGCATAGCGGTATCAACGCAATCTTTAGGCTGTGGCTCGAGCGGGTATAAAACAAGCATCGCGCTTCTCTCCTTGGTGGGTGGTTGCAATCTGCATCGCCTTGGCGGGTATCACTTGGGCCGTCTTCGGGCAAACGCTGCGGCATGACTTCATCAATTACGACGACGATCTCTACGTTTATGAAAACCCGAATGTCGTTTCCGGTCTGACACGGCCGACCATTCTTTGGGCGTTTACTCACGCTCATGCCGGCACCTGGCACCCTCTCACCTCACTTTCCCACATGCTTGATTGCCAGGTGTACGGCCTCAACGCCGGTGGCCATCATTTCACGAATGTGCTTCTGCACACACTCGCTGTGGTTTTGCTTTTTCTGTTCCTGCAACAAGTCACCCGTGCGCCCTGGCGCAGCGCCTTTGTCGCAGCCGTGTTCGCCGTACATCCGTTGCGGGTGGAATCGGTGGCATGGATTGCGGAACGCAAGGACGTGCTAAGCGGTGTCTTCTTCATGCTTACTCTGCTCGCTTATGCCCGCTATGTCTCGGGCGAACGTTCTCTCCTTCGATATTTGTTGGTCGCGTTTCTCTTCGCTCTTGGGCTAATGGCAAAACCGATGCTGGTGACGGTGCCTTTGGTTCTGCTGCTGCTCGATTACTGGCCCCTCTGCCGTTTCGGTTCCCACTCGTTGGGAAACGACGGATACGTCGCGCGTCGCTCCACCTTTTCCCGCCTGGTCGCAGAAAAGATTCCTCTCTTTCTCTTGAGCCTCCTTTCCTCGCTCCTTACCTGGTGGGCTCAGCGGGCATTCATGCGATCTACCAGCGAGATTCCGCTGGTGTTGCGCGCTGAAAACGCAATCGTCAGTTACGTTCGCTACCTTCGGCAATTGCTCTGGCCGGCCGATCTGGCTCCGTTTTATCCCCACCCACAGGCGCTGCCGTTGCTGCTCGTCATCGCGGCTGCTGCTCTGCTCGTCGCCATTTCGGCGGTAGTCTTATATTATGGACGAAAGCGTCTATATCTGATCACCGGCTGGGGTTGGTACCTGATCATGCTCTTGCCGGTAATTGGCTTGGTGCAGGTGGGAGACCAAGCGCTGGCAGACCGCTATACCTATCTGCCGCAAATCGGGATTGTTCTTGCGATCACGTGGACAGCCGCCAACGTAACTGCTGGCGTTCGGCAATTGCGACGCTTCGTTGCATTCACCGGCGTCGCGGTAACGGTTACTCTCGCGTGGTGCGCCTACCATCAAGCCCGCTACTGGCGAAACAGCGAATCCCTTTGGCGGCAAACCCTGGCCGTGACAGAGAACAACGACCTGGCGCACAACAACCTGGGCAGCGTGTGGTGGAGGAGTGGACGTGTCGATGACGCCATCCGCGAGTACCAAGCCGCGTTGAAAGTTAGGCCGGACTCTCCCGTCGCTCGCAACAATCTGGGATCGGCTTTTCTCAAGCAAGGAAAAGTCGCCGAAGCGATTCAGGAATTCCAGCGCGTTCTTTCCCGCGATCCGCAAAGCATCACGGGCCGTTTTAATCTCGGCGGCGCGCTCCTGAGGAGTGGTCGAGCCACCGAAGCAGTCGCTGAATATGAAAAGGTCCTGGCGATCAAGCCGGATTTTGCGCAGGGCCATTTAGCTTTGGGACACGCCCTCATGCGGGCCGAACGTGTCGCAGACGCAATCGCACAATTCAAAATTGCGGTGCAGTTGCAGCCTGGCTATGCCCATGCACGTAACAGTCTCGCGACTGCCTACGCCGCGGAGCACGAGTGGGGCGAAGCGATCCGCTGCTGGCGAGAGACTCTGGAAATTGATCCCAATAACGTTGCAGCCCAATCTGGCTTGGCATGGACACTGGCGACGGCTCCAGACCCTACATTCCGGAATGGCGCCGAAGCTCTCGCAATCTCACAACGCCTCTCCCAAACCACTGAGGCGTCGAACCCAATGATCCTTCGCGTTCTCGCCGCCGCCTACGCCGAGACAGGGCGGTTTCCTGAAGCGATCGAAACGACCGAGCGCGGGATCGCTCTCGCAACTTCGCAATACCGCTCGGACCTCGCAGCTCTCTTACAAAGTGATCTGAAACTCTTGCAATCCGCGCAGCCTTTGCGCGATGCCGGTAAATCGTCGATCACTCCTTAGGAGAAACAGGAAAAAGGCGGAGTTTGGCTCGAAGCTGGCGCGCAGGCGTCATGCGCGTGAGGGGCTTCTGATGATCCGATGAGCCAACGCTCGCGCATTGAAGATTTAATCCGGCGCCTCGTTTGCTCGACCGAAGAGCGAATTTAATCAACTTTGGAACGGCGGCGTCTCCCCACCCAAAATTCGAGCAGCGGTAACGAGCGCAAGATGAGAGAAGGCTTGGGGAAAATTACCCAGTTGGCGTTTCGCGAGCGGATCGTATTCTTCGGAGAGGAGACCGAGGTCGTTTCGCAAAGCGAGCAAGCGTTCGAATAATTCGCGCGCTTCTTTTTTCCGGCCGAGGAGATACAAGCAATCGGCCAGCCAAAAAGAACAAGGCAGAAAAACGCCTTCCCGGCCCGGCAATCCATCAACCTTTTCTTCCTGCGGTCGATAGCGCAAGACAAGACCGTCCTGCATAAGCTCACGTTCAACCGCCTCAATTGTGCCGCGCACCCGTTCGTCAGTAATTGGAAGAAAGCCGGTGAGCGGCATCATCAGCAGACTGGCGTCCATCGCATCCGACCCGAAGTACTGTGTAAATGCTTTTTTCTCGACGTTATAGCCGCGCTCGCAAACTTCAGCGTGAACTTGATCGCGAATTTTCTGCCAACGATCGTAGTGTTCGTCGGCGGCGCAGGCACATTCCTCAACAAGTTTAACGGCGCGATCGAATGCCACCCAAGCCATCATTTTTGAATGCGTAAACTGCTTCCGTCCGCCGCGCACTTCCCACATTCCTTCGTCCGGTTTCTGCCAATTTGCTTCCAGAAATTTCATCAACTGGACCATCAAAGCCCAATCCGCATCTTCCATTTTAATTCCGGCGCGATTGGCCTGCCATATTGCAGCCAATACCTCGCCGTAGACATCGAGCTGAAATTGGTTTGATGCGCCGTTGCCTATACGGACCGGCTTCGAGTCTTCGTAGCCGGACAGCCATGGGATTTCGTACTCGTCGAGCCGGCGTTCGCCCCGGACGCCATAGATTGCTTGCATTTGCGCCGGGCTGCCGGCGATGGCACGGAGGAGCCATTCACGCCACGATCTTGCCTCCTCGCGATAGCCAGCGCCCACCAGGGTGAGCAAGATAAATGCGGCATCCCGCAGCCAGCAGTAGCGATAGTCCCAGTTGCGTACGCCTCCTATTTCCTCCGGCAACGAGGTCGTGAGCGCAGCAACTATGCCGCCGGTCGGCTCGTAGGTTAACCCCTTAAGCGTGATCAGCGAGCGCACAATTGCGTGGCGCCATTCTCCTTTGATTACGTATTGTTTCGACCATTCGCGCCAATATTTCTCGGTGTCCCGCAGTGCATGCTCGGCATTCACTTTTCTTGGCGGATCCTTGTGCGACAAGAACCACGTGAGCACAAATGGAACGCGATCCCCTTTCTCCACGGTAAACTCCGCGACCGTCGTTAAATCTTTGCCGTAGGTTTCAATCGGGGTCCGCAAGATCAGACCGTCAGGTCCGGCAATCGCCTCGAGCCCATCGGGGCGTTTCCGCACCCACGGAACGATCTGCCCGTAATCAAAGCGAATGATCAGCTCCATCTGCATGGACACTTTGCCGCGCAACCCTTCAACGATCCGAATGATGTCGGGATTCTCACCGCGCGGGGGCATGAAATCGATCAGACGCACGGCGCCGCTTTTCGTTTCAATCTCGGTCTCGAGAATCAGCGTGTCGTCCCGATACCGACGACGCGTCTTGTCAATCCCCTCATGGGGATGGAAAAACCAACGGCCATTTTCTCTGGCGCCGAGGAGCGACGCAAAACATGCCGGCGAATCGAATCGCGGAAAGCAAAGCCAATCAACGCAGCCGTCGCGACTCACGAGCGCGCCCGTTTGCGTGTCACTGAGAAACGCGTAGTCCTCGATCTTTGTCTGCGATTTCACTCGTGCTCCTGCTCGTGACCGTACTCGACGACTACGATTCCGCGAGCCTGGCGATTCCATCGCGCGTCAGTCGGAACACGGTCCATTCCTCCATCGGCTTTGCACCCAGAGCGCGATAGAATTTGATTGCTGGCTCGTTCCAATCGAGCACCGCCCATTCCATCCGACCGCAGCCGCGGTCGCGGGCAATCTTTGCAAGATCGACAAGTAACGCGCGGCCATAACCTTTGCCGCGCTTCTCCGGCTTCACGAACAGGTCCTCGAGATAAAGCCCGGGTCGCCCAAGCCATGTCGAGAAATTGTGAAAGAAAACCGCAAACCCGACCGGCGTTTTCCCTTCAAACGCGAGAAGAACTTCCGCGGCTGGTCGTTTCCCGAATAAAACATCGACAAGTTGTGCCTCTGTCGCGGTGACCTCGTCTGGCGCGCGTTCGTAAGTTGCCAACTCGCGAATCAATTCCAGAATAATCGGTACGTCTTCCACGCGCGCCGGACGAATCTCAAAATTTTCAGGCGTTTTCACCTCGATGCTGATTGTCCCTGACGGACGAACGGACGCAACTAATGCAAGCTTTCCGCGGGCAAATACCTGCTGTATCGCCGATTTCTAAGTCGGCAAGCCGCGCGAAGTGCGGCGTGCCTAGGGACAATGCTTTCTACCTTCGCGCATTGAACCAAGATGCCGGAAAATGTTGACAGTCTTAAGTGCTTCTGGGTAAAAATGCCGAAACGGGGACTGTGTGATGACAAATCCAAAAAGCGCATTCACACGGTTGCGGAATGTTCTTTGCTCACTCTTCTTTGTTGTAGCTGGCATAGCCGTATTAGGGGCGATCGGCTCCTCGCGCGCAATTGCCCAACGCGCAGGTGAGTCGGCTTCTCCTGACGACGATAGCTGGGGCCAAACGGATATTTCTGCCGCGGCGGTCCCTACACCGCCACCCTGCAATGGAGAGTTGATTACGATCTTGGATGAGAGGTTCGATGACGTGACTCCACCGGATCTGCCCCCTTTTTGGACCGCGATCAATGGGATCAATCCCGATGGCGTTTTGTGGCAAACTTCGGATTCCGGATTGCCGAGCCCGCCCTATGATACGGCACCGAATGCAGCGTGGGTCAATGATCCACCTGTTATCAGCGACAAGTACCTCGATGCGCCAGGCGTTTCCGCCACGGAATCTTCGTACGTGCGGTTGACATTCCGGCACAACGTCAACCTTGAAGCATCGGAAGTGAATCCCAACCTCGGCTTCGACGGGGGCGTTCTGGAGCTCAGCATTGACGGCGGAAATACATTTCAAGACATCACTGTGTGGGGCAGCTTTGAGGGTGGTGGTTACAACCGTACGATTGCGACCGACCGAGGCAGCCCGATTGCCGGTCGTCCGGCCTGGAGCGGGAAATCGGAAGGCTTTATCACGACCGTAGTGAACCTGCCGTCAGAGCTTTTGAATGCGGTGCTGCGTTGGCGGATGGCGAGCGATAACACTGGCGCGAGCGAAGGCTGGCGCGTTGACACAACCAACATTGTTTGGTGCCACTTCTCAGGAACGCCCACACCGACGCCTCCGCCGACACCTACACCTGGAGGGATCACGCTCAGCGCCGCGGGGCGCAAGGTGGGGGGAATAAACACGGTGCGTCTCACCTGGCGCGGGGCGAACTCGGCCAACATCGACGTCTATCGCGATGGCGTGCTGATCGTGACAACGGCGAACGATGGAGACTATATCGATTCTACCGGCGACACCGGCCGAGCTCGCTACACGTATCGGGTGTGTGAAGCCAGCACCTTGACCTGCTCGAATAATGCGAGAGTGACGTTCCAGCAGTAGGGGAACCACCAGGCCACTTCTCTATCAGCGCCGACCCTGCTGCAACGACAACTCCTACAGCGACATCGACGGCAACTCCGAGTAGCGGCATCATGACTTACGCTGTTTCGCTTCCGAGCGCGCGGCCGATTCGGTTCAAGCCTTCAGCGAACATTTCGGTGTTCACACCCATGCCAATCCGAAAGTGATCGGGCATTTCGAAAAAGCGGCCCGGAACCGTAGACGTTTCGAACTGGGCACGTAACCGCTCAAGAAAACCATCGGCGTC
>JBKOXU010000159.1:0-7948 GCA_046725095.1 Verrucomicrobiota bacterium
GATTTATTTCACGAGCGCCTGGCTGGTTTTGCGATGAGCGCCGTCTCAGCGGTCATTCCAGCGCTCAACGAAGAAGAGCCGATTGCTGGCGTTGTGCGTGAAGTGGCGGCGACAAAAATTCCCGCTGACATCATCGTGGTCGACAACGGCAGCACCGATCGAACGGCCGAACGCGCGCGCGACGCAGGCGCGCGAGTGGTGAGCGAGCCCGTGCCCGGTTACGGCCGCGCGTGCATGGCCGGAATCCGCGCACTGTCGCCGGAATGCGACATTGTCGTTTTTCTCGACGGCGATGGCAGCGATTGCCCTGAATTAATGAATCAACTTGTCAATCCCATCGCGGCCGGCACACACGATTTCGTGATCGGCTCGCGCACGCGCGGACAGCGCGAGCCGGGGAGCATGAATTTTCACCAGATCGTTGCCGGACGAATTGCCGGGTGGATCCTGCGGCTGCTCTACGGCGTTCGTTATACGGACATGTGTCCGTTTCGCGCGATCCGGCGCGACGCGCTTGAAAAGCTCGGTATGCGCGAGCAAACCTACGGCTGGAATCTCGAAATGCAGATGAAAGCCGCGCGCGTCGGGCTGGGAATCCTCGAAATTCCAGTAAACCATCGTCGACGCGCCGGTGGGGAATCGAAAGTCTCCGGCACACTGCGCGGCACATTTATCGCTGGCGCGCGCATCGTCGCTACGCTGCTGCGCATCGCGACAGGAGGGAAGCCACGGATGAACACTGATTAGCACGGATGTTTTGAAGAGATGACACGCGAAAGACTCTTCTTCCGATCCGTGTTTCATCCATGTTAATCTGTGGCCAAATAACAATTCATGACATTGCCTAACGAACTTTCGCGTGGGAAGGCAATTGCGACCGGATTACTCGCCGGTCTTGTCGCCGCGATTGCGATGACTGTAGTGATGCTTATTCTCGCATGTTTCGGCGTGGCGACGCCGTTGTTCATCATTGGCGATCGACTTTCGGTTTTCATTCCGCCGGGACCATTTCTTTCGCTCATGGGAAAGGTCGGCGGCTACAATCATCTGAAGCAGCTCGGCGTTGGATCGACGATCGCGGGCCAGCTTATTGTTGGCGCGATTGGGGGAACGATTTTTGGATTTTGCATGCGGCGCAACTGCGGAAAGCCCCCGACACTCGCAACGATCACCGTCTTTGTCGCGCTGCCGCTCATCGCACTCGTAATCGCACTTTGGCCCGTGCATGGAACGAGCTATGTCGGATTACCCATTGCTGCCGCGCGCCTGGTTACGCTCGTAGGCTTTGCGCTCTGCGTTTTTGTTTTCGAGCGAACGCTCGTTTTAGGTTTTCAATTTCTTACGCGGCCAAAGATCCAGAGAGAAGATCCAGAATTCACTCCGGCAATCGGTCGGCGCGCCTTTGTGCTGAGCGCAATTGGGGTCGCGGTAGCTGGCGGCGGTGTCGGGTTGGCGCGCAAACTTTATCGCGCGGCGACGTTTAGTTACGACGGCACGCAATACAAAGGTCGCGTCGTCCAACCGATTACCCCGAACGCTTTGTTTTATTGTGTAACTAAGAACGTGGTTGATCCCCGGGTAAACCTCGATCTTTGGCACCTGGAAGTAAACGGCCTCGTGAAAAATCCGGCGACGTGGCGATTTCAAGATCTGAAGGGATTCTCGGCAGGCGAGCAGCAGACCACTCTAATGTGCATCAGCAACGGTTTGGATGCGGGCCTGATCAGTAATGCTATCTGGAAAGGTTTTCCTTTGCGCGATCTCCTCGAACAGGCGGGTCTCCTTCCTGATGCCGCCCGCGTCCGTTTGCATGGCGTCGATAATTACACCGACACGATTCCGCTGGAGAAAGCGATGGAGCCGACGACGCTCCTCGCCTACGAAATGAACGGCGCACCGCTGCCGGATCGCCATGGTTATCCGCTGCGTGTGATCGTTCCGGGTTACTTCGGCGAAAAACATGTGAAATGGCTCACCCGCATCGAAGTGACAAACGCGAACGCGAAAGGATTTTATGAAGCGCAAGGCTGGGGTCCTGACTTCGTCACGCCCAACCGATCCCGCATCGACCTCCCTGATCACGAGTCGTGGTTTTCACTGAATCAGTTGAGCGGCCCAATCGAAGTAAAGGGGATGGCCTACGGCGGTCACCGCGGCATCTCGCGCGTCGAAGTGAGTTTCGATGACGGCAAGACTTGGAGCGACGCCGAAATTTATTACGCAGGCGGCGATCTTGCGTGGTCGCTGTGGAAAACAAACTGGATGCCCGAGCAACCGGGCAATTACACACTCGTCGCGCGCGCTACTGACGGCAAAGGCAAAGTCCAGGAATGGGAACCAGATCGCAGCCCGTTCTCCGGCGTTACCGGTTTTCATAAAATTGTGGTCTACATTGCGGCGTGAAGGTCGGCTTGTGCCGACAACAGCCGGCCCCAAAAGCCTTCAGTTGGGGCCATTTCAATGCCGGCGGGTCGATTGCCTATTCTGACAGCGCGGACACCACGCAGTGGCGCGACCGCCGATGATCGCATGGCGCAGCGGGGTGCGGTGGAGCGGGCAGACTCCGTCGCGCTTCCATTTTTGATGAATCAGCCAATTCTTCGGCGGATCGGAGAAATCTCTGCCGAGCGTTTCAAGTGACCTTTTCACGACAAATTTTGTCGCACGGAAAATCACTGCGCGTTCCTGCCGGGTTAATCTGCCTGTCCGCTTCGATGGCAGGACCTTTGCTCGCCACAAAATTTCATCAGCCATCCAGTTGCCGATTCCGGAAAAACCGTTCTGTAAGAGTAGAACGGATTTGATCGGCGCCTTGCGATGTCGATCCAGGAACTGATCGACAAATTGTTGATCGAACTCCGCGGAAATGATCTCCGGCACGCCCGAGTTCCACCAATCCGGTTCTGTCCGGCCGTGATGAAACCGGATGCGACCGAATTGTCGTGAATCAGTGAAGACAAGCGAGCGTTCGGATTGATAAAGAACAAGATGGTCATGTTTGTTCGGACGAAAATTCCCGGATTCAACGCGAATCCTCCCGGTCATGCCGAGATGAATCCCGAGCCAGTTATGGTTCGAGAATTTGAAGAGCATCCGTTTGCCGCGCGCCTCCGAGCTCAGAAACTTTTCGCCGACCAATCTTCGATGAAGTTGGTGGGGATCTGTTCCCCTAAAAACTCTGTTTCCTCCATGTAACCGAACATCGACAATCTTTTTGCCGAGGCCGGCGTTCCATTGCTTGCGATACCATTCGACCTCAGCCAGTTCGGGCATCGGCAGAACATAGCGGTCCAAGACTGTGCGGCCAGCGGAGTTGCACTGCGGAGAATCGGGAACACGCTGACAAATCTTGGCCGGGCGCACAGGCTCGCCACAGGAAGAGTCCGTTCGACTGGCGGACTGCAAGCCTATGTTCCGGCTTGCGCCGTGTGCTAAATTTTATCCATGGAGAAGGTGATCATTGTTGGAAGTGGCTGCGCCGGATTGACGGCAGCAATTTACGCCGCGCGGGCGAACTTGAATCCGCTTGTGCTGGAAGGCCGACAACCGGGCGGACAGCTTTCTACCACGACTTTAGTGGAGAACTACCCGGGATTTCCCGACGGGATCGATGGCCCGCAATTGATCATGAACATCCACAAACAGGCCGAGAGATTTGGTGCGCGGTTTTCTTACGCTGAAGCGACCGATTTCGATGCGAGCAATAAACACATCCGCATCAAGGCTGATGACGAATGGCTGGACGCGCAGGCGCTCATCATCGCCAGTGGCGCGTCGGCTCGCTATCTCGGACTGGAGAACGAAGAGAAACTAATCGGTCATGGCCTGACTTCATGCGCCACATGCGACGGCGCATTCTACAAGAACGTGCCGGTCTGCGTCGTCGGTGGCGGTGATTCTGCCGCGGAGGAATCATTGTTCCTCACCCGATTCGCCTCCAAAGTTTATTTGATTCATCGACGCGACAAGATGCGGGCGTCGAAGATCATGGCCGATCGCGTGTTCGCGAACAAAAAGATCGAGCCGATCTGGGACACGGTCGTGACGAAATATATTCCCGACGAAAAAGGCGAGATGCGCGCGGTGCGACTGCGCAATGTGAAAACAAACGAGGAGCGCGAATTGGAGGTCGCGTGCGTGTTTGTCGCGATTGGTCACGATCCAAACACCAAAGCTTATCAAGGCAAACTTGAGACTGATCCGGACGGGTATTTGATCGCGAAGAATTTGGCGGAGAGCAAACACCCCGGCGTCTTCATCGCCGGCGACGTGGCGGATCGCGTTTACAAACAAGCGGTCACGGCGGCGGGGTCGGGCTGCATCGCGGCCATGGAAGCGGAAAAATACCTGAGCGAACTGGAATCGCCTGCGTGATGCTGGGTATTGCGCGATTATCGGTCTTGGCCACCGAGAATTGTTGGGCGGGCGCTTCGCCTGCCGAGTCCGGGGCGGGCAAGCGGAGCGCTTGCCCTACAACGCGACATTGAAAATCTGCGACCTGACCCAGTTCTACTCGCCGCTGAGCGGCGGCGTGAAGCGTTACGTGCACGAAAAGATCGCTTACATCGACAAGCACTCGCCCGACGATGAGCACGTTCTCGTCGTCCCGGGTCCGAAAACGGACGTGACTACGAATTCGAGGTCACGCATTTATTCGATCCACTCACCGTTGCTCTCGCGCACATCGCGTTACCGGGTGCTGTTAAATCTGCGCGCAATCGAGGAGATCCTGGAACGTGAGCGGCCTGACATCATTGAATCAAGCGACCCGTACCAGATCGGGTGGAAAGCAGTTACGGTCGGCCGCTCGCTGAAAATTCCGGTCGTTGGTTTTTACCATTCGCATTTTCCGGAAGCGTATCTGCGTGGCAGCACAAAATTTTTGGGCAAACGCGGGACGCTTCGGGCTATGAAGTTGACCCGCGCATATGTACGCAAGCTTTACAATCGCTTTCAGGCCACGCTTGTGCCCTCCGAAAACTTGGCCGGCGTTCTTGTCGAATGGGGCGTGCGCAATATACGGACGGTCCGGCTCGGCGTGAACACCGATATTTTCAAGCCGATGCCAGATGACGGGAGAGCGACGCGCGCCTCATTGGGCATTACCCGGCAGCAAAAGCTGCTTCTCTACGTCGGCCGTTTGGCCAGGGAAAAGAGCACTCAAACACTCTTTCGAGCTTTCGAGCTCTTGCAGCACCGGCGCTTAGGTGAATTTCACCTGTTGATCATCGGCGATGGGCCGCAACGCAAGGAACTTCGACAGTTGCAGTCCCGCAGTGGCGGGAAAGACATCTCCTGGATTCAGTATTGTACGGACTCTGCCGATCTCGCGCGTTATTATCGAGCGGCCGATCTCTTCGTTCACCCCGGTGTTCAGGAGACGTTTGGGCTCGTGGCGCTGGAAAGCCAGGCGTGTGGCACGCCGGTAGTAGGAATTCGCGGCAGCTACATGGACCAGATTATTTGCCACGATCAGGAATCCTGGGCGCGTACAAACAGCCCTGAGGCACTGGCCGACGCAATTGAACGCGCGAGCACAAAAAAGTTGTCGATCCTGGGCGACGGTGCCGCGCGGGCGGCGGAGAATCTGTATAGCTGGCCGCGGGTGTTCGAAGAACTGTTTTGCATTTATCGCGAGACTTGCGCAAACTACCGCCGTTCTTAATGGAGAGCGACGACCATAAGCCGTTCATCATTCGCAGTTACCGCGCATCGGATCGCGAAGCGGTCAGAAAGTTGTGCTGCGATACAGGATTTCTCGGTGACCCAATCGATCCGGTTTACGAGGATCGAGAATTGTTCGCCGATTTTCTGACTACCTATTACACGGATCACGAACAGGAGTCGTGTTTTCTCCTGGAGGTGGAGGGCGAAATTCGCGGTTACCTCCTCGGTTCGCGCAAGCCGTTGCGCAATCAACTCTACGCGCTTTATCAAAACGTCTGGCTCTTTTTTCGCGCGCTCACTCGCTACTTTCGCTACCATGAACGTTCGCGGCGCTTTATCCGCTGGACGCTGGTGCACGGGTGGCACGAAGTGCCCGCGCGTCCGCGTCGGGTGCCGCATTTTCATATCAACCTGCTTCCGGATGCCCGAAAAGTATCCACAACGCGTGCCTTGATGAGCGCATACCTGAGTTATCTGTATCGCTCGGGCGAGAAACGTGTTTACGGCCAGATCGTGACCTTCGAGAGCCGGCGCGGAGAGAAAATGTTTGAACGCTACGGGTTCAAAGTATTGAATCGGGCAGAGATCACGAAGTACAAGGCATTGTATCCCAAGTCGGTCTATCTCAGTACCGTGATCAAGAATCTAGAGACGGCCGAGCCGCTCACAGCGTATTCGCGAACGCGCACCTGAGCCTCAGGAACTCGAGGGCCGCACCTCTGTGACCCAGCGCCGAGGAAATCAGCGCGATTCTCCGGGCACCTTTTCCCGCACTGGCGCCACGTCCGGGGCGTCGGCTGGATTTTCCTCCGCAGCTCGATAGAGAGTTCTTCCCGACTCCTGGCGAACGGCCTCGCTCGGTCCAAAGAAGCTGCAAGCAGCAATCGTGAGCGAGCCTGCGATCGTGAGGAGAGCGACGATTCCTTTCACTCGGCTAACAATTGAGGATTGGGCCAATTCTTGCAACCCAAGCGCGGGAGATCTTTTGGCATCTCGGCGAAAACGATGCGTTTGGGTCCGTTGCCAACGTTGCGCGACGAAAATGGCAGTAATTCAAGACGCTGTGCGTTTTGATGACGAAAATCTCGACCGGGGCATTGATCGTCATTAGCATCCTGACCTTGTACGAATGAAGAGGGGAATGCCAAACAGTCGCGAGATCGAACGCAAATATTTACTTAAGCGGCTGCCTGAAAATCTCAACCGGTCGCGGCGTTATGTCATCGCACAGGGTTATCTGGCAACAGAAGCCGCAGGCAGGCAAGTGCGCCTGCGAAAAAAAGGCAAAGCCGCGTCGCTGACTTTCAAAGTGGGCCGCGGCAGATCACGGGAAGAGCGCGAGATCAAACTCAGTCCCAAGCAGTTCGCGGCCCTTTGGCCGGCGACCGCGGGCCGGAGATTGTACAAGTTGCGTTATGAAATTCCGTGGCGAAATCTACTTGTCGAGATTGATATTTATCGCCGCAGACATTCCGGTCTGGTGGTGGCGGAAGTGGAATTCCCGGACCGTGTAACGTGCGCCAAATTTAAGCCACCTTCCTGGTTTGGCCGGGAGGTCACAGGCGAAAAGCGTTACAGCAACGTAAGATTGGCCAACGAATAAGCAGGCAATATGGGCTTCCGTTTGAAATTACGCGAGCCATTGCCGGACGGGCTGAAGAGAGTTTTTCGCGAACAAATCGACTCTGCTCTTCGATTGTGCCGGCACCCGGCAAAGGAACGCGGCGTCACCGTGCACGAAGTTCGCAAACATCTTAAAAAACTGCGCGCGGCAATGCGCCTGTCCGTAGGCGAAGTCGGGAAGAACCAGCATGCGCGCGAAGATCGCTGCGTGCGCGAGATCGGACGCCTTGTCTCCGATTTGCGCGATGCGCAGGTGCGGCTGCAAACCCTAATTCAATTGCGCGACGAAACAGCAAAGAACTCCGGCGAGAACCACTTTGCGGGCATCGAAGAACTATTGTCGCTGGAACGGGAGAGTTTTTCCGCAGCGTTTGACGGCTGGCAAAAACAAGGGATTCCGATGCTGGAAGGCGTGGAAGAGCGCCTTTCGAAATGGCCGCTGGACTGCATAAACTGGACGCAAATTTGCGGCGCGGTCGAGAAGATCTACAAACGCGGCCAGCGCGGACTCGCGAAGACAATCAAGAAACCGGTTCCGGAAAATTTTCATTCCTGGCGCAAGCGGGTGAAAGACCTTTGGTATCAGTTGCGCATCTTGCAACCGCTGAACCGCGTGGTTTTGGATGAGATGGCTCACGACGCGGACGTTTTAGGCGAA
>JBKOXU010000031.1:0-7856 GCA_046725095.1 Verrucomicrobiota bacterium
ATCATTGCACACCGGCGAAAAAGTTTCGCTAAAGTTGCACCCGGCGCCGGTCGACCATGGGATTAAATTCAAACGCAAGGATCTGCAGGACGAGCCGACAATTGACGCCAGAATCGACAATCTTAAAACGGTCGAGCGCGCTACGACCATCGGAGAAGGTCCTGTGCGCGTCCACACGGTCGAGCACGTGCTCGCCGCTCTGTCGGGGATGGGCGTGGATAACGCCATTGTAGAGATGGACGCAAACGAACCGCCAATCGGGGACGGCAGCGCGCAACCCTATGTCGATCTCATCAAGAGAGCTGGTCTGACCGCTCAGGAGGAGCCGCGAAAGTTTTTCGACGTGCGCGAACCGACGCATGTGGAATCGAAAACAGGCGCGCTGCTTGTTTTGCTGCCTGATGAGAAATTTCGCATCTCATGCACGCAAGCCGGACCAAATAATCGCTTTTCGCAGTATCTCTCGATGGAAGTCACGCCGGCGGTTTTCGAGCGCGAGATCGCCCCGGCGCGGACTTTTGTTTTCTACGAGGATGTTGAGCCGCTCATGGAGAAAAATCTGATCAAGGGCGGCAGCCTCGAAAACGCGATTGTTGTGCGGGGCGAGGCCGTTTTGAGCAAGGAGCCATTGCGTTTCGCAGACGAATTCGTGCGCCACAAAATTCTCGACGTCATCGGAGATCTTGCACTGATCGGGCGACGTATTCGAGGCCATGTGGTAGCAGTAAAACCCGGTCACGCCGTCAACGCGGACCTGGCCCGCGTGCTCGCCCGCGAGCAAACGCGCAGGAACGCCCTTTCTGTCACACGTGCCTTGCCGCCCAGCGACGGAGGATTCGACACCGACGAGGTAATGCAAATTTTGCCACATCGTTTCCCGTTTCTGATGGTCGACCGGATTATCAGCTTCGAGAGCGAAACCAAATGTATCGGCATCAAAACGGTCACGATTAATGAGCCGTTCTTTCAAGGACATTTTCCCGGTCACCCGGTGATGCCAGGCGTCATGCAGGTGGAAGCGATGGCGCAGGTGGCCAGCGTCCTGCTATTCAAACTGGCGAAAACGACGAGTCGGATTGGCTATTTCATG
Source organism: Verrucomicrobiota bacterium (assembly GCA_046725095.1). Taxonomy (GTDB): domain Bacteria; phylum Verrucomicrobiota; class Verrucomicrobiia; order Chthoniobacterales; family UBA10450; genus Udaeobacter. The sequence continues at coordinate 1,091 of JBKOXU010000031.1, forward strand.
AGCGCAGATGGAGTGAAATTTCGCAAGCCGGTTTTTCCCGGGGATACCATTTTCATTCACGCCGAGCTGACCAAATCGCGCGGCGAACGTCTTGCAAAAGCGAAATGTCACTGCGTGGTAAACGACGCGGTCGTCTCCGAAGGCGAACTGATGTTCACGTTTCTCGATAAATAAAGAGAATGACAAAGCGCGAATGTCGAATGACGAAAGATTGTTCGTCGCACACATTCGAGGTTCGGGTTCCGTCATTCGTTCGTCATTCGTCATTATGACTGACATGCAGATTCACCCGACCGCGATTGTGGACCCCGGCGCAGAGATTGGTGCCGGAACGATCGTTGGGCCGTATTGCGTGATAGGCGCCGATGTGATGCTCGGTCCAAACTGCTGGCTCCAACATCACGTCACACTCTGCGGACCAACGAAGGCCGGGGCGAAGAACAAATTCTACGCCTACTGCTCCATCGGCCAGCAAACGCAGGATCTGAAATACCAGGGCGAACCGACTTATCTGGAAATCGGCGATGAGAATACGTTCCGCGAATTTGTCACCATCAGCCGTAGCACAAGCAGCCAAGGAAAAACGCGCATTGGCAACCGTGGCACCTTTCTCGCCTACAGCCATATCGCGCACGATTGCGTGGTCGGAGATGCTGTTGTCTTTTCAAACAACGGCACGCTGGCCGGCCACGTGGAAGTAGGCGATCACGCCGTCATCGGCGGGCTTACGGCCGTGCATCAATTTTGCCGGCTCGGCCGGTTCGCTATCACGGGTGGATGTTCGAAGATTGTCCAGGACGTTCCCCCGTTCATGATCGCCGATGGCAACCCGGCGGAAATTCGTGGAATTAATCTGGTCGGCTTGGAACGCAAAAATTTTCCGGCAGAAAGCGTAAAGCTGATCAAGGAAGCGTTTCGTTTGATTTACCGGTCGAAATACAACACGCGCCAGGCAGTTGAAGCGATGCGCGAGGAATTGCCTCAGACCGAAGAGATCATCGAAATCATCGAGTTCATTGAGCAAAGCGAGCGCGGAATTATCCGGCGAGGATTAACTGCGGATTAACGGACGAGATCGATGGAAAATTTGAATGGTTTTTGATGGCCGATCAGTCCAGAGGTAACCGGATCATGATTTTATCTCCAATCAATTGCAGATTTTTGGACCGAATTCTCGTTAGATCGTGACGCCGCGACATCAATCTGTGCGTATCCTAGTCGGCCTCGTTTGCTCAGCTTTGGCTGCGATTGCCGGCATGTTTTTGCCGTTCATTCTACACGGCGCTCGGAATCTTCCGTGGGAAGTGGTGTTTGGCGCCGCATTCTACGTGACTTGGTTCTTTCGGAACGTGCTTGGAGAGCGCCTTGAGTATCTCGTCGGCGGATTTCTGTGGCCCGGCGCAGTCATCGCGTTGGTTTGGTTCGCTGGCGCTCGGATCTACAGCGCCAGCTTGCAAGTTCGGCTGATATCATTATCTCTGTTCGTCGGCTCACTACTAGTGTGTGTCCCGTCCGGGACGGCGAACTCGCTCGCCACACGCATTCCACTATTCCTCAACGAATCTTATGTGCGCTTCTGAGCGATCTAAACCAGGCGATGGAGCGAACCGCCACCCGTCGCGTATTCACATTTCAGATGACTAAATCACTTTCCCTTCGGGCCATGCTCGCTCTCGGCGGCCGTCGCTCATCTTTTTCTCGTTAGATGGGTATGCGCCGTGTCGCCAGCGCTTTTACACCATTCACGCCCGCGAAGCTTGGTTTTCCGCTGGACGATTTCCTTACAAACGGAGCTTCAATCCGTCGTACGCGATGTGTGCGCGATCGGGAAGCCGTGATTCGGCGGATTGCGGCAGCTCGTGGCAAATGTGAGTAAAATAGGTCTCGCCTGGCTGGACCCGTGAGGCGACTTCCAACGCCTGCGCGACACTGAGATGAGTTGGATGCGGTTTGTCGCGAAGCGCATCGATGATTAGCGCCCTCACTCCTGAAATCTGATCGACAATTTCGTTCGGCACTGCGCTGGAATCGCTCAAATAAGCAACCAGTTTTTCGCCGTCGCGCGAGAAGAGATAACCGTTAACGAGAGAGTTTCCGTGGGGTACAGGCAAAGGTGTAATCAACGTCTCACCCAGTTTAAACGGACCATCGATCACGTGCGGCTCCGGCTTCAGATAATACAGCGCCGGATTGCTGGTGTTGAACGCGAACTGAAACACGCGCTCCAGATCGCGCATCGTTTCGAGCGACGCATAAACCGGCATCGAACCACGCGCGTGCGAAAAGCGTCGGAGATCATCGAAGCCCATAATGTGATCGGTGTGCGAATGCGTGAAAATTACCGCATCCAGATTGCGGATATCCTCGCGGAGCGCCTGTGTTCTGAAATCCGTGCCAGTGTCCACCACAAACGAGCATTCCGGAGTTTCGATATAAATCGAGGAGCGCAGCCGGTTGTCGCGCGGGTCGGGAGACCGGCACACATCGCAATCACAGCCAATCATCGGCACCCCTTGCGACGTGCCCGTGCCAAGGAAGGTCAACTTCAGTTGAGGGTTGAGAGTTGAGAGCTGAGTTGGCAAGCTGAAACCTCCACTCTCAACCATTAACCATCAACCTTCCCATGGCCGTCCTCACTTTATTGCGAATTAAGAATCTCGCGCTCGTGGAAGAACTCGATTGGGAAATTGCGTCCGGCTTCACGGCCGTTACTGGTGAGACTGGCGCGGGCAAATCGATTATCATCGGCGCGCTGCAACTTTTGCTCGGCGAGCGTGCGGATAAATCGCTGATTCGCACCGGGGCCGACCTCTGCACGGTCGAAGCCGTTTGGACTGGAAACGACTTGCAAAAGCTCAATCCGCAGCTTGTCGAGGCCGGAATCGAACCATGCGAGCACGAATTCATCATCAAACGCAGCTTTTCGGCTATTGGAGGCACGCGCCAGTTCATCAATGGTTCGCCAACCACATTGTCGATCTTGAAAAATCTCGGCGACGATCTGGTCGATCTTCATGGCCCGCACGATCACCAATCTTTGCTTTCGGCGGAGAAGCAATTGAGCCTGCTCGATTCCTTCGCGCGCGCTGATGAACAGGTCGACGAATATCGGAAGAATTACCGCCAATTACAGACGCTGCTTGCAGAACATGCGGCGCTCAATACGGCGGAGACGGCTCGCGAACAGGAACTCGACCTGCTTCACCACCAAACGAACGAAATTAAGGCGGCAAATCTGGTCGCGGGAGAAGAAGAGGAAATTGAGAAACGCTACAAACTGGCCAGCCACAGCAAGCGATTGATCGAGCTGGCCAGCGCGGTCGCAAACAAACTTTCCGAAGCAGACGATTCCGTTCTCTCGCAACTTGCCGAGACACAGCGCCTGTTGCGCGAACTGGAAAAAATCGACAATTCGATTGCGCAGTTTTCATCGGCGCACGCTGTCAGCGTGGTGGAGCTTTCTGAGATTGCGCGTGCGCTGTCCAGTTATGCCGAGAAGCTCGATCTCGATCCGGAACAGCTCGCCGCGCTCGAGCAGCGCGTTTCGCTCTTCGAAACTCTAAAGCGCAAATATGGCGGCTCGATCGCTGAGGTAATCGCGTTCGGCGAGCGTGCGGCCGAGCGAATGCGGAAAATCGAAGGGCGCGATGCCGAGCTGGAACGTCTCGCAAAGGAAATCGAAAAGGTGCGCGCGCAAATGAATCGTGCCGGCGAAGCATTGCGGAAGCTTCGGACAAAGGCTGCACCGAAACTTTCCGAGACCATCCGGCGCAACCTTCGCGATCTCGGGTTCCGCCAATCCGAATTTGAAGCAAAGCTCGATGCACTCGACGAACCGCGTCCGAGTGGGTTCGATGCCGTAGAATTAGTTTTCTCGCCGAATCCAGGCGAACCGTTAAAGCCGCTTCGCGCCATTGCATCGAGCGGCGAAATCTCACGCTTGATGCTGGCGATCAAGTCCGCCCTGGCGGCGCACGACGCGATTCCCCTGCTCGTGTTCGATGAGATCGATACGAATGTGGGCGGAGAGATCGCGCATGCTGTTGGCGCGAAGATGCAAACCTTGGGCCGCGATCATCAGGTAATTTGTATCACGCATCTCCCGCAAGTGGCTGCGACTGCCTCGTCGCATTTTGTGGTGACAAAGGAAGTGGTCCGGGGCCGAACTTATTCGCAGCTACGTGAGATCAGCGAAAAAAGCCGACAGGAAGAGATCGCGCGCATGCTCGGTGGCAAAAGCGAATCGGCTCTGCAACTCGCAGCTACTCTTTTGAAGGGACGGATCTAACCACCACGAAAGACACGAAGAGCACGAAGATGGAATTCGATGAGTTGTCGCGAAACGTAATCGGCTGCGCGATCGAAGTTCATCGCAACCTCGGGCCGGGCCTACTCGAATCGACCTACCGCCAGTGCCTCGCTTGTGAGCTCTCGCACGCGGCGCAGATCCCGTTCCAAATGGAGGTCCCGCTCCCGGTGCGCTACAAAGATGTTCTGCTGGATTGCGGCTATCGGATCGATTTGCTCGTACGTCGCGATCTAATCGTCGAAATCAAGAGTGTCGAAACACTTCTTCCAATTCACCAAGCGCAAATTCTTACCTACATGCGGCTCGCCAACGTTTCGCTTGGCCTCCTAATCGATTTCAACGTCACAAAGCTCCAGAACGGCATCAAACGTTTTGTTTTGTAGTCCTTCGTGCTCTTCGTGTCCTTCGTGGTTAAATGAGAGTCACTATTTCTTGACCGGGCCGAGCGGGAGAATGGTCCTACCGTGCAATTCATTGAGCACTTGGGCGAGGCCAGCGTAGATCGCGGAGAAACCGCAGAAGATTCCTTCGTAGCCAGTTGCGCGTGTAAAGCCCTTATTCGCACCGGTAAAATCGCCGATGGCGAGCATGAAGAACAAAATCGTCAGCGTTGCAAACACGACTTGTAACGCCCGATTGAGCCGCAAGGTGCCGATAAACATGATTCCGGTGAACAATCCCCACATCGCGAGATACGCGGCCATTGCCGTGTCATTGGTTGCCGTACCCCATCCGGTCTTTGGCAGGACAACCAGGACGACAAGGGAGAGCCAGAACAAGCCGTATGACGTGAAGGCAGTCGTGGCAAAGGTGTTGCCTTTCTTCCATTCCATGATTCCGGCAATAATCTGCGCCAGCCCGCCATAGCAAATTCCCATTGCCAGAATCATGCTGTTGAGTTCGTAAAAGCCGGCGTTATGCAGGTTTAGCAACACCGTGGTCATCCCGAAGCCGAGTAGGCCAAGCGGAGCCGGATTCCCAGTCGTGTCTTTGATTTGAGTGGAGCCACTCATTGCACGCCCAGTGTGCAGAAAGGAAGATCGACAACGCAACAATAATATCGGCTGGCCGGGGTCAGCGCCCCCGGCTACAACGTTACGCGTGCTGAATTACATCTGGTTTGCGCTGGTGTTGCTCGCGGTTGCGATCGGCGGCTGGAACGACCGCTTTAAGGAGGTAACCGAGGGCGCACTCGATGGCGCGAAAACCGCGGTTACGATTGCGTTGGGGCTCATCGGCATCATGGCATTGTGGCTGGGAGTGATGCGTTTGGCCGAACGGGCCGGCCTTGTTCAGAGGATCGCAGGCGGTCTGCGTCCCATCATGCGCCGGCTTTTCCCGGACGTTCCGCCTGAGCATCCTGCGATGGGTTCCATGGTCATGAATATGTCGGCGAACATGCTCGGCTTGGGCAATGCGGCTACGCCCCTGGGCTTGCGCGCTATGCGCGATCTGGAGTCGCTCAATCCACGGCCCGGGGTGGCGACAAATGCGATGTGCACATTTCTCGCGATCAACACCAGCTCTGTCCAATTGGTTCCCGCAACCGCAATTGCAATTCTGGCAGCGTCCGGATCGACGCGGCCGACGGCAATTGTCGGCACGGCGCTGCTCTCGACATTTTGCGCAGCAAGCGTCGCGATCATTTCGGTGAAGGTCCTTGAGAAATTGCGGATGTTTCGGATTTCCCCGCCTGCTCAAAGGACGAAGATCGAGCAGGAGCTTGAGAAAGCCGAAATTAAAGAAGAGGCCGGCGTCAGCGATCCCGGCGACAGCAGCAACAGCGTCGCTCTGGAGGAACCGGCGAAAAGATTGTCCCTCCTGGGTTTTATTGCGTTGAGCGCACTGGTTGTTCTCTTCGTCGCGTTATTTATCCGGATGGTAGCGCCAACCTGGTTTGGCATTCCCGTGACACCAGACTCGGCCGCGCAGAATTTCTTTGTCCGTAGCGTAAACGCGTTATCGATTCTGGCGATACCGTTTCTTCTTAGCTTCTTCCCGCTTTACGCAGCGGCGCGCGGCATAAAAGTCTATGACGAATTTGTCGAAGGCGCGAAAGAGGGTTTCGGCGTGATCCTAAAGATCATTCCATTCCTGGTAACGATGCTGGTGGCGATTGGGATGTTCAAAGGCGCCGGCGGCATCGATTTGTTGAGTCGCCTGCTTTCACCAATCTTGACGCCATTGCAATTTCCGACCGATCTCCTCCCCTTGGCTTTGATGCGACCACTGAGCGGGAGCGCGACGCTCGCTTTGGTCACGGACATTGTGCATCGCCTGGGGCCCGACAACATCGTTAGTCTCACGGCCGCCACCATTTATGGGAGCACGGAGACAACATTTTACGTTGCGGCGGTTTACTTTGGAGCCGTGGGAATAAAACAAACGCGGCATGCGATCCCCGTGGGTTTGCTGGCCGATCTCACGGGCGTGATCGCTTCCGTAATAATCTGCCGG
>JBKOXU010000164.1:0-5282 GCA_046725095.1 Verrucomicrobiota bacterium
GTCATAATCCGCGTACTCGTCGCGAATGGTCTCGGCGGTGTCGGGCAACAAACTCGCCGCGGTGAGAACATGTTGATCAATCGCGGCGAGATAGACGAACGGTTTTAATGTCGAACCGCAACTGCGCGGGCGCAGCGCGCCGTTGACCTGGTTTGCCGCATAGTTGTTCGAACCGACCATCGCTCGCACCGCACCGGTTTCGTTGTCGAGAATAACGATCGCCGCCTGCGTGATGTCGTAGCGATTCAATGCAGCAAGGTGGGAGCGAACAAATCGTTCTGCCGTATTTTGTAGATCGAGATCGAGCGACGTCCTAACCGTGCCGCGGAGCAACGGATTCCGCGCGATCACGGCATCGACAAAATGCGGCGCCAGATGCGGTGGATCGAACCGGTGCGCGACCGGCGCAGATTTCGCCAGAAGAGCTTGCTCTTCGCCACTGATCACGCCCAACTGCGCTAAACGGACGAGCGAGCGCTCATATTTCCGAGTCGCCAGCTCGGGATGTCTCCAGGGATTGAATCGAGTCGGCGCTTGCGGCAGACCGGCAAGGAAAATCGATTCAGCCAAAGTGAGATCGCGGGCGGATTTACCAAAGTAAGCACGCGCAGCCGCTTCGGGCCCGAGCCGGCGATTACCGTAGCTGCTTCGATTCAAATATTCCGTGAGGATGCGTTCCTTGCTCCAGCGGCGCTCGATTTTCCAGGCAACGATTGTTTCGTAAAACTTGCCAAACCAACTGCGCCGTTGCCGGCCGGAAGCCATTTTGACCAGTTGTTGTGTAATGGTCGATGCGCCTGAAACGATGCGATGCGCTTTCAAATTTCGTGTGCAAGCCGATGCCGTCGCCCGCCAGTCCACGCCTGCGTGTTCGTAGAAACGATGATCTTCGAGAGCGACCGTCACGCGCGGAAGCCACTTTCCCAGTTCGTCGAGTTTTATCGGTAATTGCGCGCGTGCTTCGGGCGAAGTGATCTCGGCGATTTCGCGGCCACGACAATCGAGCAGCGTAAGAGTTCCGATGCATGGCTGCCGGAGATTCGCGGGCAAAGGCAGCCACAAGATGGTCGCAGTCGCCGTTGCTACTAGTAGACCGGCACAAATCGCTAACAGCCCTGAACCACGTAATGCATGTGTCTCGCGCGTTGGGGAGCGCAGGCTACCAGCCTGCAGCGTTCGGCAACCTGCCGAACGCACATGGCTCAATTCAGTCCGTGTTTGCAAATCCATATTCGCGGCAAGCTGTCGCGAACTACAGGCCAGCGGCCTGTGCTCCCCAGACATTATTCGCCGGAAATTACGCATAGGCTCGAAGGCGATAATCCGGAGAAACGGCTGTCGTACATCGGCACAACTTGCGTGGCCGGCCAGCGGAACGTGCCCGCCGCCGTAGCGCGGGCCAGGACCGAATACGTGCCCGATCCCGGGTCAAATGTGTCGAAGTAAAGCAGGGTGGAACGGTCACGCAATTCCGAGTACGACAGGGTGAGCTCTCGCCCGGGTTGATCGCTCTCCGGGATTTCGAAGAACTTCCCGATCATGGCGAGATTTGGGTTCACCGTCTCAAGACCGGCGGGCAGCGAATCTTCCAGAGCGACGTAATTTTGCTTTTTTCGCGTATTGATGCGGTAAGTCACGAGAATTTGGTCTCCGAGTTTGAATGGCGCATTTATCTCACCGGTTCGTTTCGCTTCGGTGAGATTGCGCACGACGCGCTCGACGCGAAATCCGCGATCGACGCGATCGGTATCGACTTGATCGGTGGAATATTCCGCCTGTAGCAAAAACGATAACGCGGTTTTGTTCAGGCCCTTTACCAGCAGTTGGCTGTCGATCTTTCGATCGAGCCATGCCACGGAGCGGCCGTTTTTCGAGACAACGCCTTTTGGCTCGGCAGCGCCTAGCGCCTCCGCTTTCTCGGTGCCGATCATCGACTTGAATGCGAGCAGCAACCAAAGATTTTCCTGCGTCGAAAGCGCGGCCGACGAATCCATCAGCGCCAGCATTCGTTCGCGGACGCGTTGTTTCTTTTGCGCGGTATAAAATTTTGGCGCAATCGTGTCGAACGCGAGCGCCCAAATTGCCTCGGCCCGCGTCATTGAACCAAGCGTCGCTGGATTAAACGCGCGCTCCTTGATCGGCGCGTCGATTTCTTTGAGCAATTGCTCTTTCTCGCGCGGCATGATGTTTTGCCGGTGGAGCGTCATCGCCAGCAGCGCGCGGCCTTCATCGCCGCTCTCGTTGCGCCGCAAATACAAATCCTGCGAAACGGCGCTGAAATTTTCGTCTGACTCATATTGCGTCAGCACGAAGAGTGCGAAGCATTTATCAAACGGCGACGGCCCAGCTTGTCCGTTCACGATTTTTTTGAGCGCGCCAGCAAGCTTGTCGCGCAATCCTTCCGGCGCCTCAAAACCAGCGTTGACCGATTCGTTTACCGCCCAGAATGCTTCGCAGGTGACGAACGGATTTGGAGAATCACCGCCGGGCCAATACGGCAGCATGCCGTCAGCCAGCAGCGAGTCGTTAAACTGTTTCATGCCACGTTCGAGCACTCTTCGGTATTCCGCCTCACGCGCCTGCACGTCGGGCAGATACGCCAATAAATTGGCGAGAAGACCGTAACCGAGCAGCTTGGTCGAAATTTGATCGAAGCAGCCGTGCGGATACTCGAGGATGACAGGAACGCCCATGATCTTCGGCAGCCACGGCGAAGTCGAAATCGTTGTGCTAAATGTTCCGTGCCCGTGTTTCAACGGTTCGGGCATTACGCTTCGGGCATCAAATTGCGGCCCGTTAAAAGGCCCGGCCACGCTTTCTTTGCGCACGATCGTGGGCGGCTGCACCGGCAAAGTCAGTTCGACTGCATCCGACATTTTCGCATCCGATTTTGCCACCGCCTCGAATCGGATCTTCGCCGGTGTGAGATTGACATCTACGACTTTCGCTTTGAACCGGAACACCGTTGGCGCATCGCGTTTGGCAGTTTGCGTCGCGCTGGCATCTACGACCAGTTGGCAACTCGCATCCGGTACACAACGCACCGTGACCTCTTCCGAATCGGAAAATTTTTGCTGCACCACTGCGCGCAACTCAACTTCGTCGCGATCGCGAAGAAAACGCGGCAAAGCGGGATTAATGAGAAGCGGTTTTGAAACTTGCACGGTCGCGCTGGCGTCGCCGCCAAATTGATTCGCTTTCGTCTGACCGATCGCCACAACCCGATATGTGGTGAGATTATCCGGCGCGGTGAAATCGAAAGTCGCTTTGCCATCGCCGCCGGTCTTCAAACTTCCTTCCCAGAACGCGAGCGTCCGAAATTCCTTGCGCAGGTTGGTGACATTCGAGAGAGGTTCTTCGCCGCCATCACCGATGATGAAGCCTTTTTCGGTGAGACTCTTCTGCGTGATCTCTTCGATATAATTCTGAAGCGACTGATAACTGCGGACGGAAAAAGGATTGCGAGGATAAAAGCCGGCCAGAAGATTCGGGAGTTGCCAATCGCCGAGCTTTAACACTGCATCATCAACCGCGAAAACGACAAGATCGACATCTCCAATCGGCTTGGCTTCCGACGTAACCCGCACTTCGCCGTGGATGGTTTCGCCTGGCTTCACCGAAGTGTTTGCGAGATGCGGCTCGATTTTTAGCTCACGGTCCGGCCGGCGCACCTCGATTTCGGACGCAGCAAAACGCTCTTGCGGCAATTGCTTGTCGCCACCCGGCTTAACGAGATAGATCGAGACGGTTGCATTCGGCGCATATTCCTTTTTAATCGGCAGCTCGATTCGGCCGGCGTTGCCAGGCACCGGAACGAGAAGCGTGTCGAGAATTGTGTCGGTTTCGACCGAGACCCACGCGACGCCGCCGAAAGGCGCCTGAATCGATAACACCGCTTTTTCCCCCGGAATGAACGCTTCAGCACGATGTTCGATCTTGAAACTTGTTTCGTTCTGAACCGGAAGTTCCGCGGGTTCCGCGCCCGTCAAAGCGGTTTCGTCGCTGACGAGTGCTGTTTTCCTATCCGTCGCGCTGGCCGCCACGACGTAACGCCCGGTTTTGCTAGCCGGAAAAAGAAATTCAGCCGGCGTTTTCGTATCTTGAGATGCGACCTTTGCAAACTGATCGCTGTTTCGATAACGAAAAACGAACGGCGCAATCTGCTCTTTCGTCGTCTTCGTTGTGACATGGAAAAGATCGACATGAACCGGCACGCCCGTGACCTTTGCATCCTCTTTGTCGACGGCGTCGATGCTGACATTGACGCCACCGTCTTTGCCCATCCGCTCGGTCGCCTTAATGCCCAACCGCGTCGAATTCGAAAAAATGGCAGCCATCTCGCCGCCAACGATCGTTTGACCATCAAGGGATGTGACTTCGGCGCGCCAGGAAACATTGGCGCGACCAATCGCCGGATTCTCTTTAAATGGAGATTCGCACACCAGGGTTGCGAATCCGTGTGCATCCAGTTTCGTGTCGCCTTCGATCGTCTTGGTCTGTTCGCTGGAGGGATCGAGACTTGGACCGACTTCCGGGTAAGAGTTATACCGTCGCTTGTAATCGTCGGACTCACCGCCCGATTCGGCCGATGCGGTCCAGGTCGCTTTCCAATGGACACGCGCGCCCACGTTCGGCGCTCCGTGAAAATAAGCGGAGGAGACACGGGCGCGCGCCGTTTCGCCGACTTCTGTCTCCGCCTCCACTACGACCGAAAAAACCGGCACACGATATTCCTCGATGCTGATCGACGCTCTGCCGTCATAGTCCTCGCTGGCAATTTGGCAGCGAATTTCGAAATGACCGAGCTTAGATTTTTCGGGAATGTTCCATTCCGTTTCCCATCCGCCATAACTCGAAAGTTCAGTGGTCCCCTCTCCTACCACGCGATCTTCGTAACCCTGCGTGACGCGCCAATTGACGACGGATTGCTCCGGAATGGTGAGACCGGCGCCAGTGATATTGCGTAGGATTCCTTTCATCTTCACGACCTGCCCGGGCCGGTAGAGATTGCGATCAGTAATGATTTCGGCATGTGGTTTTCGCGGCGGCGCGTATCCCCCGCCGCCTGATGATGAATATGTCGAGGCATCGGCAAACTGGAGCGCCGGCCCGTCCGGGGTATCGGCAATGAAAAGATGAGTGCCCGGCTTTTTCTCTGGAAAAGTTTTGTCGCGGGGAAAAACTGCGATTCCGTTTTTGTCAGTCACGGCGCGATCCAGCTCAATGTTTTCAGTGGTCACGGCGCGGACGGTCATTCCCGAGACTGACTGCGCATCGGACAT
>JBKOXU010000185.1:0-8084 GCA_046725095.1 Verrucomicrobiota bacterium
CGATGTTGAAGGCATGGTGAAGGCGACCGGGAGGCCGTTGAACACTTTCTGTCTCGCCTGTTTTACCGGCGATTATCCCCTGCCCGTCGATCCCGCACTCGATAAATTCATCATGGAAAGACGAGAGGGCCGAGCGAAAGCTCTCGCCGATCAGGAAGCGCATCCGACGTTGTTCGCGGATTTGAAATGATTGGAATGACGAAGCACGAATTACGAATGACAAAGGAATGAGAAAGTCCGACGAAAAACCGCATCTCGTTCGCTGATCAATTCCTCATTCCTGCTCCGGATTTCATTCGTCATTCGACATTCGGATCTCGTCATTTCGCCGGCAGAGTGATCGTGAAGCAATTTCGAAGACGTCCCGTGAAATCTGTTGGCAGAAAGAAGGTTTACGCTCGCGCCGGCGTCGATGTCGATCTCGGTAATCGACTAAAACGCCATCTTCAATCGCTCGTGAAGCAAACGTACGGGCCACAGGTGCTCGGCAAGGTTGGCGGTTTTGGCGGATTGTTCCGAGCAAACTTCTCTGGCCTGCGGGAGCCGGTTCTCGTCGCAAGCATTGATGGTGTCGGAACGAAATTGAAGATCGCTTTTGCGATGAACAAACACGACACCGTCGGCGCTGATCTGGTAAACCACTGCGTGAACGACATCGCCGTGCTCGGCGCACGACCGCTTTTTTTTCTGGATTATATTGGCTGCGAGAAACTCGATCCCGCTATTTTCCAGCAATTGCTGCGCGGTTTTTCCCGCGCGTGTCGCTCCGCCGGCTGCGCTTTGATCGGCGGCGAGACCGCGCAAATGCCGAAGATGTACCGCAAGGGCGAATATGATCTCGCCGGCTGTATCGTCGGCGTGGTCGATCGCACAAAGATCATCGACGGCCGCAAAATCAGACCGGGCGACGTTGTTCTGGGCCTCGCTTCAAACGGTTTGCACACGAATGGCTACTCGCTGGCCCGCAAGATTTTGTTCGAAAAAATGCGCCTGAAAGTCAACTCACGCCTCCCGGGTTTGAAAACCACCGTTGGCCAGGAGCTGCTTCGTGTGCACAAAAATTATCAAGCGCTTCTCGCAAAAGTTCCTGGTGGCTCGATCAAAGGTCTCGCCCACATCACCGGCGGCGGCTTGATCGATAATTTGCCACGGATATTGCCGACGAATTGCGATGCGGTGATCAAGATGAAAAACTGGAAGATTCCGGCGATCTTCCAGATCCTGCGGCAAAATGGAAACGTCGATCCCGAGGAGATGTATCAGGTGTTCAACATGGGAGTTGGAATGGTCGCGATTGTCGCGGCGAAAGACGCCGCGAACGTAATGGCACTGCTGCGCGCAAAACAGATTGGCCGAATCGAGCGCGGTACCGGCAAGACATCTTTGTCACTCTAGCCAGTGTTCATTGATTGTGAGGTCTGGCGCGCTACCAGGAAGCCGTCGATCCTTGCCTGTCTGCGAGATAGCATCGGTCCTTACAATGCTTGATTCCATCTGTTCTGCAGATTAAGCGTGCTTCGCGTCATGTCTCGCATATCGACATCGTCCAGCAGTGAGTTGTTGCGCGCTCACTGCGCCGCGATTGTGAATGAGGAAACCGTTCTGCGTGAAGGCGGGGGCAAAGCCGGCCACGAACGTCAACGCAAGATGGGCCGGCTGCCAGTACGCGAACGAATCAGTCATTTGCTCGACAAAGGTTCGCCGTTTTTCGAGATCGGTCTCTGGGCCGCCTATAAGATGTACGAACAATGGGGAAAAATTCCGGCAGCAGGCGTAGTCGCTGGGATTGGGAATGTCGCGGGAGTTCCGTGCATGGTTATCGCTAACGACGCAACCGTGAAGGCCGGCGCCTTCTTTCCGCAAACAGCCAAAAAAGTGATCCGGGCCCAGCGCATCGCTTTTGAATGCGCTCTGCCCATCGTTTACTTGGTTGATTCCGCCGGTGTGTTCCTGCCGATGCAGGACGAAATTTTCCCGGATGAAGATGATTTCGGCCGCATCTTTCGCAATAACTCCGTCATTTCCGCAGCTGGCATTCCTCAGTTCGCGGCCATCATGGGTAATTGTGTCGCGGGCGGCGCGTATCTCCCGGTCCTGTGCGACAAAATTTTAATGACGAAGGGAAGCGGTTTGTACCTGGCCGGGCCTTCACTCGTTAAAGCCGCTATTGGACAAATAGTCGATGCCGAAGAACTGGGCGGGGCGCAAATGCATGCGGAGATAAGTGGCACGGTAGATTTTTACGAAAAAGACGATGCGTCATGTCTCAAACGCCTTCGTTCGCTCATCGCATTGCTGCCGGAAGCAAAGGAATCGGAAATGTCTGAGATGGCGAAAGAAACGACGAAACCGGCGAAGAGTCCTGATTCGATCTACGATTTGATCAGCTTCGACGGCCAGAAGCAGTACGATACGCGCGATCTGCTTGCGTCGGTCGTCGATGCAAACTCAATCGATGAATATAAAGCCGACTACGGCAAAACTATCGTGACCGCATATGCCCGCATTGGCGGGAGCGCAGTCGGCTTTGTTGCAAATCAACGCTTGCAAGTGCGGACCAAAAAAGAAGGCATCCAGATGGGCGGCGTCATTTACTCCGAGAGCGCCGATAAAGCGGCGCGGTTCGTGATGGATTGCAATCAAACGAACCTGCCGATCATTTTCTTTCAGGACGTCACCGGTTTTATGGTGGGACGCGATGCGGAAGAAAGCGGGATCATTCGCAGCGGCGCAAAGCTGGTGAATGCGGTCAGCAATTCCGTCGTTCCGAAGATTACAGTCGTTGTCGGTGGATCGTTTGGCGCCGGGAATTATGCGATGTGTGGGAAAGCTTACGATCCGCGATTCATCGTCGCCTGGCCGACGGCTCGCTACGCAGTGATGGGCGCGGCCCAGGCGTCCGATACCGTTTTTGCAGTCCTTGCTCGGGCAAGAGAGCGCGACAAAAAATCTTCGCCGGAAGAACTGGAAGAATTGCGCGCTACGGTCAAAAAGAATTACGAGGAACAAACCGATATTCGCTACGGCGCCGCCCGCGGCTGGGTTGACGCGATCATTCAGCCCCACGAAACACGGGACATTCTGATTCGTTTGTTGCAATACGTCTCGCGTCCAATGCCCCAAGCTCGCTTCCACACCGGGGTGATCCAAGTTTAATTCGACATTCGTCATTCGGATTTTGCCATTTACGTCATGCCCGTCGTTCTGATCGAAAAACACACGCCGCAAATAACTGTTCTGACTCTCAATCGTCCTGAACGCCGTAACGCGCTCACAATTGAGTTACTCGGCGAGCTGATCGCTGCGATCAAAATTGCGTCGGATCAACCGCAGGAGCGGGTGCTTGTTTTGCGCGGAGCAGGCGCAGCCTTTTGCACCGGCTTGGATTTGAAGGAAGCGGCGGATCCGACGAAAGCACATGCCACCGCCGAGATGGTCGCGCACACGTTGGTCGCCATCAGCCAGACTCGTTTGATCACGATCGCAGCTGTGCATGGCGCGGCGGTCGCAGGCGGCGCAGGTATCATGTCGGCTTGCGATTTTGTTGTCGCAGCAGAAGGCACCAGGATTGGTTATCCGGAGGTACGTCGGGGTTTGGTGGCCGGTCTGGTCATGACTTTTCTCCGCCGGCAAGTAGGCGAACGAAATATGCGCGAACTATTGCTGGGCTCCGAATTGATTAAGGCCGAACGCGCAAAGGAGATCGGTCTCGTCAATCGCGTTGTCATGCAAGACGAGTTGATGAGCCAAGCCCAAAAGTTTGCTGACTCTGTCTTGCAGGGCGCGCCGGACGCACTGGCGCAAACGAAACGATTGATCGAAGAACTGTGGTGGCGTTCAGTAAAAGAAGACGTCGATCTTGCGCTTAAATATCATATGCAAGCGCGCGAATCAGACGAAGCCCGTGAAGGCATCGCCGCCTTCAACGAAAAGCGGTCGCCGAATTGGGTCCTGTAGCCGCGACGCTGGGCGACGCGGACCCCCCGCCGTACATCCCTCAGATTTTCGGCGTCGCAGCAGCGCCTTGATATTGAGCACCGCCGAAACCAAGGATCGGCCAAAAGATAACTCCCAGTAAAGCGAGGCCAATTCCGAAGCCTGCGCCTTTGCCGAAGCTCTTCGCCGTATCGATGCAAAGAATAATCAGGATGATAAAGTTAACGAAGGGGATGAGCATCAACAGAATCCACCACCATGGCCGGCCGACGATCTTGCACCAAATGTAGAGATTGTAGATCGGGATGATGCTGGCCCAACCAGGCTGGCCCGCTTTGGTGAATAATTTCCACATCGCCACAATTAGCAGCAGCCCGATGAGCAGTCCGATGATCCCCGGAACGGGACTGCCGCCGCCGGCAGAAGTCATGTAATCGGTTGTTTCCTGAGCCAGCAGAAATTGGCTTGAAAGCAAGAGGCAAAACGCAGTAAGCGAGAGTTTTAGGAGTGATTTCATAGAGGTTAAGGTTGGTTGGCGCGGGTTTTAGCGGATCGACCCAACCGCGGCAAGAAGAATCTTTTCGTGGCTTCCTCGGATTCGGAGGCCGTTCGTCTTTACGGATCCCAACCAAGACGCGATGGTCGCGCGTCGATCAAAATGACAACCACATCGTGGAAACACCATTGGCGGCCAAAAGTCGGGTGGGGTGTGCCTGTGGCATGGCTCACGCTTTGTGTCGTTTGGAGCTCAACCTGGCTCGCCATCAAGATCGGATTGCGCGATTTGCCGCCGATTTCCTATGCGGGAATCCGTTTTCTGATCGCGATCTTTGTCCTTCTCGCCGTCTCAGTCGGGCGAGTCCGCCTGTTGCCACAGCAGGCGTCGGATTACGCAGTGCTCGCATTCACTGGCGTCCTGATGTTTGCCGTAAACTACGGACTGCTCTTTTGGGGCGAACTGCATGTTTCATCCGGGCTGGCGGCGGTGTTGCAGGCGACGATCCCGATCTTTGGAATGGTGTTCGCGCATCTGATGCTTCCCGATGAACCGCTGCGCCTGCAAAGACTTGCCGGCGCGTTGCTTGCCCTGGGCGGCGTGACGATAATTTGCGAGCGGCTTCTCGGTTTCAACGGATGGATGGCGTTCTGGGGCGGACTCGGCATCGTATGCGGGGCTGCTGGCGCGGCGTTCTCCAATGTCCTGCTCAAAGCGCGAGGGATGCAGTTGGCTCCAGCGATGATCGCTGGCTGGCAAATGATCTTTGGCGCAGTGCCTTTGCTCGTCACCGGATTCATCGCGGAGGGAAATCCGCTCCGTTTTCATTGGAGCGGCTTGTCTATCTTCTGTTTGCTTTACCTGGCCGTGATAGGCTCGGCGCTCACGTTTTTGCTTCTTTACTGGCTCCTGCCGCGAATGACGGTGGCAAATTTGCAAGCAATCTCGCTCGTCACGCCGCCGGGGGCAGTCGCGTTAGGATGGGCAATCGGTGGTGAGAAATTTTCTCTCTGGTCGCTTGTCGGCGCGTGTTTTGTTCTCGCCGGCGTGTGGATGATTTTTCGGAAGATAAACGTAACAGAGCCTGTGATTTAAGAAGGCTAAAGCAGACACGCATTCGTTGGGCAAAACCGCGTGATAACAGACGCGCTTCCACGCTTTGACCATTTAGCGATTCGGCGTAGCGACCTTCGCAAGGCGCGTCTCAGACGTTCGCTTCTACCCAGGCAGCGATCGCGGCCTGCGAGTGCACCGCGCCAAAGAGTTTGTCCGGGCAGCTTGTTCCACCGGGCCGGCTGTAGCCGGGCGTAAAATCATGGCCGAAGACATTTGTGCGCAGAATCTGATATTGCTCGAGCAACCAGCGAATAAGCGCCGCGGAAGCAGCGGTCTGCGGCGCGGTGAGTGAATCGGTCTCACTGCCGACGTGCTCGATTCCAATGGTGGTGCGGTTCGCGCCCATGCAATGCCAGGCCGCATCGCTGTCGCGCACGGTTTGGTAGATGTCGCCATTGCGATCGATGACGTAATGGGCGGAGACCGGATTTTTACCGCTGGCAGTTTGGAAATGACCGAGCGTGCTTTGGAGCGACGATTCGGTGCAGTGCAAGACAATCGTGTCGATCTTCGCTCCGTTGCGCGACGAATGATTTGGACTCTCGGTGAATTGTTTGATGACCGGTTTTGCGTGGGGATTACTGGTGCCGTGGCCCGCGCGCCCCGCGGGTATGACCTTTACAGGCGTAGCTCGCCGTGCCGAAATCGTGATCCTAACAACGTCGTCAGTATTGAGTCCAAGCGCTGCCGCGAGTCCCGGGGACAAGTCCGCTACGCGCCCCGTAGACTCATGCGGTCCCCAATCAACCGGACGTGCATCGACTTTGCGCCCATTCTGCGGATTCTCGACGCAGGCAAGACTTCTTCGTAGGAATTCTTTTGACGTATCCGAATAATTCCAGCGGCAAGCGAAATAAAACTTATCGGGGTTCAGCCTTCGCCCAACTCCGCTTGTGCCCGGCGGTGGGGCCGGCAAGAACAGATCGGCGTATTTCGGATTTTCTAGATCGCTCTTGCTAAAGAGGGCCAAACCCTCGTCAGGTTGCATCCCAAAATCGAGCGGGCCACCGAAAGTCGACATCTTTCCTTCGACTCGAAAGAGAATCTTCTCCGGCTTCTCCGGGGGCTTTAGGAGCTGCTTCGTCTTTCTGGCCACCTTAACACTTTTCGCAGGTCTCCTTCGGCCAGTGGATTTAGCAGTTCGAGCCATAAACCGAAACCGGTCCGCAAGTCAAAGGGAGCTTCCATCCGCGTGCCTGACGAACGAACTCGCCCGCGATAATCTCTTTTTGTCTGGCTACAGTAAAGTTTTTTCATCGCCTCATTGGTTAGATCCACGGGACCCGCGCGCCGATGTGGCGAAATGGGAGACGCAACGGACCTAAAATTCTGAAATCATCGACTTCAATTAGAAAATGGAACGCAACACACCGCCTTAAACGCGGAGCGCTGCACTATTGATTGCTGATGAGAGCGGACTGGCAACGAACGTTACTAACGCGGCAACTTCATCTGTGGTGGCGAAGCGTTGCAAAAGGGAACTCGGCCGTGTTGTTCGAAAGAACTCCTTCTCTGTCTCATTGGGCGTTACATTTTTTGCCTTGGCCATGTCTTCGATGAATTTCTCAACGCATTCCGAACGAGTTGGGCCGCCTCCTTCACCGCCGCCGTGGCCAGCTGCCCATCCGGCGTCAGCGGGGGTCGATGTGATGCCGATTAAACTAAGTAATTTTAACTTTTTCACATTCCAAGATCGTGACTCTTCCATTTCGCGGTCATTGCGCGTCCGCGGGATTTTCCGGTACGGCTGAAGGATGGATCGCGAGTCCCCCTTCGGAGTGAAGTCTGAGGGGAACAGAAACCGCGGTCAGTGACCGCGGCTACAGTCGTTCCGCGGCGAAGACAGATTCCGGATCGGAGCCGGAGACCTTGCCGACCGCAATCCAGCCGATGCGACTGACCAGCGCTCCGATTAAAAACGAAATGGCAGCGAATGGAATGAGACCTAAGAACCGCAGAACAAGCGCGAGCGGGCCGTTCAAGATTTCGCCGATGCGAATGAGCCAGCCGGAAGCGTGTTCGTGGATCGCGCGATCGGCCACGCCGTGTTTATCGACGCTGAGCCAGATCAAAAGCGCTGTCTCAACTGTGGCGGCGAAAAATCCGAGAAAGTTGAGTGCGGCGATTCGGTGCCCCAGCAATTCCAACACGCCGGCCGCGGATCCCAAGCCGGCAGCTCCAAAATGAATCGGCAGCAAGGTGCGATGTGAAAACCATGCGGGAATCGCCGTTGCTCCGATAAGGACGCCGGTGTAAGTCGCGAGCAAACTTCCAAAAATTGCCGCACCAAAAATGAAAATCCCAGCGGCCAAGCGCAGGAGTTGATGTAGCGTGCCGGGAAAAGTCTGATGCGCGTGTAATTCGAGCGCGATCAAGCCCGGAACGGCGAACGTGGCAAATGCGGTCAGAATCCACGCGCCCATCGACATGGCGGAGCGATGTTTGAAAACGCGCAGCATGTTGAGGAAGAGATGCGGACGGCCGAGATCCATGACCAGCAGAATTGGCGAAAGGACCGCGCCGGCGATGACCGCGA
>JBKOXU010000064.1:0-9868 GCA_046725095.1 Verrucomicrobiota bacterium
AACGGCATAGGCGCAGATTTTAGCGAGATATCACGCGATGCAAAACGCTGATCTCGGCAGGATGACTCAACGTTTGGTAAACGACGCAATACCGTTCGGTCAGGCGAAGCAATGTAGCGAGCTGCTCTTCGCTGGCGTCAGTATCCAGGTCGAAGTTTAATCGAATCTGCTTGAAGCCGACAGGGACATCCTTGGACACACCAAGCGTACCGCGAAAATCGAGATCGCCTTCGGCCTGAACCATTACCCCACGTAATGAGATGCCCAGCGCCGTGGCAACTGCACGCAGCGTTACGCCTGCACAGCCCACCAGAGCCTCGAGCAACATGTCGGCGGAGCACGCGCTAAGCCCATCGCCTCCGGTCGCCGGGTGGAGACCCGCTTCGACCCGCGCCTTTCCCGTTCCGATTTTGCAGGTGATGTCGTTGCCAACTTGCCCCTTGGCCCGGAGCGTGACCAACGCGGTCTCTGGATGTTCGCGATACTCGGCTTTAAGAGGCGCCTGCAATGACCTCAACTCATCAGCATTCATTGGTTCGGTTTGGAGTGATTCCCCCTGACAGAAAAAAGGAATCGCGCTCCTTTCGACAGAGCGCCGTTTAGTTCGTTCTCGCCTCTTCCTTCACAAGGGAGAGGGTAGGGTGAGGGTTGAGTAGCGCGCGCTCTGCATCTCTTCACCTCAATCCTCTCCCCTTCACAAAGGGGAGAGGCGGATTCACTAAACGCTAGACACATGCCAGGCCCGTTGGGAGGAGCATAATCAGAATTGCAAGCGCTGGTCGTTACATGCAATGAAAATCACGATGCAGTCGGCTTGATGTTTTGATTTACGCGGAAGAGATTACCCGGGTCGTATTTATTTTTGATCGCGACCAGCCGCTCATAATTGTCTCCGTACGTTTTCTTCACCCGATCGTCTCCTTCATCTCCCATCAAAAAGTTTACATATGCTCCACCCGCCGAATAGGGATGCAGCGCGTCGTAATAACTCTTCGTCCATGAGATGATTTTTTCGTTGTTGGCTGGATCCGGATCAACGCCCACCATTACCTGCGCCCAGGTAGCATCTCGATAATTCCAGGCGGTATCGTTTTTACCAACGCGTGATGCAGCACCGTTGATGGGATAGAGATGCATGGTGGAATGCATCGAGGGAAGGGCTTCGCCAAAACGAGTGTGTTGCGCGATCGCGTCATCGCTCAATTCATTTACAAAATCGGCGCGCCAATACCATTGCAACCCCGGGGGATAGAGGGCGTCGAACATGCTTTGCAACGCCGGCTGGGGCAGCGGGCCTACAAAATCGAGAGCCGGCTTCTTAAAAGCGCGAATCGGCTTGAATGTTTCTTCAGCTTTCGTCTGCGGGCCGGCATATGCCCAAACCACGCCGCACATTTTTTTCATGTGCAGATGTTCGGGAAAAGGCGGTGCCGGCGGGACGGTGAGAAAGGCGAAGAAGCCATTCAAATCGTCCGGAGCCGTGGGAATCAGATTGCGATACCATTTCATGACATCGGCTGCTTCGCTCAATTCATAGAGTATTGGACCGCCATAGAGGATGTCGATCGGATGCAGTTTGAACGTAAACGAAGTTACGACGCCGAAGTTTCCGCCACCGCCACGAATGGCCCAGAACAAATCGGAATTCTCGTCAGCATTCGCCTTTACGAATGTGCCGTCCGCCAATACGACGTCGGCTGCGAGCAGATTGTCGATGCTCAGTCCGTATTTGCGGGTGAGATGCCCGATCCCTCCACCCAGGGTCAGTCCACCGACTCCCGTCGTCGAAATGATTCCGCTCGGAGTAGCAAGTCCAAACGCATGCGTGGCATGATCGACATCGCCCCACGTGCATCCGCCACCGACGGTGACTGTCCGAGCTGCCGGATCAACACGAGTGTATTTAATCGGTGCCAGGTCGATGACCAGACCATCATCGCAAATTCCCAGGCCTCCGGCGTTGTGTCCGCCACTCCGGATTGCGAGAAGCAAATTATTTTCTCTCCCAAAATTTACCGAGCGGATCACGTCTGCCACATCCGCGCAGCGCGCGATCGCGCGCGGCTTCTTGTGTATCATCCTATTGTACACTTTACGGGCTTCATCATAGCCTTGGTCGCCCTGTTCGATCAGTCCTCCTCGCAGGTTTGCCTTCAAATCTTTAAAAGAATTTTCGTTGAGCATGGCAAATAAAATTACGCAATTAGGTGGATCATCACTGCAAATGCCTAGCGGTCAAGATGCTGAGTCCGAGCATTTTCATTGAGATGACAGTCGCCTCCGCAGTAGAATGAGGAAGTCATGGCCGTATTCCATCCGGATAGATTCTGGAGTCGACGGGAGTTCTTGAAGCTCATTGGCCGGGCGGGATTGCTCAGCGCGGTCCCAACTCTGACGCGCGCCGCTGCGGCCGTGGATTCCGAGACGGTTTGCATCTCGATCCTGCATACGACGGACCTTCATGGCCATATTTTGCCGACTTCCGATTACAACGGAAATCCTGATTGCGGTGGAATGGTGCGTTGCGTCACGCAAATCCGGCGTTGGCAGCAGCAAAATCCTAACTCGATCCTAATCGATGTCGGCGACGTGTATCAGGGAACGGATGTTGGGTTGCGGAGCAGGGGCGAGCTGATAATCGATCTATTCAATCATCTCAAATACGACGCATGGATTATCGGCAATCATGAGTTCGACTGGGGAATGCAGCCGTTTCAACAAGCGTTACAACGTTCGGCAATGCCAGTGCTGGCTGCGAACACAGTGCTCGAAGGAAAGCCAGCCGGCGAATTTCCCGATGCAAAACATCCATTCGCGAAAATTCAGTCGTTCATTTTGAAGCAGGTTGCCGGCATCAAGCTTGCCATTATCGGAGTCACGACGCCGGGGATGCCGTTTTGGCTTCGACCGGAATTTACGCAGGGGATCGAATTTCAATATCCGGTTGAGCCTGTCCGGCGCGCGATCGCGAAGGCGAAGAGTGAGGGCGCAGACGCGATTGTCCTAACTGGGCACATGGGACTAAAACCGCGCAGCGGTGGTGATGATTTTGCCAATACGGTGATGGCATTGACTTCGGAATTTTCGGAGGCGTCCGTGTTTATTGCCGGTCATACCCATCAGCCAGTTCCAAGTCGCCTTGTCAATGGTGCACTTTTTACCCAGGCAGATCATTTCGGCATTCATGTGGGCCGCGTCGATCTTCTCTTTGATCGAAACTCCAGGAGGCTGCTCCATCGGCAAGCGTCCTGCGAGCTGATGGATCACCGCTTGGGTTTCGATCCCGTGGTTATGTCGCGAGCGAAGACGCAGCTCGCCGAATCAGACGTTGCACTGGCGCAGCCGATCGGTGAATTGGCCGAGACTCTGCGCGCTCGCAGTCGACCCGGCGTGCCGAGCGATATTGAGAGGCTGATCGGCGCAGCAATTATGGAAGCGTTGCTCGAGCGAAGTGTGCACGTGGATGGCGCCATGCATGGAGTGTTCGATGAAAAGGCCAAGTTGATCGCCGGTGCCAAAACGGTAAGAGATATTTGGAATGTAATTCCGTTTGAAAACTATGTCGTGACCGCAGCGTTCTCGCCGGACGAAATAAAACCGGTAATGGAAGAAGTGTACGCCAGCCATGAGAGTCGCAATTTAGTCGGGTTCGAAATCAAGACGGAAGGCCGCGGTTACGATCGTCAAATTACCTCGATAACCCTCGACGATGGACGACCGCTTGATCGCGGCAAAAAATACGTGATTGCGTTTAACAGTTTCGACTCACGCAGCGCCGGCCATCGCTTCATGAAGTTGCGCGCACTGCTTGAGACGCCAGCGGCCAACTGCACAATGCATCCGGTGCAGACACGGGACGCGCTCATCGATTATTTCCGGCGCCACAAGATGGTGCATCGGATTGCGGCCGCCCGCGACTGGGCGACTGCCGCGTAGTAAACGCCAGATTGGCCTTGCCAAAACTCGCCCGATGCGTTGCGTAAGGGCTTATGCGCAGACTCGTTTTTTTATGGATTACGTCCTTGTTTCTGAGCGCGACTTTTCTCGCGAAAGCGGAGCTTCCAATGCCGCGTCTTCGGCCCGCCGTGCTGGGATCGGGGCCAGAGTCGCTGGTTAACCAGATCGATACCCAGGATTTGCTTAAAAAGGGGCTAAAGGACGGGGCAATTATGTTTTGCTGTCGCGTCGCGACGACAGGCAATGTCGTGTCGTACACGACTTATCTTCCTGTGCCCGGTTCGGATTTACTCGAAGCGGAAGTGCGCAAGCGCCTCGACAAGGCGCGACTCGCGCCGGCGATTTATGAACACAAGCCGGTTGAGGTGCTGTTCTACGGCACCGTTTTTTTCTCAGTCGTGGACGGGAAGCCGAAACTCCATATTTTTGCAAATCAAGAAGCCGACGAGTTGAAGGCGGGAAATGATTTTATCGGGCCGCAGCCTGTCATTGGCGCGGATTCGAAGTTCACTGGATTACATTATCCACGCGAACGCATGACGGTGTTTGTGAAAGGCTTGGTGCGACTCGCGCTGAAAGTTGATGCGGAAGGGAACTTGCAGGATCTGCAGGCTGTCTCGGAAGAACCACCGCTGGTTGGTCTCGCCCAAGCGGCGTTGACCGATTTCACCGGGGCAAAATTTATTCCCGCGTTTCGCGATGGTGATCCGGTTGAAAGCAGCATTCTGCTCCCGGTTCGCTATGAACCGGAGTAATCCCCCGTCCCAATAAGGCAGCCACTTCGCAAGTGTGGCGGAGATGAAGAATCGAATCATTCCCGCATCTTTTTTTGAACGCGATCCTCTGATTAGCGCGCGCGAGTTAATCGGTGCGGAATTGATCTGGGGAAATTGCTCCGGTGTCCTCGTCGAGACGGAGGCGTACAACGCGATAAATGATGAGGCATGTCATACCTTCATGCGCCCGAGCACCCGTGCCTTTATCGAAAGAAACAAGGCGGGCGCGGCTTACGTTTATTTTAATTATGGGATGCATTGGATGCTGAACGTGCTCGTGAAAGGAGAGGCGAATGGTTTCGTTTTGATTCGTGCTCTGGAACCGAAGGCTGGAATCGAACGAATGAAAAAACGTCGAAAACTGGATGACGTGAAACGTCTCTGCTCGGGGCCCGGCAAACTCACGCAGGCGCTCGGTATTACCGATCGTCATCATGAAATGGATTTGTGCGCCGACCCGCGGCATTGCTTCGCGCGCACCGCAAGCACGGCTGTTGATGTTGTGGCGGATGCGCGAATCGGTATTAGGCGCTCTGCGCACTATCCGTGGCGTTTCACTCTGCGCGGCAGCCCGTTCGTGAGCGTGCCGGTGAAACTATAACGAGGCGCCACTTTTCTGGGGAGCGCAGGCAGCTTGCCTGCAGTCGTCGGCAGCTTGTCGACGACACTTCTTTTCGGCAGGCTACCGAAAAGAACAGGCTGGCAGCCTGTGCTCCCCGGAAAGATTGACTCGTGCATCTCTTGATCGAAGTTGCTCGTTCGATGAACCGAAATAAACAGCGTGTCCTACTCGGCATGAGCGGTGGAGTGGACTCCAGCGTGGCCGGATATTTGCTGCGCGAGCAGGGCTACGAGGTCGTTGGCGTGACCATGAAAGTCTGGCCCCAGGATTGCATCTCGCGCGCGGAGGACAAGTGCTGCGGGCCGCAGGCAGTGGCCGATGCGCGGGCAGTTGCTCATTCGTTAGGAATTCCGCATTACGTTGTCGACGAGGCCGATCAGTTCGAGCGACTCGTCATCGATTATTTCTCGAGTGAGTACCAGGCTGGCCGAACGCCAAATCCGTGCGTGATGTGCAACGAAAAGCTCAAGTTCGGCAATCTCTGGAGCAAAGCGGCAGCATTGGGCTGCGATTATATTGCGACAGGCCATTACGCCATCATCGAGCATTGTGCAGCCGGGAGCGACGGCCTCAGCTGCGCCGTCCTGCGAAAAGGCGTCGATCCGCGCAAAGATCAGTCCTATTTTCTATTCAGCCTCCGGCAGCCACAACTTCGGCGCGCGCTGACGCCTCTCGGGAAAATGACAAAGCCGCAAATCCGCAAAATCGCGCACTCGTTAGGGCTGAAAGTGGCGGACAAGATCGACAGCCAGGAAATCTGCTTTGTCCCCGGCAACGATTACAAAGCGTTTCTGCGTTCGCACGTTGGCGAAACGGAGTTTCATCGCGGCGAAATTTACGATGTCGATGGAAATTTCATCGCCGAGCACGAGGGGATCGAGCTTTTCACTATCGGTCAACGCAAAGGGTTGCCGGGCGGTTCGCAGCGACCGCGCTACGTTGTCGATGTCGATCCGGAGACAAATCGCGTAATCGTCGGAGACGCTGACGACTTGGTGGTGGACGAATTCGAAATTGATCGCGTGAACTGGCACCCGATTGCCGGGATCAACGCCCCCGGCTACAGCAGCAAAATCGAAACCAGTGTGAAGATTCGTTACAGTCATCCGGGTGCGGGTGCGACATTGACGCCACTTGAGAATGGACGCGTCCACATTCGTTTGCATGAACCGCAAAGGGCAGTCACGCCCGGACAAGCAGCCGTTTTCTATGATGGCGATCGTGTCCTGGGTGGTGGCTGGATTTGCCGGGCCGACCCGGCTAGGCGGTACGAAGCGGCCATTCTCGCCTGACGCATGGCAGCAAAAATTCTGCTCGCGCTCAGCACATTTCCTGATGCTGAAACCGCGCGTCGAATTTCAAATCAACTCGTGACCGACAAATTCGCCGCGTGCGCAAATATCTTGCTCTCTGTGGAATCGATCTATCGCTGGAAGGAAGAGATCGAGACTGCCGGCGAAGTAATCGTTTTTTTCAAAACCACGCCCGATCGACAAAAGGCTTTTCAGGAAAAGTTGCGATCACTTCATCCGTACGAGGTGCCGGAAATAATTTTTATGTCAGTCACGAACGGATTATCTGAGTATGTGCGATGGGTAATCGAGAATTGCTGAGAAACTCGACTGCTTTAAGCAGTTGAGTTTCGCTGGGCGGCGCG
The DNA here is from genome assembly GCA_046725095.1 of Verrucomicrobiota bacterium. Lineage (GTDB taxonomy): Bacteria > Verrucomicrobiota > Verrucomicrobiia > Chthoniobacterales > UBA10450 > Udaeobacter. Next base: position 7,013 of record JBKOXU010000064.1, read on the forward strand.
GTGCCTCTGACCGAGGCCAAAAATCGCTGCACCGATCGCATTGGCGATCAAAGTCACGGCGATGATTTTTGTGGCAAAAATCCATGGACTCGGCACGTCGATAATCGGGTAGATAGTGAAGAAAATGGCCAGCAGAGAGACGACGAAGCCGCAAGCGGCTGCAAGTCTCAGCCACAGGCGCGCTCTGGTGCGTGTCGCGGCTGCGCCGACAATCGGGATGGCAAACATCACGGCGTAGACGATTCCATAAAAGACGTTGGCGGCGTTGTCCACGAGTTGGAAAGCTTCCTGCATTCCCGCACCAATTTGACTTGAGATAGCAATCACCAGCGTGATTGCGCCGACGAATACGATTGAATTAATGGGCGTTTGGTAGCGGGCGTGCAGATGCGAAAACCACGCTGGCAAGAGGTGATCCCACCCGGCCACCATTGGCAGGCGTGAGCTGCCGGTGAAGTGGATGCTCAGGGAAGAAATCGAGCGCACTATCATCAGCAGAATCGCGACTGAGGCAATCGCACCGGCGACTCGGAATGAATGCAGGCCGAGTCTTAATGTCTGCGGCACCGGTCCGATCAGATCGATTTGATTATCTCCTATGAAAGCGAGAACCGAGCTTGTTCCGAGAACGAACATCAGCGCGATGATCGGGGCGGCGATAATTACGGAGCGCCCAATGTTGCGTGCCGGTGCGCGAGTTTCACCGGCTAAAATGCCAACGTATTCAAATCCGCTCAGCGCGCCGACCGCCAGTTTGGTGAAGATGTTGACGCAATAGAAGATCGACATCGTGGGCGCGGCGATCTGTAACGGGCGATATGCGCTAAGATTGCCGCGCGCGAGCATAACGAACGGCAAAACAATCAGCCCGGCGTAAGCCAGGAGCATGGCGAACCCACCGATGTTGTGGACCCATTTGCCTAATGCTAATCCGCGAACACCAGTCCAGCCAAGGCCGCTTACCAAGGCGCAACTGATGAGCGCAACGCACCATTTGCTATCTCGCATCCATCCACCGGCTTCGCCAATCGCATAGGAGAGGTTTGTGGTGATGAACATTCCGCCCAAGGCAATCACCATGATTGATAAGAGCCAGAGATTCCATGCCACGATGAAGCCGACGAATTCGTTGAACGCGAACTTTGCCCATTGGTAAATCCCGCCTTCCAGCGGCATTAGCCGGTTCAGATAAATCACGACGGCGGCTTGCGGGATGTAGAAAAGTAAAATGGCAAGCAGCCAGAAGAAAAGATGCGAAGGACCGAGCTTGGCGGCGGTGCCGACCCAGCTTGAGCCAACGATAAAGACGATTTGTGTGAGGACGAGGTCACGCAGGCCGAGCGGCTTTTTAAGGGCAACGCTGCGTTCTTCAACGGCGCGCTCAACGCGATCCAGCTCGGTTGTCATCGTTGAAGCGGCTGAAACGTTAAAGTGTTAAAGCGACACCGTTTCAACGCTTTACTTCTTCAACGCCTTTTTTAATCGTTCTCGTGTTCGGCCCTTATCGGCGGAGGCGGTTCGTTCCGAAATTCGCGATGCCGAATTTTCCCGCCGGCTCGGGCAATGTGTTCGCCCATTCCGATTGCCAGCGCACCGAGTAGCAGAACGGAAATGGTGAGCGGACCGGAGGATCTTGGCCATTTGATCGGAATCGCGATGGCGGCAGCGCTCAAAACGGCGAGCGCGTAAAAGACATAGATGAATTGTTCGGCGCGATGCAGGTGCTCATCGAGCCAGGCATGACCGTCTTCATCCGTCATTGCCAGCACGCGGTCGTAACCCTGCTCGCCGAACTCGAAGGCTGGCCAGGCCGAAACGGAGCTAATCAGCACGAGCGACAACGTCGCGATTTGCGCACGCCGGCTCTTTAAGACCATGGCGATGATCAAGCCGATCCAACCCATCACCAACCCGTAGATCGGCAGTGGATTAATTAGTACATGAATGTATTCCGGTTGCCGCAAATCCCGAAGCAAGGTGTCGATCACAATTTGGATTTGGACGATTTCCCAGACACGCTGACTTTCAAATTTGGATCGGGCACGTGGTTCTTCCACTCTGGCGCAATGAAATGCCACCACTCCCTGAGGTGTCCGTAAAAGCCAGCCGCTCCCATTGCTGCTTGTAATAGAGCTAAATTCGACTGGATACGCTGATTAGCGCCGAGATAAATTAACATCGCAGCCGGAGAGAAATCGTCGAAATCGGTAGGCATCATGACGGGTTGGTTGCGAGAATTGACCAGAGTCGCATCAACCGCCACGCCCCACGTGTGCAGCGAACCATTGCCAGTTTCCGGATCCGCAACATAAACATCGCCAGGCGCGGCGCGCCAGAGTTGTACCTGCACCGATCTGGGGCGATATGCGTCCCAAATTTTCAGGCCATGCCGGTACCGGCGCAGAAAACGCTGCGCAATCGCCAGACGCTGCGCGACTTCGGGCCTAACGAGGGCCCGTGTTCCGGGGGGATATAATGCATGTCCGGTGACATTATTTGGACTGGCATAGCGCAATTCGACGACAATTGAAGAATCAATGGATCGGATATCCACGAGTTCCAGCTTGCTCGCTTCAGCTCCGAGCGATTGTGTAGTGATGGCCACAGCGATAAGCAGCAGCAACGCCAGGCTTGTCCAGCGGCGCATCGAATGAAAACTGAATTCTGGGACGAGCCTGAGCATGTCGATTTTATGTTTCAAACGGTGGATGGCAAAGCGCGCGATCAATATGCCGTGATAACTGTGCCAGCATTCGTCTTTGCGAGACGCTCGAGCAGCACTCGGGCGCTATCCTCCGGGATGCTGAAACGCAATTCTAAATTCAAGTCGCCCTGCCTTTGAATTTCCGGTGGCTG
>JBKOXU010000118.1:0-18261 GCA_046725095.1 Verrucomicrobiota bacterium
TTGCGCGCCGCCGATCGCTACCGAGCCGGCGGGAATTTCCTTTCGCGGCGTGGCCCGTCTCGGCGTCGCCAATTCCTTCGGAAGCCCTGCCAGAAATGGAAACCCGGGAACGAATCCGATACAGCTAACGCGATACTCGGCCTTGCTGTGCAGATCCACAACTTTCGTTGGAGTTAGCTTCGCTTGTGAGGCAACGTGTTCGAGATCCAGAGCAAATTCCAGATCGTAGCAAACCGGGATTTCGATTGAGCGTGCATCGCTCCTTTTACTTTTGACGCGTCTGCCGCGGTCAGCGCCCGCGGCTACAACTTCGCGAACTCGCTCCGTCAACCAATCCAGTGCTTGATCTGGTTTGGGCACCGCGTTGGCAAGGACTATTGGATCGAAGAAAACTGCGACCGTCGTGTAGGCAGGCGCGAGTTCGATGACACCGGGAATCGCAGCGGCTTGCAAGCGACGACATGTGCGTAGGACTTCGTTTAAGGTTTGGTCAGGCGCATCTTCGAATCGCTCGCGCACGCGAACGATCAACGCCGAATCTCCAAGGGGAACAATTTCCATCGGCGCTCGAATAGAGAGCGCTCTCAGCGCGATTTCACAGCTTCGATCTCCATCTTGATCGCGACGTCCTGGCTGATGCCCGATACCGTTTCGGTCGCGCCGCTAAACATCAATCCGAAATCGCGACGCTTGAGAGGCTCCGTCGTCACTTCCCAACGGGTTCGCTGGAGCGAAGCTTCTCCTGTCAAAGGTGTGGCCAGTTTCACATGCAGCGTGATCGGTTTCGTGACACCGTGCATGGTAAGGTCGCCGACGATGTCGCCGCTCTGCGGACCGGTTTGCTTCACGCTGCGGCTTTTGAACGTGATCTCCGGGAACTTTGCGACGTTGAAAAACTCAGGGCTGCGAAGGTGATCGTCTCGCTTCTTGATTCGCGTGTCGATACTGCTCACCTGAATCCGTGCCGAGACGGACGAGTGCTCCGGATGCTGGCGATCGAGATCGATGCTGCCAGAAAACTGAGTGAATTTGCCGTTGGTCGTGCCAAGAAATTGATGCACCCGGAATCCGATCGCGGAACGCGCTTGATCGAATTGGTAGGTTTCATTTGCGGCGGCGCTTTGCACGAACGCTGCGAAAATTAAAGCGATGCCGTTAAGTCGGATGAATTGCGTGTCTCTCTTCATTTCTTGTCGTTGTTACGCGCCGCCAATGTTTTCAAAAGTGGAGTGCGCGACAACGGCAATTTCCCAAACAAATTGCCAAGCGCAAAGGCAGGATCGCTCTTGAGCATCTTTGCGTCATGCACCCCGGCGATGCGCGCCAGTTCGGTTTCGAAATGTGAAACGGCGCGCAGAACCGGGTCCTTCGCATCGAGGTAACCGAACGCCCGCCGCAGGAGCGAAAACAATTCCGGCTCGTGATGGTCGCGCTCGGTACAGATGTCGATCAACTCGACGAAATAAGCGGCTGTCTGCGTTCGCAAGTAATTCTGGCGGATTCCGGCGAACGGATTTCTCAAGACGACTTCAGTAAGTGTGTGCAGACTCGATTTTCGGCTGCGCGCGATTTGAATTTCAGCCTCGAAAAATAAATCCAGCTTTCCGGCAAACGGGCTTTTGGCGCGGCGCGCTCCTTTCGCCACGGTTTGGATGCAGCCAAGCGATTCGGTGCACCACGAGACGATCAGGCTCGTATCGCTGAATTTTCGATTGCGCAACAGGATGGCAGCGGTGGTTTCCACTAGGAGATTGTTATGCGAAATTTTGCTCGGCGCTATGGCCGTGTCGTTTGAATGGGATGCGAAGGCGATGCGAAGACGCCACGCACTCCAACTCCGAAAGCTTTCGCGAGTGTAAAAGCACTTCGTGCGAAATTTGAGGAGGCGTGGTCTCTTTTCCGATGCCGACGAGGACTACCGAAACAGCACGCGTACCCGAAGACATCAGCGGCCGACCGCGCCGCATGCCAGTGGGCGGAGTTACCTGGCGGCACACATTCCGAGCGCTTCGACATCGCAATTATCGACTCTTTTTCTGGGGACAGCTCGTCTCGCTTATTGGCACATGGATGCAGCAGACCGCGATGAGTTGGTTCGTATATCAGATCACGAACTCGAAGTTGCTGCTGGGCACCGTCGCCGCCGTTGGGTCCGCTCCGATGATGTTGTTTTCAATCTGGGGCGGGTCGCTGGCCGATCTTTATCCGAAGCGCTCCATCATCGTCGCGACACAGACCGCTCAGATGATTTGCGCGTTTTTGCTCGCAGCCGGCGCCTGGGCCGGCTTCGCCACACCATTGTTCATTATCGTCATCGCGGCGCTGAATGGCGTGGCGATGGGCTTCGACATGCCCGCCCGTCAGGCATTCACAGTGGAAATGACAAGCCGCGAAGATTTGCTGAACGCGATCTCGCTTAACAGCTCCATTGTGAATGGCGCGCGCGTTGTCGGTCCTTCTGCTGCCGGTCTGCTGATTGGCGCAGTCGGCGTTGCCACTTGCTTTTTCCTGAACGGTGTGACCTTTGTCGCGGTGATCGCCGGTTTGTTGATGATGCGGTTGCCGCCTTTCAAACGGCCCGCGCACGCCGTCTCTGCCGGCGAGCATGCCTGGAACGGCATCGTTTATTCAATGAAACATCAGCGCGTGCGCACGATTCTGTTGCTATTTCTAGCGGTGGGCGTCTTCGGTTGGTCCTATGCCGTGCTCATGCCGGCCTTTGCGCGAGACGTGCTTGGTCGCGGCGCGAACGGGTACGGCGTACTGATGTCCGCGAGTGGAACTGGTGCGTTGATCGGAGCACTCGTCGTTGCGACATACGGACATCTGTTTACACCGCGACGACTTGCCCTTAGCGGTGTCTGGTTATTTTCATTCGCACTATTCGCGTTTTCTTTGACCCGAAATTTTTATCTCGCGCTTGCATTTCTGCTCGTTGCCGGATTTGGCATGCTTCTGTTTTTCTCGACCTCCAACACCGTGCTGCAAACGATTGTGCCGGATGAAATGCGTGGCCGTGTCATGGGAGTCTGGTCACTGGTGTTCGGGGCGATGATTCCGCTTGGCAGCCTCGAAGCCGGCGCCGTTGCGCATTGGCTGGGTACTCCGTTCGCGCTCGCACTTGGTGCGACCATTTGCGCCCTGTCTGCACTGGTGACCTTGTTCGTGATTCGGCGACGCGAAGCGGCGAGTTCAAAATGATTCCCTAATCACACCGTTGGCACTTGCCTCAGCGACGCTACAAGTCAGCGGTTTACGATATGCAATGCGCGCTTTTCCACGTTAAGCGCCGCTTCTTTGACTGCTTCGCTCAGGGTCGGATGCGAATGACAAGTACGGCCGAGATCTTCGGAGCTGCCGCCAAATTCAATCACGGAGACCGCTTCCGCGATTAATTCGGAAGCGGTGTGTTGCAAAATGTGTGCGCCGAGAATGCGGTCGGTTTTCGCGTCGGCCACGAATTTGACCATTCCATCGACGTCTTCATTCGCCAGTGCGCGCCCATTCGCACGGAATGGAAACTTGCCGATTCGGACATCAAGGCCTTTGTCTTTCGCCTGATCTTCGGTGAGACCGACGCCGGCGAGCTCAGGATTTGTGTAAATGATGCCTGCAATTGCGTCGTAGTTCACATGGCCAGCTTTGCCCGCGATGATCTCCACGCACGCGATCCCTTCGTCTTCAGCCTTGTGCGCCAGCATCGGGCCCGCAATCACATCGCCGATCGCATAAATGCCTTCGATATTTGTCCGGAAATTTTTATCTACTTTGATCCGTTTTCGTTCGTCGAACTCGACGCCCAGCTTTTCCGCACAGAGACCTTCCGAGAACGGGCGGCGCCCAACCGAGACAAGCACCTTGTCGGCTTCGAACTTCAGTTCTTCGCCGCCTTTGGTGGCCGTGGCAGTCGCGTGGCCATTGTCGATCTTGACCGTGCTCACCTCTGTTTCGAGATGAAAAGTGATGCCCTGAGCCGTGAGCGAACGCTGGAGCAGATTGGACAGCTCGAGATCGAAGCCGACGGCGATGCGCGGCAAAAATTCCAGCATGGTCACTTCTGAACCGAGGCGATTCCATACCGAACCCAATTCCAGCCCAATCGCACCCGCACCGATCACGAGGAGTTTCTTCGGCGCTTCTGTGAAGGTAAGCGCTTCGGTGCTGCTGACGATGGTTTTGCCGTCGAATTTCGCGAACGGCAACTCGACTGGCGCGCTGCCGGTCGCGATCACGATGTTCTTTGTTTCGATCTCCTGTGTCGCGCCTTTCGATGATTTTATCGAGACTTTTCCTGGGGCAGTAATCGTGCCGATCCCCTCAAAAGTCGTGACTTTGTTCGTCTTCATCAGGGCGCGGACGCCACCGGTAAGCGTCTTCACAACCTTGTCTTTGCGCTGCTGCATTTTCGGAAGATCGACATGCACGCCGTCGATCACGATGCCGTGCTTGGCGGCTTCCTTTTTTGCGAACATGACATGATCGCTTGAAGTGAGCAGCGCTTTGCTCGGGATGCAGCCCACATTCAGGCAAGTTCCGCCGAGTTCCTTGTCTTTCTCGACAATGGCGGTTTTCAAACCGAGCTGCCCGGAGCGGATCGCAGCAATATAACCGCCCGGTCCGGACCCGATAATTACAACATCAAATTTTTCCATACGCCTGATTATCGGTCGTTCGTTAGCGAGTGCCATCAAATGCTTTTCGGCGGGAGCGCCGAAAAGTGCACGCAAGCGCGTGCGCTCCCCAATCTAAAAATCGAGCGGCAGTTTTTTCGGGTCCTCGATGCACTCCTTCACTTTGATGAGAAAGGTGACGGCTTCTTTTCCATCGATCGCGCGATGATCATAACTGAGCGCGAGATACATCATCGGGCGAACTTCAACTTTCCCGTCAACCGCAACTGGCCGCGGCATGATTTTATGCATGCCGAGGATGCCGCTCTGCGGCGGATTTAAGATCGGGGTGGCGAAGAGCGATCCGTACACGCCGCCGTTTGTGATTGTGAATGTGCCGCCTTGGAGGTCTTCGATTTTCAGTTTTCCATCGCGGGCTCGGGCGGCGTAATCGGCGATGTCGCGCTCCAAATCCGCAAAACTTTTCTTGTCCGCGTCGCGCACGATCGGGACAACGAGGCCGCGCTGGGTGCCGACCGCGACCCCGATGTTGTAGAAATTGTTTTGGATGAAATCTTCGTCCTCGATGCGACCGTTGACCACCGGCACGGCTTTGAGCGCTTCCACGCATGCTTTAACAAAAAACGACATCAACCCCAGTTTGACGCCGTTCTTTTTCGTGAACTTCTCCTGCGATTTTGCACGCAATTCCTGCACGGCGCTCAGGTCGCATTCGTTAAATGTGGTAAGAATCGCAGCGGTGTGCTGAGCCATCACCAGTTGTTGAGCAATTTTGCGACGCAATGGCGACATCTTTTTGCGGCTGAACCGGCCATCGGCGGCTGGTTCAACTTCCCGAGCTTCAACTTTTTCGCCGGCCCTGCCGCGTTCCTGCGCCGCGGCTAATGCATCTCCTTTTGTTAGGCGGCCGCCTTTGCCGGTGCCGTGAATCGTCTCCGGTTCGATCTGTTCCTCGTCGACAATACGGCGAACCGCAGGCGAAAGAGGCGCTGTAACCGCCACTGTTGGCTGCGGCCCGCCGCGGTCATCCGCCTTCGCCGAGGCTACGGCGGACACGTCGTCCGCGGGCATAGTAGTTTCCTTTTCTTCTGCGACCTTTTTCTCTGGTTCTGGTTTCTTCTTCTTTTGCTCAGGCTCTTTCGCTTTTTCCGGAGCCTTATCCTTCTTTTCCTCTGGCGGCTTCTTTGATTCGTCGATCGTCGCGACCACTTCGCCGATCTTCACTTCCTGCCCCTCGGGCACCTTCGTTTGGAGCACGCCAGCCTTTTCCGCGACGATCTCAGTGGAAACTTTGTCGGTCTCAAGGCTGAAGAGGGCTTCGCCTTCGTTCACGAACTCGCCTGACTTCTTGTGCCAGGCGGACACGACACCGCTAGTGATCGATTCGCCAATGGCGGGAATTTTTACTTCAATGGCCATGCGTGAAAACTACGTAAGCTAATCGAGCGTCGCGGTCGAGATGGGTTTCGTCAACAAGGTAGCTGGAGCGGCGCGCCCGGCGGTTTCGCCCTACCAATCAAACTGAAAACGCGTCAGCAACGAGGGCAGCTTGCTCACGTTTGTGCCTTGCAAGCGCGCCGACAGCAGGACTGGCGCTGGCTTCGCGGCCCACGTAAGCAATTTCGCTGCAAAAGATCGTACGCAAACGCGGTTCGATGAAACTCCACGCGCCCATGTTCTGCGGTTCTTCCTGGCACCAGACGAACTTCGCATTCTTTGAAAACGGCTTGAGCATTTCGCGCAGCTTTTTTTCGGCCAGAGGATAAAGCTGCTCGATGCGAATGATCACCGCGCTGCCAATTTTGCGCTCAGTCTGATAATTGAGCAGATCGTAATAGACTTTGCCTGAGCAAAAGACGATCCGCTTCACTTCGTCGGTGGCTCCGGTCTCCGGCGCGCCGAAAATTTCCTCGAACCGCCCATGGATGAATTCCTCCGCAGGAGAGGAAGCAAACTTGGCGCGCAACAGACTTTTCGGTGTCGCGATGATGAGTGGCTTGATGAAGTCGCGTTTCATTTGGCGCCGCAACACGTGGAAATACTGTGCGGCGGTGGTTGGATTGCAGACTTGGATGTTATCCTCGGCGCACGCTTGGAGAAATCGCTCGAGGCGCGCGCTGGAGTGCTCCGGGCCCTGCCCTTCGTAGCCATGCGGCAAAAGCAAAACAATCCCGCTGGGGCGCTGCCACTTCGATTCCGCTGAGACGATGAATTGATCGATGATGGTCTGCGCGCCATTGGAGAAATCGCCGAATTGCGCTTCCCAAAGGCAGAGCATCCTCGGATAATCGAGCGAGTAGCCGTAATCGAAGCCGAGGACGGCAGCCTCCGAGAGAGGGCTGTTGTAAATGCAAATCGGCGCCTGTTTTTCGGCGAGATGCTTGAGCGGCACGTAGGGTTGCCCCGTCTTGGCGTCGTAAAGCACCGAGTGGCGCGTACTGAACGTCCCGCGCGAACTATCCTGGCCCGATAATCGAACAGGAATTCCCTCCAAGAGGAGCGATCCGAACGCGAGTGCCTCGGCATAATGCCATTCATAGGGACCGCCCTCTTCGCAAACTTTGCGCTGATGATCGAGAACGATGCGCTTGATCTTCGGCTGAACCTCGAAACCCTCCGGTATGCGGGTGAGACCATCGACGATGGTCTTGAGCGTTTTCTCGCTAATCGCCGTCGGCTCGGATTCGCTCGTGTATTCCGGTTGAAAAATCGCCGTTGATTCTCTGAACCTGGCTTTCTCGCTGGCCTTCCGCTTTTCGATGGCGTTGACTTCATCTCGCGTCATCTCCAGCCGCAGATCGAACTCGGTTTCCAGTGAGGCGGCATCGTCTTCACTGAGCGTTCCGGCTTCGAGCAACTCACTCTTGTAAAGCTGCGTGACCGATGGGCGTTGCTCGATCTTTGCGTAAAGATCGGGTTGTGTGAATGACGGTTCGTCGCCTTCGTTGTGGCCGTAACGGCGATAGCAACACATGTCGATCACCACGTCGCGCCCAAATTGCTGGCGAAAGTCGAATGCCATATCCGTAACAAATTTAACGGCCAACGGGTCGTCGCCGTTCACATGAAAAATCGGGGCTTCGATCATTTTGGCGATATCCGTGCAATACGGCGATGAACGCGCATCCTTGGGAAGCGTGGTGAACCCGATTTGGTTGTTCACCACAATGTGAACGGTGCCGCCGGTGCTGTAACCTGGTAGTTGCGATAAATTGAGCGTCTCGGCCACGATCCCCTGCGCGATGAAGGCCGCATCACCGTGCACGAGCAGCGGCAGAACTTTGCGCCGATGTTCGGTATCACCGCGAATTCGTTGCCGGGCACGCGCTTTTCCTTCAACCACGGGATCGACGGCTTCCAGGTGGCTTGGGTTGGACGCGAGCCGGATCTCAATCTCAGCGCCGGAAGCAAGCCTGCGCACCGAATGATAACCGAGATGATATTTCACGTCGCCATCCCCGGCTACCAACTCTGGAATGTAATTCTCGCTGAATTCGGTGAAGACAATCTTGAGCGATTTGCGCAGAAAATTCGCGAGAACATTGAGCCGGCCGCGATGCGCCATGCCCATGCAAATTTCTTCTACGCCGCCATCGGGGCATTTGTGCAGGATTGTATCAAGAATCACCATGAGCGATTCCGCGCCCTGCAGCGAAAACCGTTTCTGCCCCACGTACCGCGTATGCAGGAAAGTCTCGAACGATTCGGCTTCGAGCAGCGCCCGCAACAGCGCCACCTGAACCGCGCGCGGAGTAGAATGTTTGTGCGGCCGCGTCTCCAGCCGTCGCCGAACCCACTCGCGCACCCGTGGGTCCTGAATATGCATGAACTCCGAGCCGATGGAGTCGGCATAGATTCTTTCCAGGCCGGCGATCATTTCGCGCAAGGTCATCGGCCGATTGTCGAGGAAGAATTTCGATGAAACGCGAAGATCGAGATCCGATCCGACGAACCCGAACTCGCGCGGACTTAGCAACGGATTTTGCGGCCTCGTCTCTGCCAACGGATCGACCCGTGCAATGGTATGACCGAGTGAGCAATACGCGTAGATGAGACCATCGACGCGTGTCTGCAGGGCTGCCTCGCGCGCTTCGGCTTCAGCAGCCGCCGCCCCATCGCGCTGCGGCAAATTCCCAAGCTCGAAACCTTCGAAGAAGGCCGACCATCCCGAGTCAACCGCTTCGGGATTTTGCCGCCAACGGCGATAATTCTCCTCGATTAAGTCGAGATTTGCGCGGGCTGCAATGGACGTACGCATGGCAGGTTTAATCTGCGACGATTAGGCTGACCGGCAAGTTGACACTGCGTTTCGCGCTCCTTTACTTGCTGTGCATATGAACGCGGCTAAAGTCTACGAATCGGTCACGAACGGCGGCGCGAGCGATTTCGCGAAAGTCGCATCAACAACTCTCGGTAGCGTGCGCACCCTCGCCGTCTTTGTGCTGATATTCGCAATATCGACATCTCTGTTTGCGCAAGCCGATCCGGCCTCGGAACCGAGCGTTTTGGCGGTAGCGAAGGTCCTTCCAGCGGTGGTGAATATCAACACCGAGCGCGTGGTCAGACGAACGGTGCGCGATCCAGTCGAGGACTTTTACGCGCAATTCTTCGGGTATGATCGCGTTCGGCCGCGCCAAATTCGCCAGACGCTGCAAAGCCTCGGCTCCGGTTTTATCATTGACCCAGCAGGTCACATCATAACCAATCAGCACGTCGTCGAGCGCGCCGCGGACTTGAAAATTCACGTGACAACGAACGACGGAAAAACTTACAACGCGCATTATATCGCCGGCGACGACAAGACCGATCTGGCATTCATCAAAATCGACGCCAAAACCGATTTTCCATTCGTCAGCCTCGATGATATCTCTCCGAACATCCTTGGCCAGACAGTTATGGTCGTGGGCAACGCCGTAGGCTACGGCAGTTCAATCAGCCGCGGCGTTCTTAGCGCGGTCAATCGCAATATTACCGTCGATGATATCGAGTACAAAAATTTGGTGCAGACTGATGCGGCCATTAACCCGGGCAACAGCGGTGGACCGGTGATTGATATTTCCGGGCGGCTGGTCGGCATTAGCTCGGCAAAAATGGCGTTCACGCCGCAGGGTGTTCCTACCCAGGGATTGGGTTTTGCCATCCCGGCAGACGTGGTTCGCGACAGCGTCAACCGATTCAAAAAAATCGCCCAGAAACAGCCGGAGACAAAGAAACAACTCGCAACCACCGACGCATCCGTATCGAACGCCGAGCGGTTATTTGGGATGCAACTTCAGAATTTGAGCCAGGAATTGAGCAGCGCGCTCGGGTACACGCAAGGCCGCGGCGTTCTGATTACCGGCGTCGAGCCGGGCAGTCCGGCGGATGAAGCGGGAATTGAACGCGGCCTCGTCATTTACCGCGTGGGCCAATCGGAAGTGAAGTCCGTCAAACAAATCGAGAACCTCCTTGGTCCAGTGCAGAGTGGCGCGAACGTGACTTTCACCGTCGGTGTAATCCGTGCCAGCGGGCAAGGCCGCCAGCTCGCTACTTTAACCATGGCGGCGCGTTGACAAAAAAATCGCAACGCAATTGCAGTTCGATTGTCTGATGGAATATCGCGCAATGATTAAGGTTGAGAATCTGACGAAACGTTACGCCGGCCAGCCTGCGATCCAGAACTTGAATTTTGAAGTCGGCCAGGGCGAAATCATGGGATTTCTGGGACCAAACGGTGCAGGCAAAACGACCACTATGCGCATTTTGGCCAGCTTCATGCCGCCTACCTCGGGACGCGCCACCATCGCCGGGTTCGATGTTTTTGAGCAATCGCTTCAGGCACGATCCCACTTGGGCTACATGCCGGAAAATGTGCCGCTCTACAACGATATGCGCGTGACCGAATATCTTGATTATCGCGCGGCGCTGAAAGGGGTCGCGCACCGCCGCCTTGCCGAGCGCGTGGGCGATGCAAAAGAACTTTGCGGCCTTAAAGACGTGCAGAAGCAACTGATCGGTACCCTCTCCAAAGGTTATCGCCAACGCGTCGGCTTGGCGGACGCGCTTTTGCACGAGCCCGATCTTCTCATTCTCGATGAGCCGACTATCGGTCTCGATCCAAATCAAATCCGCCAGGTGCGCGAGTTGATCAAAAATTTGGGAAAACAGCACACGATCTTGCTTTCGACTCACATTTTGCCGGAAGTCGAGATGACGTGCAGCCGGGTCATCATTATTCATAAAGGCCGAATCGAGGCATGCGACACGCCGGAAAATTTGCTGGGAAAGATCCGGCAGGCTGGCGGTGTAGTGGTTGAAGCAAAAGTGGGATCGGATAACGGGGTCGATGAACTAAAGAAGATTTCAGGTGTCCGTGACGTAATTGTCGATGCGGACGGCGATTGGAAAATATTCTCACTACGGGTGGAATCAGGCGTTGACGTGCGGGAAGAAATTTTTCGGCTTGCCACCGATCGTCATTGGACCGTGCGCGAGCTGACTCAACGTCGAGCGACGCTCGAGGATGTCTTCGTCGAACTCACGCATCCCGACGTCGTTTGAAACCAGCATAACCACGAGATTGAGGTATACCACATGCGGAAATTTTACACTCTGCTCTCCCGCGAGGTGCGCAGCTACTTCCACTCGCCGATCGCCTACGTCGTCCTGATTTTTTTTCTGCTCATCAGTGGGGTGGATTTTTACTTCCAGGTTTCCTTCATGAACCAGCGGCAGGTGCAATACACCGTGCAGGAAGCTTTTTTTAACTCCGTCTTCTTCTGGTTCGCTTTTGTTCTGATTTTTCCCCTCATCACGATGCGGCTGTTTGCGGAGGAATTTAAGCTCGGCACGATCGAACCGCTCATGACCGCGCCAGTACGTGACTGGCAGGTGGTGCTCGCGAAATTTTTTGGCGCGCTGGTCTTTTATCTCGTCCTCTGGGTCCCGACGCTGCTTTACTTTGCGATCTTTCTAAAACTAACGAACCAGCCGGCCGCGCATTCTGCCGGCGCATACTTCGGTTCGTATCTGATGCTTTTATTGCTGGGAATGTTTTATCTTTCGATTGGTTGCCTCACTTCGGTTCTGACCAGGAACCAGATCATCGCAGCAGTCGTGTCTTTCTGCGCAATTACATTGCTATTTTTCCTCGGGCTGGTGCAGTTCATTCTTCTCGACGTTAGCTCGGCAACACGCGATTTGCTCGGCTACTTTTCCGCGATCGACCATATGCTGACGTTCTCGCGGGGCGTGATCGATACGCGGCCGATCGTTTTCTACCTGAGCATGACCATTGTGATGCTGACGCTTACGTATCAAGCATTCCAATCCCGCAAATGGAGGCTGTAACAGATGGCTGAGAAGAAAGAACAGTCCGAAACGCGTCCGGGGAAAAAAATCCGCCGGATCAAGATCGGTTTTAATGTTCTCGCGCAAATCGTTCTGATTTTGTTCATCGCTGTGATGGTGAATTCCATCGCTTTCAAACACTACGCGCGTTGGGATTTTTCCCGCGACCAAAAGTATGGACTCTCGGACAAAACGAAGCGTTTTCTCGACTCCATCAAAGGCAAGATGCGCGTAACGATTTTCTTTTCACCCACCACACCGATCACCACGGACGTGCAGAATTTGCTAACTGAATATCAATATGCGGCGAAGGGAAAGATCGACATCGAACGAATCGATCCCGAGCGCAATCTTTCTCGCGCGAAGGAGCTGTTCGACAAATACAAAGTTGTCAGCGACGAGAGCCTTTTAGTGTTCGATTACGAAGGGCGCAACAAGACGGTCAAGGCGTCCGAGATGGCTGACATCGATCAAAGCGGGATGGCCTTCGGTGAAGGCCCGCGCGTCACCGCATTTAAAGGCGAGCAGGCGATTACAAGCGCGATGATGGACCTTGTCGAAGGGAAAAAGAGTACTCTTGGTTATGTGCTCGGTCACAAGGAACCGCCGCTCGCCGGGGCCAGCCCCATCTCCATCCTGAAGACATTCATCGAGAACGAGAACATCAAGTTCCAGGAGTTGAATCTTTTCGATGTTGAGGCGATTCCGGCGGAACTGAAGACAATTCTGATTATCGGGCCACAATACGATTTTTCCGATCGCGAAATGAAATTGTTGCGCGATTTCTGGGACAAGCAGGGAAGGATACTGCTGCTTCTCGAGCCGGCAGCCAAAACGCCAAAGTTGGACGGATTTCTCAACGAACTGGGGGTAAAGATGAACGATGATCGGCTGATGGTTTTCCTGCGGACGGGAATCCAGGAAATGGCGCTCACGCGAGACGTTCAAGCGCATTTTCTAGCCGGTAGTCCAATCACACAACGACTGGCTGATGTCCGGGCGCTCTTTTTTGGCGGCACATCTTCGCTTACTCTTGAGCCCGACCGGGTCCGCGCCGCCAATGTTCGGATCGAGCCGCTGATTCAGGCGGAAAAAGGTTACTTCGCCGAAACGGATTATAATACAGACGATCAGGCTAAGCTGCAGGCGGACGCGCAGCGAAGTAGCAACGCACCACCGCTCACGATCGGAGCAGCGATCGAAAAAGGCGGTAGTGCCGATCAGCGCGTCCAGGTGAATTCGTCGCGTCTCGTTATCGTGAGCAATGCGACCTTCGTTCAAGACAATGCCGTCACACAAGATCAGCAAGCGCTCGATTTCGTCTCCGGCAGCGTGAATTGGCTGCTTAGACGGGAAGAGTTAATCGGTATCGCGCCGAAAGTTCCAAAGCCACTTACCTTCACTCTCCACGAAGACGCGTTGCGTAATTTGCGGTGGATCATTTTGGTCTTGATGCCGTTGATTCCAGCTGTAATCGGGAGCGTCGTTTGGTGGCAGCGCCGCGTTTGATTCACACAATGTTCCCGGATACCGGCCGCATCACGCACGTTGCAGGGCAGGCGCATCGCTTGCCAGGCGGAATTGGCAAGCGCCGCAGTTGCCCTACAAGCTTATGAACTGGAAAACAACCGTCGTCTTAGCCGCGATTGCGCTCGGTGCTTTCGTTTATCTGAGATTTTTTGAGCTCAAACAACCGGGCACAGAAGAAGCCAGACGCCAGGCGCAAAATGTCGTCAACTTCGATCGAGACAAAATCGATGCCATCGTCATTCTGAATGGAGATGAGAAGACTGAATTGCGGCGCCGCGACAACCGATGGCGCCTTGAAACACCAATCAAAGACCAGGCAGACAGTTCTCTGATCGACAATTTATTGTGGGATTTGGGGAACTGGCAGAAGGACGCAACGATTTCAGCCAAAGAAATCGACGCCGACAAGAGCAAGCTTACTGAATATGGCCTGAACAGGCCCAAACTGAGGCTCAAATTGATAGGCCAGGATAAACCGCCGGCCATTTTATTCGGAAAAGACGCCGCGTTAGAAGGCAAGATGTATGTGCGCTTCGAGAATTCAAAGGAAACGTATCTCACGGGGCAATCGATCAAGAAGGAGATCGATAAAAAACCGGAGGAATTCCGCGATCGGAAGCTAACGGACCTCAACACCGCGCAGGTGTCGCGTGTCATTCTAAAAACGCCCGCTGGCGAAATTGAGCTGCAGAAGAAAGGCGATCACTGGGAAATTCTCAAGCCGCTGCGCGCACGGGGCGATGATCAAAAGATTGGCGATTTGATCGCGCAAGTTACTGCTTCCCGAATTCAACAATTCGTGGCGGACGATCACGGCGATCTTCATGCATTTGGATTGGCCGAGCCGCGCGGCGCCATTACACTGTTTACTCAGGAGAACAAGCAGGGACAGCTGCTCCAGATCGGCGGAGTGCCGGAGAAGGAAAAGGACCAAATCTACGTGCGGTTCGAACCGCGCGGATTCGTTTACACGCTACCGAAGAAGATCGAAGAGATCCTCAACACGAAGCCAGACGATCTGCGCGATCGCCACTTTGTTCGAATCGACTCAAACATTCTTGATCGGATCACGATCGATGCCCCAGGCAAAGGCAAGACCGTTCTTGCGCGAAAAGACGAGAACTGGACAATCGCCAGCCGCAACAATGCGCCTGCGAATGCAGGGGAAGTCCGCCGTTTCATCGACACCCTGCAAAATGAGCGGGTGACAAAATTCGTTGAGGACGTCGCTTCAAATTTGCCGAAGTACGGCCTCGACAAGCCACAACTGCAATTGACCTTCAGTTCATTTGCTTCGGAGAACACCGCCGAGACCAAAGCTGGCGAGCAGCCCTTTGCTAGCGTCGCATTTGGAAACGTGGATGGTGACAATGTTTACGCACGGATGGACGATGAGCCTTTCGTCGTGGCGGTTCGACGCAGCTTGCTCGACCAAATTCCCATTGATCCTTTGCAATGGCAGGAATTGTCGATCTTCAAGTTTAAGCCAGAGCAAATTCATCGCCTCAAAATCAACACAGATAAGGAACTGTTGCTGGAGCGCGACGAAAACAACCGATGGCGCTCGCTCAAAGGAAGTGGCCAGATCAATCAAACTAATGTGCAATCGCTCCTGAACACGTTGTCGGGCTTGCGCGCAGTGCGCTGGGCCGGACCAACCGTCGCCCAGCAGGGCTTCGATAAGCCACAGCTTGCGATCACGTTTACGACTTCGCCGGACGACAAAGTCTCGCACAAGCTGTTGGTCGGAAGCGCGGCTGGCAACGGAACATGGTTCGCGCGAACGGAGGAACGCGAAGGCGCTTTCATCATCCGCGACTCCGATCTGAACGCATTGAAACTGCCGCTCGTGGGAGCGTCCGCTCCGTCGCCGAGTCCTTCACCGACGGAAACCGCATCGCCGGCCGCGAAGCGGTAACCTTTTGCCGCCGCGGAGTATTAGCCTGCGCTGCCTTCCACCTGTTTGCGGGCAATCGGCCCGACATAGGGAATGTCCCAGCGCACACCAGTAAACGCCTTCACCATTGCAATGATCCAGATTACGAGGAACGCAATATGGACAAGCGCGGCGATGATTGCCCAGAAAAATACCAGCACGCCACCGATCCCCGGAATAGCGCCGAAGACCGCGTGCACCACTGTCGACACAATGTTGAAAAGCAGCCATGCGCAACCAAAAATGATCGATTGCATGGCATAAAAACGGACAAAGCCGTCACGCTTTTCCAGAATGTAAAAAATGATGCCCCCGATCAGCGGAATGCAGGCGATGGCTGCGGCTACATTCGAAGGCAAACCGGTCGACTGAGATGTCGGACTTGTTTCGGGTCCTGGACCCGGCGAAGGCGGTGGTGGCTGACTTGGTTCAATTGGGTCGGGCATGATCTACATACACAAACTTGGAAATGTTTTGTCAAGCAATCTTCCATCCTGAATTCGCTTCCACTTCTCCATCTAAACCAATATTGTGTCGAACAACTGAATGGCTAAGAATTTCTCGCGCGCTTTCACGTTGATCGAATTACTCGTCGTGATAGCGGTGATCGCCATCCTCGCCACTGTCGCTTATCCGGTTTACACGAGCGTTCAGGAACGCGCGAAGGTAACAAAGGACATGAACAATCTTCGCCAGATTGGCCTCGCGACGCAGACTTACATGAACGACAACGATGGCGTCTTGTTTACTGCCGGCGGCATCTGGATGACCCAGCTCCATCCAAAATACCTAGCCGCGTGGAGCATTTTTCAATCACCTTTCGATACTCGTGCCCCCTCGGAAGTCGACGCGAGTGCGCCTATTAGTTATGGCTTGAACGGCAATCCTGGATCAGGCTCGAGTATCGCCGGCCTATCAGTGGATAGGATCACCAATCCTTCCGTATTTATTATGTTCGCCCCCGCGCAAGCTGTGGGGGCAACGGTAACATTCGCTGGTGGAACCGCTGCGGCCGTGACTGTTTACAAGAATACTAACCCTGCTGCGTCTGGCGGGACACATAGCAACCGCACAAGGATCAACGCGCTCTTCGCCGATTTACACTCTGAGAACATGGATTGGATAGCGTTCACCAACGACACACCCTCACCAAGCGATCCGAGCGCGGACCTCCGCTGGAGCCCGTACATTCCGTACCCTTAGCGCTTGTGGAAAATCGCGGCGCCGCACAAAGCGATCCGGTCCTGATCGGCTCGGGTTTGCTTGAGCAAGTCGGGAAGTACGCGCGCAAATATCTCCCTCGCGAAACGTGCGCAATTATTTCTGATACTAACGTCGCGCCGCTCTTTGGCGATCAAGTCAAACAAAGTTTAAGGTCAGTCAATTTTCAGCCGACGCTCATCACGATACCTGCAGGCGAGCAGTCGAAGACGCTAGAGCAAGCCGGCGCGATTTGCGATCAGATGATCGCTGTCGGGCTGGATCGCCGATCGTTTGTCGTTGGTCTGGGCGGCGGCATGATCGGCGATATTTCCGGGTTCGTCGCGGCCATTTATCACCGGGGCATCCCGCATGTCCAAATTCCGACAACGCTGCTTGCGATGGTTGATAGCTCGATCGGCGGAAAGACCGGGGTCAACACGGCCGACGGAAAAAACCTGATCGGCGCGTTTCATCATCCGTCGCTGGTGATCGATGACGTGGGAGTTTTAAAGACGCTGCCGCCTCGCGAATTCAATCAGGGGCTCGCCGAAACTATCAAGCACGCAGTGATCGCAGACGCGGAAATGTTCGAAGCGTTGAAAAATGCGCAGACAAACGATGCGCTTGCCCTGCAATCGCTGATCAAGCGCAACATCGAGATAAAATCGAAAATCGTGGCGAAAGATGAGCGCGACGAGACCAGCGAACGCGCGATTCTCAATTTCGGACACACCATCGGCCACGCGATTGAGCGCGCCGGAGATTTTCGCGAATTTCTGCACGGCGAAGCTGTCAGCCTGGGAATTGTCGCAGCGTGCGCCATCTCAATAAAACGGGCCGGATTGTCACCAGCTCAGCGCGATGCGATTGTCGATCTTCTGCAGCAATTCAAGTTGCCGACTCAATTACCGAACGCCTTTCCAAGAGAGAAGATCATCGAAACGCTAAAGTTCGACAAAAAATTCGAAGGTGGAAACGTTCAATTTGTTGTGACGCCGCGCATTGG
This sequence comes from Verrucomicrobiota bacterium, assembly GCA_046725095.1. Lineage (GTDB taxonomy): Bacteria > Verrucomicrobiota > Verrucomicrobiia > Chthoniobacterales > UBA10450 > Udaeobacter. The sequence goes on from JBKOXU010000118.1 coordinate 17,636, forward strand.
TTCGGCGCGGCTCACGAGCGACGTTACAATGAGGGATATCCGCGAAGCGATCGTGGAACTGTAGACGCTTCGCTCTGCGAAGCGCTGCGCTGATGTGCCTGACGCGCGGGCGTCGCGTCGCCCAGATCTCGATGACTACATCATTCAAAGCCTCCGCATTGCATCACGCAGAGCACCACCTTTACAATAGGCCGTGACAAAATTTCCCCGAGCACCGCGGCGGCTGGATATTATTTTCCCCCGCAACCCGCTTTATTTCGTAAGCTGCTGCACCTACCGGCGCCGTCCCCACCTCGCGAGCGACAATGTTCACACGTCTTTCATTAAATTTGGGCAACGAGCGCACACTGATTTCGGCATTGCGGTTGGCCGCTACGTGATTCTTCCCGACCACCTGCACTTATTCGTGGCGCTGTCGGGTGATGTTAAACTCAGCGATTGGATTGGAGCTCTGAAACGGATTCTCGCACGAGCCGTTAAAGCGGCCGATTCCAGCGATCCGATCTGGCAGCGTGGATTCTTCGATCATGTTTTGAGAAGCGGCGAGAGCTATTCGCAAAAGTGGAATTACATGCGGGAAAATCCCGTGCGCGCGGGCCTAGTCTCCCACGCGGATGACTGGCCAT
>JBKOXU010000029.1:0-10477 GCA_046725095.1 Verrucomicrobiota bacterium
CCTCGCTACGCCGTGCTGTGCAATCCCAAGTAAGACGGGAATGTCTTCGTAGCTATGCAGGCCATCCGAAATGAAAAACGGCACCACGACCACCTTCGGAGTCTTGGTCAATTTCCGCCAATTGGATACCAGGGGAGGTTCCTCCATGTAAACGTTCAGGACCTCTCGATACTTGCTGAGCGCACGGATCCTTTCCGCCTCGCGCTTTGCCGCTACGGCGCTGTTTTCATTCAAATCAGTGCCGTGTGCCACGATAAGCAAACTGGTCTCGGCCGGATCGACATCGGGCGCGATTTCATGAGCACGTCGCAGAAGCAGCTCCGTCATCATCGGATGATTCCCGACCGGATCGCAATAGTTCCAGATTTGGCCATTCGAACGTTGGGTAATCCGACCGTTCAACTCCAGTTCCCGCGGAACCACCGTCTGCGTAAAATAACCTTCGCTGATGAAATTCGGCACGACGTAAACCTGGCGAATCGCTTCCGGTTCGAATAGGAATAATGCGTCGCGCAAACTCGGTTCTTCTTTCCAAAAAGCGCATCCGACATCCGAAAAAATTTCCCGACGCCTAATTTCAGCCGCATGCGCCAGCGTCGGTGCGCTCGAATCCGGGTTCACGGTCGAGCCGTGAGCGACGACGAGAAGAGCTGAGTTAGCGCGATCAATTGTCATTCAGCCTCAATTTACCTTTCGGCCAACCAGTTTGTCATCCTGAGCTCGTCGAAGGATCTCTCGCTTTGCTTCCATTAGACGACAGAAACACCAAGAGATTCCTCGAGCCGTTCCAGCCCGCTCCACGGCGTCTTTTCTGCAGCCAACGCTTGAAAACGAGGATCTTTGCGGATTGGATCCCAGATGGTATCGAGTCGCAACAGTGCCGGAGTAACCGCAAAGCCAATTGGTAGCTTCATCAGCCGCTTGAGAATAGGAATCGCGTGATCGGCATCCCCCAATCGAGCGTAGATTTCTGCCATCCTGGTTTCTAGCATGAGGCCGAACCATGGATGTTCGGAGGTGGGTTGCAAGGCCATGGCTTTTTGGCCTTCGGCGGTAGCCGAGTCTGCATTGCCCAACCCTGCGTATGCAAGACCCAACAAAGCATGCGTCTGTGCCTCCATCAGAGAACCGGGTGTGAGGTTCTCGAGCTGCCGCTGAAAATCCTGCACCGCTTTTTGGAAAGTCGCGCGCGCTCCTGAAATATCGCCGGCCAGTTGCAGCGTCTGGCCGAGAAAAATAACGTCGGCGCGGTCGCTCTCCGTGGTCAACGGCCTTGAGAGTATGTCAGCGGCCGCAGCATAATCGCGCTGGAATAGTGCATACCTGGCGCGCCAGCCCGCTGGGACATCGGGTCTTGCGAGCAGCGGTTTCGCTGCCTGAAGATCGCCCATTGCTAAAAAGACCTCTGCTTTCGTTAACAGGGCACGCGCATTCGTTGGGTTCCACGCAAGTACGCGGTCTAGCGTGGCCAGAGCTTCGGGGAAACGGCGCAGGTCGCCATACGTGAGGGCGAGATTGTTCGCCGCAGCGGCGTTACGAGGATCGAGTTCAATGGCGCGATGTAGCTCCGCTATGGCCTCATCCCAATGCCCAAGTTCTTTTTGCGCCATCGCGATCGCTTCGATAACATCAACGCTATTCGGGAGACCCTTTTCCGCCTCCCGGAACTCCGCAAGCGCCCTGGTGCTATCCTGCTCGTGATAGCCAAGAGCAAGATGAACTTCCGGCCGGTTCGGATCGAGCGCGAGCGCATGATTGAGAGATTCCTTAGCCGCCGCCAGCCGCGCCGGGCTTGAATCGAATCCACCCCAGTAACTCTGGCTATGCGCGATCGAGAGATATGCCCAAGCTAACGTAAAATTGGGATCCAACTTGACTGCCCCTTGATATAACCGAATTGCACCGTCCAAGTCACCGTGCAGGTAGTAATACGCCCAGGCATTTGGCAACGCGCGAGCACGCAGATAGGCATCGTAAGCCGCAGGATTATTCGTCGGCTTGGCCTCCACCCGCGCTTTTTCTTGCGGACTCAGCGTCGCGCCTACGGCGTTGGCAATGTTTGTCGCCAATTCGCCCTGCAAAGAAAGCGAGTTCGCCAGAGTACGATCATAGTTCTCACCCCAAAGGTGCCGGTCATTACGTGCATCGATTAGCTGCACCGAGACACGCACATGGTCTCCGGACCGACGGACGCTGCCTTCCACCACGTTGCTCACGCCCAGTTGCTGCGCGATCTCTTTGAGATTGCGTTTGGTGCCGCTCTTGTACTGCATCACGGAAGTGCGGCTGATCACTTTCAGGTCCTTGATCTTGGAAAGGTTCGAGAGCAACTCGTCTTGCACACCGTCGGCGAAAAACGCGTTCTCCTTATCGTCGCTCAGGTTTTGCAGAGGCAGCACGGCGATGCTTTTGTCGGACGGCAAGCTCGTTGTCAGGTTCCGATGCCGAAAGAATGGAACCGTTAGCGCTAGAGCAGCTGCTAACACGATGAGCACCAGAGCGGCTGGCGATCGGGCCCAGCGGAGCCATAAAGGAGCAGCGGCGCGTTCCAATTCAGCTTCGAGTTTACGACGAAGGTCTTTGAGCGCCTGGAGTAACTCGTGCGCGTTGTGATACCGTTGCGCGGGATCTTTGCGCAGCATTTTGCTGATAATCTGCTGAAGCTCAGCAGGCGCGTGCTTAACGTAACGCGTGAGCGGTGGCGGTTCTTTCTCAAGAATCGACGACATCACTTCTTGTGGCGTGCCTGCCGCGCCGTTGCTCTGCGAAGGCGGGTCGCCCGTGAATGGCGCATGCCCGGTGAGCATTTCGTAAAGAACCACGCCCAAACTCCAGATATCAGTGGTTTTGTCGACATGCGCAGCGCAGGTCTGCTCGGGTGACATGTAACGAACTGTTCCCAAAATCGAACCAAGATTGGTTTCAACCAGCAACAGCGCTTCGTCTCTCGGAATGCTTGCTGGCAATTGTTCTTCGGCGAGTTTCGCAATTCCAAAGTCGAGCACTTTCACGTAACCATCCGGGCGAATCATGATGTTCTCCGGCTTGATATCGCGATGGACGATTCCCGCCTGGTGAGCGGCGGCGAGCGCACTGGCCACTTGAATGGCGACGTCAACAGCTTCACTCAACTGCATTCGCCCGCGCGTCAGACGGTCGCGCAGCGTTTCGCCTTCGATCAGTTCGCTGGCGATATAATGAATCGAATGGTCCTCACCGATCTCGTAAACCGTCAGGATGTTTGGATGATTGAGTGCAACGACGGCGCGTGCTTCTTGTTCGAACCGCTTCAGCCGCTCAACGTGGGCGGTAAAGTGCGCGGGCAAAAGTTTCAGCGCGGCTTTCCGACCCGCGACGATGTCAGTGGCAAGATAAACTTCACCCATCCCGCCGCTGCCGATCGATTCAGAAATTTTGTAATGGCCGATCGTCTCGCCGACTAACGAACCAGGTTGCCCATTCTGAATAATCCTGGCCGCGAGACCAACAGCTGAGTTTTCAATGAAACTGTCTGCTTGTTGGCGTGAATTCAAAAGCGCTTCAACTTTGTCGCGCAGAACTGCATCGCCTTTGCAGGCTCTGTCCAGGAACGCGCCGATCTGGTCCGGACCTTGCTCCAGCGCCTCGCGATAGATTTGCTCAATCGTTTGAAACCGCGCCGGATTCATATGCGGGAAAATGACGAAATCCGAATGTCGAATGTCGAAAGAATAACGAAGCCCGAACGACGAAGGCATTTGGCTTCGCGGGCTTTGGATGTTCGCATCGCGGTTAGTCTCTTACTTGTTTCTCCAGATTTTGGAGAAGATCAGATGCAGTTCCTTTGCTTCAAGCCAGAGCGTTCGAGCTTGTGGTTTCAATTCCGGCACCGCCCGAACAATCATCCGGAGAAAATGCTTGGTTTCGCGCGCTTCCTTCCGGCAAGTTCCGATGTTTTTCAGGAATTCCTTTTTGGAAACTGCGTCGTCGGCGTCGACGTAGTTAGCGCCAACACTAGTGCCCGCTCCAACGAGCTGAGTTATGATTCGATTGGTTACCGGATTTAGCGGAATCGTCTTCGCAAAATCGATTATTGCTTCGCCAAATCGGGCCGTTCGTTCCTCCAAATCGTAAACGCGTTTTGTCTCTGGTTCTTCGCGGACGAGCCCCGCGCCATTATTCCAAAACGAATCACCGGCGGGCGCATCCCAGGCTTCCGATTTCGTCATTCCTTCGTCATTCGTCATTCGAGCTTCGTCATTTCTATCAGCTGACGTTATGCAATTCCGTATACAACCATAGCTTGGCGAATTCCCAGTCACGCCTTGCGGTTACCCGTGAAATCTTGAGCACTTCCGCGATCTCGTCGTAGTTCAGTCCACCAAAATACTTCAGCTCGACCACTTGAGCTTTTCTCGAGTCGAGCGTGGACAGTTGTTCCAGGGCCTCGTGCAGCTCGACGATTTCCTTTGATTCTGCCGGCGAGACGAGCGCCGCTTCGTCCAAGTCTACCCTGAGCGCGCCGCCGCCGCGTTTTTGCGATTGCTGACTCCTGGCGTAACTGACCAGGATTTGGCGCATCGCCTTGGCGGCCACCGCGAAAAAGTGAGCGCGGTTCTGCCAGCGCGGATTGGTTTGGTCGGCGAGGCGCAGATAAGCCTCGTTGACCAGCGCCGTCGTTTGCAGGGTGTGATTGCGGCGTTGCCCACCCAGATAATGATGCGCGACCCGCCGCAGCTCGTCGTACACTAGCGGCGTTAATTCCGCGAGCGCAGCATCGTCGCCGTGACTCCACTGCACCAGAAGCTCGGTTACCCTTTGCTGAGAGACCGAAGGCGTGTCCATACCCTCTTTTCTACCGTATCACCGGAAGAATCTTCTGCACGCGCAAGTATCTGCAAAAAATCTCAGTTCAGATGAGCCCTTTGATCGCTCTTTTGCGTTCTCTCGTAATGGAAAGCAAACCTCAAAACCAACAAGAAAGGAACAACAATGAATCCATCAACTTACTTCAACAAAAACCGAATCCTGCCACTGCTCATTGCATCGCCGCTCATCGCGCTCGCGACGTTTACACCCGTTTCAGCGCGTGCAACGGCCTCGTGCGATGTTGTCAGTGTCAACCTATTAGACCCTGTGACGGCGGGCTTCTTTCCAGATGGCTTGCTGAGGTTGATGTGCAATGAGGCCCTGGATTTCGGGTGGAAGTTCAAGATGAATGTGAAGGGCGATTCGGACCTCTACGTTACGAAGCACACCTTCCAACCCGGCGGTCAGACTGGTTGGCACACCCATCCGGGCCCGAGTTTAATCACAGTCATCGAGGGAACGCTCACCGTCTATCACGACGATTGCGCGTTCGAGACCTTCACTGCAGGCGAGAGCTTCACGGACATAGGCTGCGGGGATATACATAACGTGCGTAACGAAGGAGCCACCGAAGCCATAGATGTGGCCGTCCAGATTGTTCCGGCCGGCCAGCTCAGACGAATCGAGGCGGACGACCCAGGTTGCCCCAACGTGCCTCCTTGCCCATAACCGTGAGCAGCAAAAGAGTCCAAGCAGATCAAGGCCGTACTGATTGAAAGTTGAGCGTTGGGCGATTGCCTCTTAATTTGGCAATCGCCCATGCTGTTTCGCACGTACAAGAATACCGAACTGACCGTGAGCGAGGTTGGTTTCGGTCTGTGGACAAACTCCACTGGTTGGTGGGGAAATTTCACCGAGGGCGAAGCAATTGCGCTGATGCACAAGGCGTTCGATCTCGGGATCACGTTGTTCGACGCTGCCGATACGTACGGAAACGGGTTAAGTGAGGAATTGATCGCGAAGGCGTTTCCAAATCAGCGGGATGAAATCGTGGTCGCGACCAAGGTCGGATACGATTTTGTCCATTACGGTGAGGCCCGCGGACGCGGTCAGCGCGAAATCCCACAGGATTTTTCGCCGGAAGCAATTACGCGCGCGACAGACGCCGCGCTGAAGCGGTTGAAAACCGACCGGATCGATCTCCTCCAACTGCACAACATCCGGATGGACCAGGTCTATGACGATGCACTCTGGAAGACCCTCGAGAAATTAAAATCCAGCGGCAAAATCCGTTATTACGGCGTCGCGCTTGGGCCGGCAATCGGCTGGCTTTACGAAGGAGTAAATTGCATTCGTGAGCGCGATATCACAAGCTTGCAGCACATTTATAACATGCTCGAGCAACATCCCGGGCGTGCGTTTCACGAGGCTTCAACGGAGGCGGCGAAAGACACGATGTTTCTCATCCGCGTGACACATTCGTCTGGAATGCTCGAAGGAAAATATACCGCAGAAACGACGTTCCCGCCGACTGATCATCGCAGCCATCGCCCCCGCAGTTGGCTGCTCAATGGAATCAAAAAGATTGAGAAACTGCGGTTCCTCGAAAATTCCGAGCGCACGCTTGGACAAGCGGCGTTGCAGTGGTTGCTCGCAGATGATCGCGTCGCCTCGACGTTGCCGAATATCTACAACGAAGAGCAACTGATTGAATTCGCAAAAGCGCCGGAGTCTCCACTACTCACGAGCGACGACATGGCTAGAATCGAGGATCTGTATTCCGAGAACTTTGGCATTAAAGAAGAACCGCCAAAGTTCAAAGGCACGATGGAGTTGCCGAAAGAAACGGTCGCCGCGCTACCCTAATCCGATTCGTCTTCTTCTTCGACCGGCTCCGCGCGCCGCACTTCTGGCTCTCGTTCGCGTCGCGTGCGTCCGGCGACTTGCTGCCCTTTGTAGATTTCTTTGAAAACATCGGCGATCATCGGCGCTGCGCTAGAGCCGCCATGGACTTTGCTGCCGACATCGCCTTCATAGAGAGCGGCAAACGCATATTGGGGCTGGTCTGGCGGCAAGAATCCCGCGAACCATGCCGCAGTGCGCTCTTTGTTTTTCGGCCCCCATTGCGCGGTCCCGGTTTTTCCGGCGACCTCGACCTTGTCGAGACTAGCTTGATGCCCGGTGCCGCCACGGCCATTTACTGCGTCAATCATCCCGATGCGTAATTGATCCCGCGTCTCGGATAATAAATCGAGCGTTCTCTTAGCCCGCACCTGGTATGCCGTCACGATTTCGTTGCCGAATGTCTGCACCTGCTGGACGAGCCGGGTTTGATAAAATGTGCCGCCATTCGCGACAATCCCCATGGCTTGCGCCATTTGCAACGGAGTGACTTGCAGGTCGCCCTGACCAATCGACAGATTTGCAATGTCGCCGTTGAGCAATTTGCGGCCGTGTGTTGCCTTCATGTATTCGTCATTCGGCACGCGGCCTTCTGCCTCACCGCGCAACGGAATGCCACACTTCGCGCCAAAGCCCAGCTTTAGAGCCCAATCAATGATCGGTTGGGCGCCAGTCTTGATTCCAACCTGATAAAACCACGTGTCGCACGATTCGGTGAGCGCCTGAACGAAATTCAAAGACCCGCGATCGCCTTTTTTCCAGTTATGGAAAGTGACGTTGCCGATCTGAATTGCCGGAACGCAGTTAAATTGGTCATCCGCACGGACTGCGCCGCTTTCGAGCGCGGCGATGCCAACCGCGACCTTAAACGTCGATCCTGGCGGATAAGCCGAACGATACGCCCGTGGCAACAGCGGAATGTCGGGATCGGCTTGCAACGACTTGAGTTGATCAGCCGAGATCGACGGAACAAACACGTTTGGGTCGTATGTAGGCCACGATGCCAACGCAAGAACGTCGCCAGTGTTTGGATCGACAATCACGATCGCGCCGCGTTTCGCTTTTGCTGCCAACGCTTTTTCCGCCAGGTCTTGAAGGTGCAAATCAAGAGTGGTGACGACGTTATAACCGGGTTCAGGCGGGGTGACCAATCGTTCGGAGGTTTTTCGTCCATCTTTGTCGAAAGTGAGTTTGTACTCACCGTGCTTGCCTGTGAGCATCTCGTTAAAAGTTTGCTCGAGGCCTTCGCGTCCCTCCGTTTCAGGCCAGAGCGTTTCGTGGTTATCGACGATGCCGTCTGGATTTCGGCCCGTCTTGCCGGTGTAACCAATGATCTGACCAGCAATCTTTCCATTCGGGTAAATCCGGACGTAAATAGGCCGGACCATCATACCAGGCGGCAGGTTATCTTTGATTTTTTCATACTCCTGCTGGCCAAGATTCTGCGCTATCTCGAATGGCATGATTCCGCGATTTCGGTAGTGGCGAAGGATTGTCTCATCGGAAATTCGGAATCTGCGGCCGAGTAGTGTGCCGGCCCTGTCGATCTTTTCCCGGACAAAGCTGAGGGCTTGCGCATCGGAAAAATCAAGAGGCGTTGGAAAATTGATCGCAAGGTTGTAGCTGAGTCGATTTTGGGCAAGGGGCACGCCGTTGCGATCCGTGATCTGGCCGCGCGGACCTGGAACATCGAGGATGTAGGTGCGCGCAAGCCTTTGGGTCTCAAAAGTTGGGATGATTGTTTCCTCCGGCGGAGTTGGGGTGGCGGAAAGTGACGGCGACGGGCTCGACGCAGAAGGCGGAGCGAACGTTTGGGCATACACCGCAACAGGAGCGACTAACAGAACGATCGCGATCCGCAGATTACACGGATTTCCATAGATTTCAGAGCGACCCATTTGAGGCAAATCCTGCGTTAATCTGCGTCATCTGTAGACAAATCAATGTCTTTGGAGAAAGCGATGCACTTCTTCTGCCAGCTTTCGGCCGATACCTTTGGTGGAGGCAATTTCATCCACCGTCGCTTTGCGCAGACGCTTCACGGAGCCGAACTTTCGTAGAAGCAAATTTTTCCGGTTTTGGCTCACTCCCGGACAATCATCAAGAATGCTCTCGCCGACGCGCTTTTTCATGAGGAGTTGATGATACGCGTTGGCAAATCGATGGGCCTCGTCACGGATGCGCTGAAGCAAGCGCAAAGCGCCGGAATCCGTTGGAAGTTGCAGCGGCAGCGCCCGGCCCGGCCGGTAAATCTCCTCATGTTCCTTCGCAAGACCGATGATCGGCAGATCGTGCAAACCCAATCGCTGCAGTTCACGGCACGCGGCCGAGAGCTGGCCTTTCCCTCCATCGACGATGATCAGATCAGGTAAGCGAACGAAGCTAGTTGATAGTTGATGGTTAATAGCTGATGGCCGCGCGATAGCCTCAGCAGGATTTTCCTGAGAGTATTCTGCCGCGTCCGGATTCGCGTCACGCGCTTCCAGCAGAATTCGCGAATAACGACGACGCACAACCTCCGCCATGCTGGCAAAATCATCCTGTCCTTCCACGGTGCGCACTCGATAACGGCGGTAATTGTCCTTATCCGGCACGCCGTTTCGGAAACAAACCATCGAGGCAACCACATGCGTCGTGGAGATATTTGAGATATCGAAGCATTCCATGACGCGTGGCGTGCGGGGAAGTTGCAATGCATCCGCCAGCGCCTGAACGTCCGCCATCGGATCGATCGCGCTCGGCAAGCTGCCGCGAGTGAAACGACGCACCTGCCTGGTCGTATCGCGCAAATCTTCAATCATGTCCCGAAGCTCGGCCGCCTTCTCGAAGTCCATTTTCTCCGCGGTTTTGCGCATCTCGTCTTCCAGTATGGCGATCATCTCTCGCGAATGTCCCTCGAGGAACTCGCACGCCTGCATGACGCGCTCGCGATATTGCTCGGCGTTGATCTCGCTCAAACGCACCGGCACCTGATAAGTGGCCGATTTCAACTCGCGCTCCGTCGGTGAGCCCCGGCCAAAAGTGAGCACGCCGAATTTCTTGCGCATGAAATTGAGCGTCTGCCGCAGTGCGCCCGAATGCGCATACGGTCCGAAATAACGCGCGCTGTCGTCTTTTTTGAATCGAGCCAGGCGGAAACGCGGCCATTCCTCGGACATGTCAACTTTGACAAGCAGAAACCGTTTGTCGTCACGGAAGGAAACGTTGTAACGCGGCCGGTATTCCTTGATCAATTTGCCTTCGAGCAGGACTGATTCCGCATCGCTCCGGACGACGTGCGTCTCGAAATCCCAAACGGCATCGAGCATGGCGCGTGTTTTCAAATCGGCTTGTGCAATTTTCGAGGGAAGAAAGTACGAGCTGACACGCTTGCGCAGATCTCGTGCTTTGCCGACATAAATCACGCGATTAAAGCGGTCCCGCATCAAGTAGATACCGGGCTTGTGCGGTACTTCGTGCACCTTCTTTTGCAGATCCGGTTTTTCTTTTGTTGATGCCGGCATCGAGGCCAGAATTTACCCAAGAACCGCTCAGGTGGAAACCTGTAGCCGCCGACCCCTGGGCGGTGCGGCGCGGGAGTGATTAACGAAGGTCAGCGCCGCGCTTCGCAGAGCGAAGCGACTACAACGCCTTAGGTCACGCGCCGACGCGGCATTGCTGATTGAATCATCATCAATTCGGTCACGTTCTCGGGCGTGAGCAAACCGACCAGGCGTTTCATGCTGTCGAGCACTGGCACAGCCGGGCAGTTGCATTCCTGCATGATGCGAAACGCGTCCTCGAAGCG
>JBKOXU010000001.1:0-4966 GCA_046725095.1 Verrucomicrobiota bacterium
TGCTCGCCCAAAAGCTATGGATGGAGAGCGCCGACGGCAGAGCCAAACTGAGAACGCAAATCGCGAGGAACCGCGAAGAGTCCCATTGACGTTTCATCCACGAAGAAAAGAAAACAACTAACAACACTGGGATCAGCGCCATGAAACTGTATTTCACCCACACTGCCACGCCTAAAACCAAACCGAGTAGTGCTGCGCTCCAAAGCGGCGATGTTTCATTGAACGAAATTCTGTTGAGAACGAAGAGAAGCAAAACAAACAAGGGAACTGTCATCGAATCGGGCCCGAGCGTTGCGGCGTGGATAATTCGCACCGGCAAGAAGACCAGAAATAGGCAAAAGGCGAAGTGAACTATTGTGGCCCCAAAGCGCGGCTGCGTGTAACAAAAAAAATACCAGAGCGCGACGAGATTGATCGCTACCTGGAGTATCGACAAGGTGATTGGAAAGGAATTGCTCGACCCGATGAGCAAGAAAAAGGGGTGACCTAGCAAGTAGTAAATCGGTGGATTGGTAGCAGAGAAATCGAAAACCTTGGGCCATTGGATCAGGCGCGACAGATGCATCGGATAATCCGGCCCGATGTAGGCACCGCGAACCATGGCGCGGATCGACAAAACAAACGCGAGAGCAAGCGCAATTTTCCACAAAATGCGCAGCCCGCGCCGATTCACGGATGAATGAGGTTCGTCCAAAGAAATTGATACGTCGCCGTGGCGTTAATCACGACCGACACAGCAAAGAGCGACAATTCAATCGTCGAGATTTTCGCTGGTCCGTTACTGACAATTAGTAGAAACATCCACGGAAGCAAAACCATGGCGTAACGGTAGGAAAATTGCCAACCACCAGGATTCCCATGACACCATAGCACGAACATTATCGCCCCAATGATCAGCCAGACAGCTGTCTTGAACCGTCCGCCTTCGCGAAAAAGAAGGACAAGAAACGGGCTGCTTAGAAAGATCGAGCACCCGAATGGATAAAATCGAAAGAACGGGAAACGGGGATAATCATTGAAACCTTCGAACAAGCTTTTCTGCATGTTCCAAGGAATTGCGTGGATCGAGAACAGGCCGCGTTGATACCACGGTTCTCTCATCAGATTGGGGATGTGCGCGTATCCGAAATCGAAAATGGAATGGAAACGAGAAAAATTGTAAGCGGCTGTCAGCAGGCCAAGAATCACCGGGACGCTCAGGAACCAAACCAGTGCCGGCCAACTTTTCCGGAGACTACGCAAAAAATTCACCCAATTCTGAGCATCGACACCGGCAGCGCCGCGCCAGACAAAATAGAGATAGAATGGCAGCGTAAGCCCGAGCTCGGTGCGATTGCCGACTGCGAGCGCAAAAAATGCGCCGGCCAAAAACGGCCGCGGCCGAACCAGAAGAAAGTAGAGCGACGCGACTTCTCCAAGCAATGCAAAGCCAAGCGCGAGCTGCCACGCGCCGCCGAACCCCAAATTGCACCACGCCCACGTGCCGAAGATCGGGAACAGCGCAAAGAAGATTCGCCGAACGAGCGGTTGGCGCCGAATTTCTGTTAGCCGAAAAAAGAAATAAACCGAGCAGGCAACCAGGATGGTGGCCACCCAATGACCGGAAAAATTGTCGATCCACCCCGCGCGCTGCAAAATCGCGAGCGGGACCATGCTGAGCACGGCACCCAGCGGGAACACCGAGTAAAGGCGGCCGTCGCGCGGGACCATTTCGTTCAACCAGGATGGCGGACGCGTTTCCAAGCCGACTTGGCCGTGCAAGAGCGCGCCGGCGATTCGAAACGTGTAATCGAAGTGTTGCTGCGTGGGCTTTGTGGACACGAAGAACACCAGGGCTGCGATCAAGCCAAGAATAATGGCCACGACCAAATCGCGCCGCGCCGTTGCCGATTTCTCCGATTCGTTCATGGGGAAAAACGATGTCGATTTTATGCAGCCTCGAATCGCGACGGCGACTCAAGATGTCCGTGCAACACTGAAGCCGATACGTTCCTCACAAGACGCCAACATACTCTATCGAATGGTCATGAGCGTTTCTCCGAGACTGGGCTAGAAAGAGCCGACGAAACCGATGTTGTTACTTAACGCCCCAGCTCCGCAGGGTCGAGCGAGGTGGCGCACCAGGCCCTGAACTTCGCCTAGGCAGCGGTATCATGCTTGAGGGGTTGGTGTCGCAGTCGGCGTAGGTGACGGCGTAGGTGTTGGTGTAGGAACGGCAAAAGCATAAACTTTATTGTCAGTGGCAACGTAGATGCGTCCCCGAGCCCCAATACCAGTGGTGCTGTAGGAGTGCGTGCCCGCCATCCGTTCGTTTGGCCCGCCGCCATCGTAAACAACGGCGCCTGTATCTCCATCATAACCGTGTAATCGCTGATCACCCTCAGTGCCTACCACCCACACGATCATGTCATTGGCGCCATCAGTGGAAGTTACGAAGGGCGAGCCGCAACCGTTCCGGGTAACGCTCCAACCACTGCGGATTGTAGGCGGATTGGTCGCAGTAATGCGCAAAGCCGAAAGGTTGTTGCTATTGACGCGGAGAACGACGTACGTGCCCTGCGTCGTCCGATAGGTTGCCGCTGCCTGGATGATGCTGCTGCTGCCGGCAATATGATGTAAGGCTATCGGTGCACTGATCCCGCCGAGGTTGCGGCGATTAATCAAATACGCTTTGCCATTCTTACCCAGTGCAACCACCAGATTGGAAGGCCTTGCGCCGGGCACGTCCACCAGCAATGGGCCGGAACTTCCTAGGTCCCAATAGTTATTATCGAGATAAAACCAATTCAAGGGCACCCAGTAATCCGCGGGCAACCCGCTGAAGATCGGGCCGGCCTGGAAGCGAATGATCGCTTCGCCGCCGCTCCAGTTGCCGCCAGTGTTAAAGGTGTTCCCGGTAGTGACGAACGGATTGATGCCATCGCTGGCGACGCCGCCGACTCCCCAGATTCCGCCGCCCATGGCGCCAGTGGCCCACGCCGTTACGCTGGCTGGATTATCTATCGGCACTCCCACGAGCCAGCCATGGAAGAAGTTGCAATCCATCAAACTCCCATAGGGCACATATAGAATGCTACCCACGATGCCGAGCGCACCGCGTTGCCCTTGCACCGAGGAATTAAAAGTCGTGTCGTTAAAGACAGCCGTCTCGCCCACGTCCACGGGCCAGCCGGAATTGATATCGCCCGTATCCACATTAAGGGAGAAAATGAGATGTTTCTTGGTCCTGCCGCCATCGGGCGTCGTCATTGCGTTGAGAAAGAGCGCGCGTGACGCGAGATCAACAATCGGCGTGCCGGTGATGCCCAGCGGGTCAATTTTGGTGCATGCGAGATCATCTGCCGACACCGGCGCGCCAACGCTGAGTTGCCAAATGACGCTGCCATCCACGGCGTCTAGTGCGTACACGTTATTTGATTCAGTCACCGCTATGATCATCGCCCTACCGCCCGGACCGCCTTCGATGTAGAGCGGCTGCGCGTAAACCTGACCAGAAATTGTGCCGTCGAAGTTCATGTCGCGCGTCAGGTTGGCGGCAGCTGCTGATCTGAATGCCGAATCGATGTAAAGACCATCACGCGAAGCATGGTTGTGATACTGGGTAACGTTCACTTGTGCGTCTGCCGGGAGAATTGCCCCCAGGAGAGCGACGCATGATCCGCCAACGGCGAGCCAGTAAGTGGGAATGGGAGATTTCATACGCGGGAGCGCGACAGTGGCGGCCTACGTTCTGCCAATGGGTTACTCCGAGCAAGCAAAGCTTTCAGGGTCCAATAACCGGCCTCGGCGGTGGAGTTGGTAAGGTGGGGAAGCAGGGCGAGGCTGCAGTCGAATGCGCCAATGTCGATTCGGCCGTTCACGTAATACCCATCAAGCGACGAGCGTTAAGAAAGCTGACACCGAAGGTATTCGCGTGCTCACGGCGTGATGTCGGAGTTGAGAGTTTGCCTTCGGTTTCATGGATAGAATGTGAAGTTTGTACGCAAAAAGCGAGCTGAGTTTTAGTTAGAGACACGACGGCATGTCAAGGATTTGCAGATCTTCGTGGAGGCGCTCTACACCAAGGCTTCGGCGTGACAGTTGGGGCGGATGATCCGGCAAACTGGCCATTCTAATACCTCGGTCACGACGGCGGAGGCCTTCGGCAGGATTATATCGCTGCTTCTATCGACATAGCCTCTAACGGATCACGTGGGTGCCGTACCATTGCTTGCACGGATTCGCACTTGCGCGTCTCGCCGGAACCGCCTAAAAGCTTTAGCTTCCATGATTCACCATATAGTTCTCTACAAGCTTAAGCCCGAGGTCACTCCCGCCCGTGTAGAGGCGATGATGATGAATGCACGGATGCAACTGCTGAAAATTCCGGAGGTCCTGAGCATCAAATGCGGGAAGCGAGTCGATCCTGAATCGCCCTGGCCCTTCTTTATCGCGATCGACTTTGAGTCGATGGACAAGTACACCATCTTCAGCGAAGACCCGGTCCATGTGAAGTTCATGGAGGAAGTGATTAAACCAAATATCACGGATTCGTTGACCTTGGATTTCGAGATGGATCCGGGCAAAGACGTCCGCTTTTCATAGTTGTGGCAGCAGCCGTGTCGGCTGCACATTTCTTGAAATGCAGGTGACACGCCGCGACGCGCCCGGCGGTCGCGCCCTATCATTGCTATTTGTGTGCGCCGCGCGTAATCATCGATCTCGATGCGCCTCGGCTATCTTTATTCCCGGTATCCCATTATCTCGCAAACGTTTTGCGATGCGGAGATGCTGGCGTTGGAACGGCTCGGCATTGAACTTGAGATTGGTTCCGTTTATCCGCCGCTGACCAGTTTGCGTCATGAACATATCTCCAGGCTGCGTGCGCCTGTTCGATACGCGCCGCCCCAGGAAATCTTAAAGATTTGGGAGAAAGACGCGAAAGCGACCGGGAAATGGCCCGGCGCGCTTGTCGATCAGCACGAGC
>JBKOXU010000067.1:0-11166 GCA_046725095.1 Verrucomicrobiota bacterium
TGCGCAAAACCCAAATGCAAATGCGATCCGCTGGGGTACTCTCTATAATTTCCGTTTCGATTCCAACCGTCCGCCGCAGGATGGATTTGCTACGATCGGTTTCTTCAAGACGGGAGTGCCAATTACGGTTCCTATCCAGGGTCCGCAGCAACGCACTAACTAAGTACAGCTGGCCCTGCACTCGTTCTATCGTCTTGTTTTCAAACCAATCTCGTCCCGGTCATTCGAGTTATTTACGGCCAAGTTTCTTTGTTTCCTTCGTTTTCTTCTGTTGATTTAGCGTGTGTCACGCGTCAAGGAACGTAAACAGAAGGCAACAAGGATAACGAAGATGACGAAAGCTTTCTCAGGAAAGCTGGGAAGATTCTAGACTTCCGGATTGTGATTGCTTTGGCGATTAGAATGACGAAACCCTGCCGTTTCACCGAATTCCCGTGTCGCACTCCCACTGGACCTTTGTCATCTGGCCCGCCACAACATCGACATCGAATGGGCCGTAGTGTCCGGGGCCGCCTTTCTTGCCCTTTTTGGATACGGTGTAATGTCCGGGCGGGAGAGGAACCCGAAATTGTCCCTGCTCATCCGTGGTAAAGGATGCGACTTCCGCTCCCTTTTCGTTCTCTACGACGAAAGTGGCATTGGCAAGCGGTTTCGAACCGGGAGCGTCCGCCCTGATTGGCCCAGGCTGCGTTGGGCCAAACATAATCACTCCTTCGATCCCCGTTCCCGATCCGGACTGTGTTTGCCCTGAAGAAAAACATGCAGCCATGACGAGGAACCCAAAAATCATTTGGAATATTCCAAATCGCATCAATTAACTTACGGCCACGGCCCAATACGGGTCAACAATGACGGAGCTCGAATGTCGAGGCACGAAGTAATGCCGAATGGCACAAATGAAAAACGATCGTGACGTTCGCCTCATCATTCGGGCTTCGTGCTTCTTTCGTCATTCGCCCATTCGGATTTCGTCATTAGTGGTGCCGCGTTCTCAACCGCCTGCAGCTTTCGCCTCAACGGTCATGTCGTGGTCCCACTTGACGATTCACCTCTTGCGCTGAAACTTCTCGCGCTCACGCCGATTTATGAAACGCTATCTGCCTTTTATTATTGTTGCGGTGGTCGCGATCGCCACGCTGGGCAGCGGAGCGATGCTCTATCGCGCGAAGCTGCCGCATCCGCTCACTATCCCCGAAGACAAGAGCGTCTCCGGAAAAGGCGATGCCGAATCGATGCACATTCGCGGCAACGCCAATGCGCCGGTCACGCTGGAAGAATTCGGGGACTTTCAATGCCCACCCTGTGGCAGCATCTCCGGTTTCCTTGATGAATTGGTGAAAGAATATGACCCGCATTTGCGCATCGTCTTTCGCAACTTTCCGCTCGAGATGCACCAGCACGCCCGCGACGCCGCGCTGGCTGCTGAAGCTGCCGGTCTGCAAGGCCGTTTTTGGGAGATGCACGACGTCCTTTATCGGGAGCAAGCTACTTGGAGCAAAGCCGAGAACACGCGCGAATTGTTCGAGTCTTACGCGGGAATGATCGGGCTCAATCTCGATCAATTCAAAAAGGATATGGAGGGAGAAAAAGCCAGGGCGCGAGTCGATTCCGATCAGGAGCGCGCTGATTCGCTCGGGGTGAAAATCACTCCCGACGTCTTTATCAACGATCGTCAGATCGGTCCGACTGACAAGACGCCTGAGGGCTTGCGTGCCGCCATCGATGCCGCCCTGAAGGAAAAGTCGTAAAGAGTGCCGGCTTTAGAGCGTTAACGCGTTAAAGCATTAAAGCGTTCAGGCCACAGAAACGCGAAATCCGAAATTCGAATATCGAGATTAGAAACAAATCCAAATGACTGAAATTCAAAATCCAAAACGCCGCGGTGGCGGGCGTTTCGAACATTCCAATTTTGGATTTCGTGCTTGTTTCGGCGTTCGGCGTTCAGCGTTCGGCTTTCATTGGGCATTCGACGTTCCCGCTTTGTCATTCCGATCATGACTGTATCGCAATTTCGCAATATTCTTTTCATCGTCGTCGCGATCGTTTCCCTGGCGGGGCTGGCGGATGCAGCTTATCTGACAGTGCAGGCGTTGACCGGCGAAACGACTGTTTGCGGAGGATCGCCGGATTGTTTTCGTGTGCTGGGCAGCTCGTACGCAAAGGTAGCAGGAAAACCCGTCGCTGCATTCGGATCGCTGGCTTACTTTAGTGTATTCAGCTTCGCCACGTTCGCGGCTTTCGGCTACGCGCGCGCGCGCCTATTTCTCACTTTGACAGTCGGCGTCATGTTCCTGGCTACGCTCTGGTTCCTGTACGTGCAAGCTTTCGTGCTGCACGCGTACTGTCGCTACTGTCTTTTCTCGGCGGCAATCACATTCTTGCTTGCCGGGCTGGTGATTGCCCTGCCACCTTCGCAGGACGCATCGGACGCATAGGGAGCCCAGGTTCCATCGACGCGATGCGAATTCTGGTGATCGAGGACGAAAAGAAAACGGCAGCTTTTCTGGCCAAAGGTCTGTGCGAAGCCGGGTTTACGGTTGATCTTGCGCGAGACGGCGAAACCGGTTTGGAGCTTGCGCGCACCACCAAGTTCGATCTTCTCATCGTCGATATCATGCTGCCAAACAAAGACGGTTGGCAGGTAGTCGCGGAACTGCGCCGCGGTGGAATGCGAACGCCGATTCTTTTTCTAACCGCCCGTGACAGTGTGCGCGATCGAGTGAAAGGACTTGAATTAGGAGCGGACGATTATCTGGTAAAGCCCTTCGCGTTTTCGGAATTGCTCGCCCGGGTGCGCTCCGTGTTGCGGCGCGCTCCTGCGGAACATGAAGATCGTCTGCGCATCGACGACTTGGAGCTCGACTTGAAGCGACACAAAGCGGTCCGTTCTGGCGTGCCGCTTAATCTGACGCCGAAAGAGTTTCTTCTTCTCGCTCATCTGGTTCGCTCCGCCGGTGAAGTCGTATCGCGCGCAGAAATCGCCGAGCACGTTTGGCACATTGGGTTCCGGACCGATACGAATGTCGTGGAAGTCGTGGTGCGCCGCTTGCGGGCGAAGGTGGACGATCCATTCGAGACCAAATTAGTCCATACGATTCGCGGCGTGGGTTATGTCCTCAAAGCGCACTGAACCGCGCTCGATCGCGGCGAAGCTCGTCCTGCTTTTTACGCTAACCGCGACGCTTTTGCTTTCCTGCGGACTCGGCGTGTTTTATTGGATTGTCGTTCGACATGCCTTTGCGGAAGACAATGCCGTCCTAGCCGACAAAATTTCCGGATTAAGCGCAGACTTCAGAGAGAACGGGCCAGGAATTTTCGGTGAAGAATTGAGAACCCACCGGGCTGGTGAACGCGCGCCCTATTGGATCAGGGTGCTCGATTCGGCAGGCCGCACCGTAACCGAGACGCCCGGAATGGATCGTTGGATTTCCCCAGACGTTTTTCCTCCTGCGCAAACATCAACATCGTCCATTCGCAATCCGAAAGATTATCGCGCCGGCGCTAAGTTGTTTTCGTTAGTGGCGATGAACGAGAAAACGGGCGGCCAAACTTACACAATCCAGGTCGCGCAAGACCGCTCGAGCGACGAACAACTTGAAAAACGGTTCGGCATTTTGCTCGGAGTCGTCCTGGCGGGAAGCATTCTTGCCTCGGCCATTATCGCAATCACGGTTACGAAGCACGGTTTGCGCCCGCTCGGAGAAATGACGCGTTCACTCGAACGAATCGGACCGGCTCACCTGAAGGAGCGCGTCGCACCCGCCGGCTGGCCGCGTGAGCTTCAGCCGCTGGCCATCGCATTCGATGATATGCTTGAGCGGCTCGACGATTCCTTTACGCGGCTCTCCCAATTTTCTGCCGACCTCGCCCATGAGCTCCGAACGCCGATAGCCAATATGTTGGGCGAAGCGCAGGTTGCCCTTACACGCGATCGCACGCCGGCCGAGTATCGCGAGACCATCGAATCCACGATTGGCGAATGTGAGCGGCTTTCCGGGATCGTGGATAATTTGCTTTTTGTTGCCCGGGTGGACGCGGCGCGCGAACCGATCGCACGGAGACAATTCGATGCGCACGCGGCAGTGGAAAAAATTGCGGCGTTTTATCAAACGATCGCGGAGGATCGTCATGTTACGATCAGTTGTAGCGGCGGCGGCCAGATTTACGCCGACCCTTCCTTGTTCGAGCGCGCCGTGGGCAATTTGGTTGATAACGCCCTGCGTTTTACGCCGGAGAACGGTTCGATTCAAATCGCGCTTGCCCGGCACGCCGCCGATTTCGAAATCGCAGTCAGCGATAATGGCTGCGGGATAGATTCAGAGCATTTGCCGCGCGTGTTCGATCGATTTTACCGCGCCGAATCATCGCGCGGCTCCGATGGAGCGGGCCTTGGCCTGGCTCTGGTAAAATCGATCGTCCAACTCCACGGCGGATCTGCCAGGATTCAAAGCGAGGTCGGTCGTGGCACAACCGTAACGCTTTCTTTCCCGAACAAGTTGTAGTCGACGGCGTCGACGTCGGCCGCCAAGGCGTTGCCACGCTCAGCGCCCGCGACCAAAGCTCCAAAAAAATATCTTGCCAATTATTACAATTTTGTAATGATTGGCGCACACTATGAGAAACAAGTCCTTTTTTCGTGGAGTTGCACAGGGTTGGCCTCTTCCGCTGATCGCATGCGCATGTTTTGTATTTCCCGCCGCTAATCGTTCGTCCCTCGCGCAGACGGCGGCAGAGGAAGTTGTTGTCACGGGCGAGGAAGTGCCCAGCGCCTACGGTGCGCCTCCAGGACTTTCCCGCAGCCGCTTTTCCAACACGACGCAAGCCTACGTTTTGCCGCCATGGGCATTTTTCTTCGGAGAGATTTACGAGGGCCAGGGATTCCGCCATGGGCCGCCCGATCATCTTTTCACTCAAGAGGTCGAAATGGGTTTGCCCCATCGTTTTGGGGTCGCGGCGGAAGCAAAGTTCGAACGATTTCGTGGTGGTGGGGGTCCGCAGACGGTGAGTGTGGAAGCACGATGGGCTCTTGCTGAGTGGAACAAGATCCCGCTCAATCCAACACTCTTCGTCGAATACAAATTCGGTGTCGGCACGACTCGACACGAAGAAGGACCGCCTCCTCCAGAAGAAGAGGAAGAAGAGGAAGAGGGCGGGCCCCCGAAAGTTCCTGATGCCTACGAATTTCGTCTGCTCCTCGCCCAGGATTTCGGCGAGCGGGTTGAGTGGGCCATGAACTTGTTCTTCGAAAAAGAGAATACTGGCGATCGCGGCCGCGAATGGGGCTTCTCCCAGAGCATCATGACTCCGATTCTCTTGCCCAACGAACGCCTGAAAGTCGGCTTGGAAATGGAATATAAGAATTTCACTGTCAAAGATACACGCGGCGATCCCATGCATACTTTCATTATCGGTCCAACCCTTGCGTGGAAACCGACAGCGCGAACTCGGCTGGATATCTCGCCATTATTTGGCACCACCGAGGATTCGCCGGTGGCTGATGTCTTTGCTGTCTTTTCCTGGCTTTTCGGTGGCGAAGGGGCGGAAGCCGAAGCGCCCGTGTCCACGCGGTACCGTTACTACACAGGCCCTGTTTCTGCTGAACGCTCTTCGGGAAAGGACACCAAGCAGTTCGTGATGCCGTGTCCAGAATGGTACGGCGATAATGAGTGGAACGTGAATCTCTGGGGCACATACGTTTTCACGAATACGGAGTACAGTCCCAACCTCGACGTCCCGGATCTCATCCAGAGCACAACCGAAGGCCACACTGTCGCCGGCTCGTTCGACCGTTACATCGGCAACGACCACGCCTGGGGCGGCGGCGGCGATATCAAGTATTTTTTCCACCGCAACTTCGGCATCGGCATCGAAGGTTTCGCCCTCAACGCGCACAAGCGGAGTTTCGACATCGATCTTCGCCCTCTCGATGGAGTCTTCATCGGTCACAACATCGACGGTCAGCGCGTTGTCGGGGCGGTCCTTGGCACATTTACCCTGCGATATCCCATTCCATGCACCCGCTTCGCGCCTTACGCCTGGGCCGGAGGTGGCGCAATCTTTGGCGGCGGCGAGAGCGATAGCGTGACGACGCAGCCGATCCCGGGTTTACCGAATGAGTTTCCCACCGTCAACGCGCAAAGTCATCATTTTGACGGAGAGACAAAAGCGATCGGCCATTTCGGATTCGGTCTTGAATATCGCTTCGCCCGCAACATCGGCTGGACCAATGACCTGAGCTGGGGCGTCATCGATGGGCCGAAGAACAATTTCACCATGGTCCGGAGCGGCATCGATTTCGCCTTTTAAGATCTTTGGGGGTTCACCCCTCAGGGCTGAAAGCCGCGGCAGTTTCCGCGGCTTCTGAAGTGGACACGCCGCAGCCCGAAGTGGACGGGCTGCGGCTGCACTTTTTAGGAATTGTAGAGGCATTCGCCCGGCGAACGCTTGGGTTCCGGATTCGGTCGTTTGCCACAAACGCCCGCCACAACCATTAGCATTTCTTGACCGCATTTAATCGCACCGATACTTTCGTTCTCGGAAAGGAGCTCGTTGGTGAAAACCGAGGTGTCGATCGAATACTGCGTAGTTTGAAACTACACGCCGAAGGCCGTCAGTTTGGCGACCAAAATTCTTGAGCTCGGCGAGCGCATCAAATCGCTCACCCTGATTCCCTCGAGCGGCGGCGCTTTCGAGATTCGCGCCAATGACAAACTTCTCCATTCCAAACTCGACTCCGGCGACTGGCCGGATTTCGACGCCATCGTCAAGGCAATCAAAAAGATTAGGTAAAGACTTTCTCCTCGCGCCGTTGGCACCGGACGTTGTCGATCTCTATCAATCGGCAATCGGCAATCGAAAATCGGAAATTGGGAGAGTGAAGGGTGCCTGGTGGCCCTCGCGGTCTTCAAAACCGTCGTCGCTGCGCAAGTGGCGAGGTAGGTTCGATTCCTATCCTCTCCGCCAAATCATGTTTGATGGGCGATGTTTGAAGTTTGATTTGAGCTTCGCTGTTTGGATTTCATATCAACCTTCAACCTTCAACCATCAAAGTTCCAACCATGTCACGTGAGCAAATCCGTAAACTGACGTCGCTCTCTTCCTGCGCGGGGTGAGCTTCCAAGTTGAGCCAACAGGCCCTGCGGCAAGTTTTGCCGCAGCTTCCCTTCTTGTTAGACCGAAAAGTAATCGTGAGCTCGAACACGTTCGACGATGCGGGTGTTTATCGCCTGGATCGGCACCGCGCTCTGGTGCAGACGGTTGATTTTTTCACACCCATTGTGGACGACCCATTTTCCTACGGACAAATCGCGGCGGCCAACTCGCTTTCCGATGTCTTTGCAATGGGCGGACGCCCGTTGACCGGGCTCAACATCGTTGGTTTCCCGGCTGATCTCGTCAGGCCAAGAGTGATTTCTTCCATTTTGCGCGGCGGCATGGCCAAGGCTGCCGAAGTGGGTTGTGCGATCATTGGCGGCCATTCCATTCGTAATCCCGAACCGATTTATGGTCTGGCCGTCACAGGAATTGTCGATCTTCGCCACGTCACCACCAATGCAAAGGCGCGTCCCGGTGATCTCCTTGTCCTGACAAAATCGCTCGGGACCGGCATCGCCACCACCGCGATCAAGCGCGGACTGGCTTCGCGCGCGCTTCAGAAAAAGGTCATCGAGCTCATGTCGAAAATTAATATCGTTGGCGCCGAGCTTGCCGAACGTGACCTCGTTCGCGCGGCCACTGACATTACCGGGTACGGTCTTATTGGCCATCTCGTTTCACTTTGCCGCGCCAGTCGCGTCTCCGCCGAGGTCGATACCGGGACGGTGCCGATGATTAGCAATGAGATTGGCGATCTTATCGAACAGAACTGCGTTCCCGAAGGAAGCCGGCAAAACCTTTACGCTGCGACCGTGGCCGTCGATTGGGGAAGCATGGATGAAGCGAGCAAAATTCTTTTAACCGACGCGCAAACCAGTGGTGGACTACTTCTTTGTGTCGCCGAAGCGAAGCTGGGGAAAGTGCTCAACATCCTGCGAAAAGCAGGCACGCCGAGCGCTGCTGTCATCGGAAAAATCGTGGCGCGACGACGGCGCGGGCCTTTGATATGCATGACCAGGTAAAAACTCGCTCCCGCCGGGAGATTCCGGCGGTCAGCAAAGTTCTTGACGCCCTCGGCCATCACGATTTTTCGCGCCCAGTGATTGTCGATCTTGTCCGGCGCGAGCTTGCGACAATTCGCGCAAGAGCGGAGATCCCGGAATTTGAATCGATTGTCGCTTCCGTCCGCCGTTCGCTGGCGAATCTTCGCGCCACCCGGCTTCAGCCGGTCATCAACGGAACTGGAATTGTCATTCATACGAACCTTGGCCGGGCTCCGCTTGCTTCGGAAGCGGTCCGCGCGCTGAAGGAAATCGGTCCAGCCTATTCCAACCTTGAGTACGATCTGGTGACCGGCGAGCGCGGCCGGCGCGGCTCATACATCGAGAACGCGCTCGCGCTACTGTGCGAGGCGGAATCGGCCACGGTGGTCAACAATTGCGCGGCCGCATTGGTATTAATCGCTCACCATTTCACGAAAGGTAGGGCGCGACCGGAGCCTGCTCGCCGCGGCGAGGGCGCGCCGGAGGTGGTCATCTCGCGTGGCGAAATGGTGCAAATAGGCGGCGGCTTTCGCATTGGTGAAATTATCGAGGCGGCCGGAGCGAAGGTGCGGGACGTCGGCGCGACAAATAAAACGACGCTCAGTGATTACGCGAAGGCAATCGGGCAAAACACGGCTCTCATTCTTAAAGTTCATCGCAGTAATTTTTTCATGAGCGGTTTTGTGGAATCGCCTTCCTCGGCAGCTATCGCCGCGCTCGCGCGGAAAAAGCGCATTCCGTTGGTCGAGGACCTGGGAGGCGGCGCGATCTTTCCAACAGAGCGTTTGGGACTTGCCGAACACGAGCCGACACCTGCTGAAGCCTTGAAGGATGGCGCCGGTCTTGTTTGCTTCAGCGGCGACAAATTATTTGGCGGCCCGCAAGCGGGAATTATTGCAGGAAAGAAGCGCTTCGTCGCCGCGTTGAAACACGAACCGGTATTTCGGGCCTTGCGCTGCGACAAATTGGTTTTTGCCGCGTTGCAAGCCACTATCGATCTTCATCTCGATCAATCGGGCGGAATCCCTGCGATCGCCCTTTTGCAAGTCTCTGAGGAGAAATTGCGGGCGCGAGCTGCAGCGATTGTTGACCGGCTCGAGGATGTGCCAGTGCGAATCGCGATCGGCTGCGGTACGGTCAAGTTAGGCGGCGGAACTTTGCCAAGATCGACAATGTCTTCAGTCACAATCGACATTGTTCCAAAGAATTGTTCGCTGGCCGATTTCACCGCGCGTCTTCGCGCCTCAAATCCGCCGGTCATCGGCTATATCGCAAACGCGCGTTTCAAACTCGATTTACGCACAATTTTCCCGCAACAGGATGAACTCGTCGTCGCCGCGCTTCGCGCAGCGTGCGCCAGCCAAAACGTTTTCCGGTAGGGCGCGACCGCCTGGCGCGCCGTAAACGTACGGCCACGCGTTCGCCTCTACCCAATTTTGACATGACCGAAAAACATTTCATTCTCGCAACCGCCGGTCACGTGGATCACGGCAAGAGCGCGCTGGTCGAAGCGCTCACCGGAATTGATCCCGATCGTCTGCCCGAAGAAAAAGCGCGACAAATCACGATTGAGCTCGGCTTCGCGCAATTAATTCTCGAAAGATCAAGTGAGCAGCGGTTCCATATCGGTATCGTCGATGTGCCCGGCCACGAAGATTTCGTCCGGAACATGATTGCTGGCGTCGGTTCAATCGATCTCGCCCTCTTTGTTGTCGCCGCCGACGACGGCTGGATGCCGCAAACCGAAGAGCATCTGCAGATCCTGACTTATCTCGGCGTGGAACGCGCAGTAATCGCGCTTACGAAAAGCGATCTGCGACAGATCGATAACGTCCATGAGCAAATTCGCACTCAACTGCGCGATACCGTCTTCGCGCGATCACCAATCATTCCAACTTCGGTCCGCACCGGCCAAGGAATTGAAAGTCTGAAGTGTGCGCTGGGCTCAGAGTTCGCAACCATGCAAGCACAACGCGATTTCGGGAAACCGCGACTGTTTGTCGATCGCGCTTTTACGCTGCGCGGTATCGGTACGGTAGCGACCGGCACATTGAATGGCGGGCAAATCCGACGCGGTCAGACCATTATCGTTCAACCGCAAGATTTCGAAGCCCGCATCCGCTCGATCCAAAGTTATCGTTCCGAATTAGAGTGCGCGCAGCCGGGGATGCGCACAGCGATCAATCTTCCGGATGTCGCCATCGGCGACGGCCCAGCGCAGATCAAACGTGGCGACGTGATTACCACTGTCGATGTTGGCAGAGCAAGTTCCACGCTCGTAGCTCGCCTTGAAAAATCGGACCGGCTGAACCGCGAAAATCCGGCCGCTCGCCCGCTTAGAAATGGAAGCTCGGTCTACGTTCATCACGGCACGTCCCGAGTGGTTGCGAAGATTAGGTTGCTCGAAAGCAGTGTGCTGGAAGCCGGCAAGAACGCGGTCGCTCAGCTAAGACTCGCGTTGCCGATCTTTGCATTTCTTGGCGATCGCTTTGTCGTCCGCGATGCATCGGAACAGCATACCATCGCCGGCGGAGTGGTCCTTGATCCAGACGGTGGCAGCAAAGAATTTCGTGACGAGGAGAAACGCAAATTACTTGTGGCTCGCGCCATGGCACCAGATGATGTCGATCTTTGCATGCGCTCCGAGGTTGCACTGCGCGGGTTCGTGCGGAGAGAAAGCCTTCTCAGTAAGTCGCATTTCGGCGCTGATGAAATCGGAGACGCGTTTCTTCGTTTGCAACGCGGCAGCGAAATTGTTGCGCATGGAGAGATCGCGGCGGACGCGAAGCTCTGGCGCAGCCTGTGCAGCCGGGCAATCCTCCTGATCGACGCGGCGCACAAACGAAATCCCGAGCGAACCGGTCTCGATCTGAACGAGCTTCGCGCGACGCTGCGCGATCAACCGCCCGAAGTCTTCGAAGCGCTGGTCGCAGATCTGTGCGCGGACAATTTTGCCCGCAAAGGATCAGCCATCGCGCGAATTGAGCATCGACTGGCGTTGCCAATCGAACTTCAGCCTATCGAGAGG
>JBKOXU010000111.1:0-7385 GCA_046725095.1 Verrucomicrobiota bacterium
AGCCAAGGACTTGGGAAGGGGTGCGCCTTGGCTCTCGCGCAAGCGGGCGCGTCGGTTGTTATCAACGGCCGCCGGGCGTCGGTGCTCGAGAAAACCGCGATGGAGATTCGGCAGGCGACCGGGGTAGGTGTCGTGCCTGTCGTGGGCGATATTGGAACGCAAAAAGGGCAAGCGGCTCTGCTCGCTGCCTGCCCCGAACCGGACATCTTGATCAACAATGCAGGGGGACCGCCATACCGGGATTTTCGGACGTTGGACCGGGGGTCGATCCTCGGCGGCGTGATGATGAACATGGTCGTACCGATCGAGTTGGTTCAGCGAGTCATTGGCTCCATGACCGCTCACGGATTCGGTCGCATCGTGAACATCACGTCTGTCAGCGTGAAGATGGCGGTAACAGGACTCGACGTGTCGAGTGGAGCTCGGGCCGGGCTAACTGCGTTTCTCGCCGGGGTGTGCCGTGGCGTTGCGGATCGGAACGTGACGATCAACCACCTACTCCCGGGCTACTTCTATACGGAACGTTTGCGCGAAGGATTCCGTGCAACAGCCGAGCGCTCGGGAAAGTCGGAAGAGGAAGTCGCCCGCGAATGGAAACTCAGCGTCCCGGCGAAGCGCTTCGGTACCGTCGAAGAGTTTGGCCAGACCTGCGCCTTTCTCTGCAGCGTGCACGCGGGCTACATCACTGGGCAAAATATTTTGATGGACGGTGGCCTCTATCCCGGCGCCTTCTAACGATTGCCGGTCAAAACTCGCCTACGTCGAACTAAAGAGGCGCGGGCGACAGGTCTTTCCGAGTTCACAGGCGCGCGCCCAAGCGGTCAAGCAAGCTCCCATCATCGGTAGCGTCTCTCCGGCACCAAATTAGCGCAGCTAGATACGACTTGACTAGTTCCGCAAGTCCGCTGAGATGCAGCCCTGTGGCCTACGTCTTACACCAACTACTAATCGAAAGCGCCACGCGTCGGCCCGACGCGGAAGCGGTGCGCCTTCTCGATCAGGCGCTCACTTATGCGGAGCTGGAAAAACTCAGCAATCAACTTGCACATGCGCTTATCGAAAACGGGGTCGTTCCCGGTGATCGCATCGGGATTTATTTGCACAAATCGCCCTCTGCAATCGCCAGCATATTTGGCATCATGAAAACCGGTGCGTGTTACGTTCCGGTCGATCCAAATGCTCCGGGCCTACGCCTCGCGGAAATCGCGAGGCAGTGCGGCTTCCGCGCACTGGTCACGAGTTTTTCGCTTTATGAGAAACTCAGGGCCGCCTTTCTTGATGAATGTCCGATGGCAGCCATATTCTTCATCGATAAATCCCCAGATACGCCGCTTCCTGCACCGGCGTTTACGTTCGCTGATTCGCTCCCGAGCCAGCCGGTTGCGCCCCCCGCAGTCAACGTGATCGACCAGGATCTCGCCTACATTCTTTTTACATCGGGTTCCACAGGCACTCCCAAAGGCGTGATGCTCTCCCATCTGAACGCGCTGACCTTTATCAACTGGGCATGTGACACCTTCGCCATCTCCCCTAGCGACCGCCTCTCCAACCATGCCCCGCTGAACTTCGACCTGTCGGTTTTCGACATCTTCGCCGCGATCAAAGCTGGTGCCGCAATCTCGCTTGTACCTGAGGGATTGTCAGCTTTCCCGATTCAGCTCTCCTCGTTTATTCAGAATCAAAGAATCACCGTCTGGTACTCTGTGCCGATGGTGCTCAAGATGCTCATCAAAGGCAAGCTGCATGAGCGCGACCTCAGCCGGCTGCGGCTGGTGCTCTTCGCCGGCGAAGTTTTTCCGATCAAGCACCTGCGCAATCTACGGCGATTGCTGCCGCAGCCGCGCATGGCCAACCTTTACGGACCGACCGAAACGAATGTTTGCACCTGGTACGAAGTCGGCCAAATCCCCGAAAATCAGACCACACCCATCCCGATCGGCAAAGCCTGCGCCAACATGTCGGTGATCGCTATCGACGAAGCGGGCAGTCGTGTTCTCGCGCCGGGGGAGGAAGGGCTGCTTTACGCCCGCGGTTCGAATGTCATGCAGGGCTACTACGGGCGTCCGTCGGAATCCGCCGCTTGTTTCATCAGCAACCCATTCGCGCCAGGCCGGGATGAAAAACTGTACTGCACGGGCGATTGGGTAACACTCGATGAGAATGGGAATTTTTTGTTGATCGGGCGCAAAGATCACATGATCAAGACGCGCGGCTACCGCGTCGAGCTTGGGGAGATCGAAGCCGTGATGGTCGCGCATCCGGCTATCAACGAGGCGGTGGCTTTGGCGATTCCGGACGAGGCGATCGGAAATGCGATCCGTGCAATTGTTACTATTGATGACAGCAATTCGCCTAACGCAACGGAGTTGAAGCGACACTGTGCGGAGAAGTTGCCGCCTTACATGGTGCCAGAGGAGATTGAGTTTTGTGACACGCTGCCCAGAACCGGCACCGGGAAGATTGATCGACAACGGTTGCTCCGCGAAAGGACTACGCCAGCCACCTAAACTACTTAACAATCGGTTGTATTATGTCTTTCTGGAAGCAAAAACAGGTGGTGGTGACAGGCGGGTACGGATTTATCGGCTCTCATCTCGTAGAACAGCTGCTCGAAGCAGGCGCCAATGTGAAAATTGCCGATTTCGCGCCAAGCGACGGTGCGAGGAAGAATCTGCAGGCTGTCGAGCGCGATATTGAATTTCAGGAGGCTGATTTAGTCGATCCACAGGCATGCGGCAAGATCTGCCGAGGAGCCGACGTCGTAATGCATCTCGCAGCGAAAATTCGTGGCGTCGGCTACAACGTGAAGCATCATGGGGAGATGTTCTTCTCGAACGCCCTGATGAATTTGCACATGATGGAAGCTGCGCGCTTGGCATCGGTCGATCGCTTCCTGTGTGTAAGTACTGTCGGCGTTTACCCGAAAGAGTGTGAAGTGCCGACGCCCGAGGAGGACGGCTTCAAAGGAGAACCGGAGGCCAGCGGCTTTGGGTACGGCTGGTCGAAACGCCTCGCCGAAGTGCAGGCCCGCTGCTACAAGGACGAGTATGGAATGAAGATAGCGATCGTGCGACCGTATAACGTTTACGGCCCGCGGATGGACTTCAATCCGGAAACGGCCCCGGTGGTTCCTTCGCAGATAAGAAAAGTGCTCGAGGCCAAAGACGTTATTACGGTGTGGGGCAGCGGCGAGCAGACTCGATCGTTCACCTACGTCTCCGACGAGGTCGCTGGAATGATGCTCGCGGTCGAGAAGTATCCGGAAGCGGACGCTCTGAATATCGGAACCAGCGAAGAGATCAAGATTAAGGATTTGGTGCGGCTGATCGTCCGGTTGTCAGGCAAGAATATCCGAATAGAATTTGACACAACCAAGCCTTCAGGCGCAGAAAGGCGTTGTCCGAACATTTCTAAAGCCGAGCGCCTGATCGGCTATCAACCCAAGGTGCGGATGGAAGAAGGCCTTAAGAAAACGATGGACTGGTATCTTAAAAGGACGGGGGCGTCTCAATGAGCTCGCCCGTCAAACAGAGCATGCGAGTAGCAGGTTTCGACCTCAGATATTCGGATGAAGAAGTCCAGTCTATCATGGCTGGCTTTGAAAAGATCCTTCGTGGCGGGTTCATCAGCATGGGGCGGAATGTTGAGGAATTCGAGCAACAATGGGCGGGGTATTGCGGAGTGAAATACGCTTTGGGTACGAGCAACGGCACCTGTTCCATTGAGCTCATTCTTCGGGCCATCGGTGTCGAAAGAGGGACGGTTATCGTTCCAAGCCACACCTTCATTGCTAGCGCCGCCGCTGCCATACACGCCGGGGCAAAGGTGATTTTTGTCGATTGTCAACGGGAGACGTTTCAGATGAGTCCTCAGGATTTGCGCCGCAAGATCCGACCGGATACCAAGGCGGTCCTGCTTGTCCACATGAGTGGGATCATTTCTCCCCACACCGAAGAGATCCATGACATCTGTCGGGAGCATGGCGCTTCTTTGATTGAGGACGCGGCGCATGCGCATGGAGCAACCATCGACGGTAGAAAAGCCGGTTCGCTTGGGCGAGCCGCCTCGTTCTCATTTTTCTCCACGAAAGTCCTCACTACCGGCGAAGGCGGGATGGTCACGACCGACGACGAGAAGCTCTACGAAACCGCCCGAGCGCTTCGTGATCATGGCCGCTTTGGCCAGGAGCCCAATGTTCACCAAGAAATTGGCAATAACTGGCGGCCAGGTGAGTTCAACGCCGTGCTTGGCCTCGAGCAGATGCGGCATGTAGAAAAAATCCTCCAACAGCGGCGGCATATCGCCCATAGCTACGACGAAAAGCTGAGGGCGCGGAAAATTCCGGGGATCAAGTTGCTCGAAGTGCCTCCAAACATTCAGTCGGCCTACTACAAGTATATCCTGTACTTCGAGCCTCCAATCGAAAGGGAGAAGCTGAAACAGAAGCTCAAGCGGGATTACGGGGTCTCCCTGCCAGGCGAGCTTTACAATCGCAGTTGTCATACGCAGCCTGTGTTCAGCAAACATCCCGAGCTGATCGTTCCACAGCCGGAACAAAGCTTCGCCGAGACCGATTACGTGGTCTCAAACCACTTCTGTTTGCCGCTTTACTTCGATCTGACCGATGACCAGATCGAGTACGTCGTAGATTCTCTCGATAAGGTAGTGCGATCGTTTTAACGGATCTTCAGATCATGAGTTTTTCCATCGCTATGGTTGCCGCCTGCGCTTTTCCGGCAAACCATGGCACTCCGGCGGCAATCAAGGAGATGTCCGAGGAACTTGCCCGGCGCGGACATTCGATTCGTGTTGTTACCTACCCGCTCAGTCACGAAATTCCAATAACGGGTGTTGAGATCGACCGAGTGGCTCAGGTAGGTTCGAATCGCGAAGTTAGTGTTGGCCCGAGTTATCAGCGGTTGGCCTTTGACGCGCTCCTAGTGTTCAAACTCTTTCAAGTTGTGCGCCGGCATAAGGTAGAGGTAATCCACGCTCATAACTATGAGGCCGCGCTCGTCGGCAGCTTCATTGGTAAATTGACAGGAGTGCCGGTGGTCTACAATGCAATTAACACGATGATCGGTGAGTTGCCTTCGTTTAACTTTATCCGCCCGCGCTCGCTGGCCATCTGGCTGGCCAAGGTCCTTGACTACGTTGTTCCCAGAATGGCCGATTTCATTATCGCCGATACCGAGGAGTTGCGCTCGTTTATTCTCGATAAAGGCGTCGATCCGGCGCGGGTGATTACCATTCATTCCGGTGTGCGTCCCGAAATGTTCGCCGCAGCCGATGGCTCGCGCGTTCGGGCTCGCTTCGCCGACGGCGACGGGCCCTTAATCATTTACACGGGAACATTCGATGACTTCCAAGGCCTTGATTACCTAATGGGGGCCTTCAAGGTCGTTCACGAGCGCAAGCCCGTAGCAAGCTTGCTCCTCGTCGGTAGCACGATCAATGCTGCTCATAGCGCCAAATACAAGAGAATGGCTGCGGACCTTGGGTTCGCCTCACGGTTTGCGATGACGTCGTGCACTCTCGGCGAACTGCCGGACTTTCTCGCAGCAGCCGATGTGGCTGTTGTCCCGCGGCCACAGTCGGCAGGCATCCCGACAAAACTCCTGAACTACATGGCGGCGGGAAACGCCATCGTGAGCTTTAAGGAATCGGCGACGATCCTCCGCGATAGAGAGACGGCTCTCCTAGTCGAACCTGCGACCGCTGAAAACTTCGGGCAGGGAATTCTGAGTCTGCTCGACGACCCAGCTCTCGCGCAAAAGCTTCGTGCAAACGTGAAGAGCTTCGTAGTTGGGCGTTTTGACTGGCCGAGCATCGCAGCAAAGCTTGAAGCAGTTTATGCCGCCGTGGGTACGAAATCGCCTGCGAATATCCGCCGCAGCGAGCCGGAAAAGCCGGGTATAGACGGGCAAGCGTCCCATCTGGGCGCGGGGCAAAGTTGACTGGGCGCGAAGACTGTCTAGTATTGCCCGCCTCTCCGGCGGCAGAGGCGCTAGAGTAGTATGAAGAAGCCAAAAGTTTTGATCGTTGGTTTGGATGCGGCGACCTTTGACCTGATTGGCCCTTGGGTCGCCGAAGGGAAGCTGCCAAATCTAGAGGCTCTCATGAAAAACGGCGCCTGGGGGAGGCTCGCCTCGATCCTGCCGCCCATCACCCCGCCCGCCTGGACGTCGTTCATGACTGGTAAGAATCCAGGCAAACACGGCATTTTCCACTTCATGGAGGCCCAGCCGGGAACCTACGGGCTGCGTTACTTAAACGCTGGTTCGCGCCGCGCGAAAACTATCTGGCGCATGCTGTCGGATGCCGGCTACACCGTCGGCACGATGAACATTCCGTTTACCTATCCTCCCGAACAGCTGAGCGGCTTCCAAATCTCTGGAATGGACACGCCATCGGAGAAGAGTCCCTTCATTTATCCGGCTGAACTGCGTTCCGAGCTGATGGGGCTCCTCGGCCGATTCAGCCTCGATCTCCGTTACCTCGGCTACATGTCCACCGATTCAAGGCGCGAACAGGTCCTGGCCGAGATGGAGAACCTCGACCGTCAGTGGCTCAGTGCGGGTCTTTACTTGATGGAGAAGCATCCAACCGAGGTGATGATGTTCACGTTCATGTCCATCGACACTGTGCAGCATTATTTCTGGCAATACATGGATCGCGACCATCATTTGTACGATCCGGCTGCGGCAGAGCGCTTTGGCGACGCCGTTCTGCGCGTCTATCAGCGGCTCGATGACGCGGTCGGCCAGCTGTTGAAAAAAACCTCCGGCGACACCTCGGTCTTCGTCGTCTCAGATCACGGCGGCGGCCCTACTTCCGACCGCGTCATTTACCTCAATCGTTACCTGGCCCAGCTTGGTTTGCTTCATTACCATGAAGACAACCGTTCCGCGCTCAAGAAGCTGGCGCAAAAGGTCGTCCGCAGCTCCTACACGCTGCTGCGCAACGCCCTCAGCTCACGGCAAAAGAGCTTTCTTGCTTACAAGCTGCCAGCATTACGCAAACGCTTCGAAGGCGCGTTCACCTCGTTTTCTGCAATCGATTGGACACGGACAAAAGCCTACTGCAGTGAGGTGCTCGCCTCGCCGCCGAGCATCTGGATAAATCTCAAAGGCGTGAAGCCCTCCGGCATTGTCGAGCAAAGCGAATATGAGCCGCTTCTCCAGTTTATCAGCGACAAGCTGAAAGAGCTCAAAGACCCACGAACAAATGAGCCGGTCATCAAACGCGTTTTCCGGCGTGACGAGATCTTTAACGGACCCTTTGCAAACGAAGCCGCGGACCTGATCCTCGACTGGTGGGAGTCGAGCCGTTTCTCAACCAGCCCCAGCTTTCCCGAACACACCGCAGAGCCTGCTGTCGAGATC
>JBKOXU010000151.1:0-7870 GCA_046725095.1 Verrucomicrobiota bacterium
GCCTATCGTGAAACGCTGCGCAATTTTCGCACCGGTAAGATCGACATCCTGGTCGGAACACAGATGATTGCGAAAGGTCTGCATTTTCCCAATGTAACGCTGGTCGGAATCATTAACGCTGATCTGTCGTTGCATCTCCCCGATTTCCGCGCCGGCGAACGAACCTTTCAGCTTCTGACACAAGTCGCCGGACGCGCCGGACGTGGCGAGACGTCAGGCGAAGTGTTTGTTCAGACTTACACTCCCTTTTCTCCATCCATTCAGTTTGCGCGGCACCACGATTTCGCCGGATATTTTCAGCAGGAACTCGAGTTTCGTGAGCGCTGCGATTTCCCGCCGTTCAAGCACGCAATCCTGATCACCGTGCGCTCAGCGCACGAAGGCCGCGCAAAACTGTCAGCCGAAACTTTAAAGCGGCGTTTGAAAGAAGCACTCCCGGAAGAATTCATCCTGGGCGACGCAACGCCTGCGCCCCTCGAAAAATTACAGGGCCAATTCCGTTTTCACATTTTGATCCGCGGCCAAGCGATCATGCGCCTGAGCCGCCTCGTCCGTGAAACATTGGACAAACTCCCATTTCCCGAAGACGTGACCGTGACCGTCGACGTTGATCCATATCAGCTGCTGTAGTGCTGGGGGGCACAGGCCGCTGGCCTGTTCTTTTCGGCAGCTTGCCGAAAAGCCGCGCCGGAGACACGGATCTTTAAACGTTGCGAAATCGATACGTGTGTCCGGCGAGCCGCCGGGCACTGCAGGCTGGCAGCATGCGCTCCCCGGAATTTTACTTGCCACTCTCGGCCTGCGGCAAAACGCGCCCGTATTCAGAGGTTTT
Organism: Verrucomicrobiota bacterium; assembly: GCA_046725095.1. GTDB lineage: Bacteria > Verrucomicrobiota > Verrucomicrobiia > Chthoniobacterales > UBA10450 > Udaeobacter. The sequence goes on from JBKOXU010000151.1 coordinate 833, forward strand.
GCCGCGCATTTCGAAGTAATGATATGCTTCGAGAGCAACTTCGCTGATGGCGCGCTCGGCGGCTTTTTCGTCGCGGTCGTACGCCGTCATCACACTTATCGCAAACGGCCGGTTTGGCGCGAAAACGATGCCAGAATCCGTCCGCACGGCTTCCAATTCTCCCGGTTTGTTCGCTACCTGAACACTGTCGGGCAGAAGCCGTGGGATGTAACTCTGCTTCAACGTGGAAAGCTGTTTGATAAGGGCCGCGGTCGCTTGCTTGTTTAGAGCCTTCTCCTTGTAAATGGCTTCCAAAAGCCGGACCATTTCCTGTGGCGTGCCGACGTTTTCATCGCCGCGTCGAGCCGCCGCGACATCCATCATTTTCCGGCGCAACGTCGTCTTGGACAGCCCAAGGCTATGGAGCATTGCGTTCACATTATCTCTGCCGACGCGGTCGTAGAGAACGTTGGCCGCGGCATTGTCACTGACCGCGATCATGAATTGAGCGACGTCGCGATTGGTAACCCGGGTTACACCAGGAGTGAGACCCGCCATGATTCGGCTGTCTTCGACCAAGTCTTTGGGATCAAAGGTGTAAATGTCATCCAAACTGGCTTTCCCTTTCGCTCCGGCTCGAGCTTCCTGATCCTGGCGGTACAATTCCACGAGAATCGCCAGCTTGATTGAGCTGGCGGCGGGAAAAACGCGGTCCGCATTGTGCAAAAGAATCCGGCCATCGGTGAGATCGAGAATGGCGACACCCATTACGCCATCGAGCCGGTCGCCGGTTTCTTCAACGTGCGACTGGAGCTTTTTCCAAAGTAAATCGCCACCGGCGTCGCGCGGAACCACTTCAGGTTTCTGCTGGCCGAAAGCGCTGACGGCCAATGCGAGCGCAATACAGAATGCGACCAGTCTCATTGGGATGATTTTGCCCGGAGCACAAGCGTCGAGTCGAGAGCGATTTTTCAGTTCGGCGGCGTGCCGCCGCACGTCGCTCGCAAGTTGAGGAGCGGTGACCTCGGCCCCCTTCGAAACGACGCAGACACGCATGGGTCGCCTCGCCCTTTGAAAGGGAGAGGGGGAGGATGAGGGTTTGCCTTTGGAAAACTGTCCTGCGCGCTCGAAAACCCCTCGTCCTCTCCCCTTCTGCAAGGGGAGAGGCGAGAGGAGCCAAAAGCTGCCGGGGTCACCGATTCCGGCTGCAACTACGGCACAACCGTTAGCGTCAGATCGTTACCATCGCCGCCTTCGTAATTGGCTTGGAAGGTATTGCTGCCTACCGTGGTTGTTCCTCCGTCTGGGAGATTACTAAATGTGCCGTTAATTTGAGTGGCGGCGGTATTGTTTATGACCATAAAAACAGTGCCACCGGTAATTGTGCCGGTATCGATCGGGCCAAAGAATAACTCCGCGCCGCTTTGAATCGTGACGCCGCGCGCGACGACGCGATCTCCGGTCCCATTACTCTTATAGCCGAAATGCAAAGTTCCGTCGGCTTGGAAGGTCACTGTATTACGAATGGTCAGGGTAGCTGGACGCGAGGCTGCTACTCCCGGCGTAAGGTATGCTCCCGGGACGTGGCCGTCACCGATTGTTACCGCTCCTGCGATCCGGCCGGTCCCGCCTAGCTTGCCGGCGTTGACCTGGACCGCGCCACTGCCGGCGCTGGAACTGCTTCTATTCGTAACATAGAGAGTTCCGCCGTTGATGGTCGTCCCGCCGGTGTAAGTGTTAGCCCCGGATAAGGTAAGGCTGCCAGAACCCACTTTACTCAACTGGCCACCTGTCCCATCGCTGCTTCCGCCATCTTGGATAACTCCGGAAAAGGTTGTGCTCAGGCCATTGCTCCCGATAGACAGATTGTTCGCGCCCAAGAAGAGAGAGCCATCTCCTTCGAGCGATCCGACTGTCGTGCCTGGCAGAGCCCGCGGGCTGATGTCCAGACTGCCATTGCCAAACACCTCGACCCGCACGTTGCCCCCATTGCTCATCCCCCCAAAGCTAATCAATCCTCCGCCCCCGCCGTTGGTTCCAGCTTCGGCGATGAGCGTCGCGCTGCCGCCGGTAGATTGGTCAATCAGATTTGTCGTCGCGCCGTTTGTGCCGGCAGCAGTGCCGCCCTGGTTGAGGATGGTGCCATAGCCGGCGGTGGAAGTTAGCCAAAAGTTAACCGAACCTGTATAAAAGCCGCCGGTCGAGTTTGGCACGTTGGTGATTGTAGCTTGGTCAAGGCTCGCACTATCGCGAAAGACAATGTAACCGTCATTAGTTATCTCGCTTGTTCCGGCAGTGGCCGTATTCCAAAAATAAAAAAATCCGCCGATGGGACCGCTTCGTCCGTTATTGATCGTCGCATTTCCGGCGGTTGACGCGCCGAAAAAAGTTAGCTGGCCGACGTCCCCACCGGTAACCCCGATAGTCGAGATGGTCGCATCTCCCGCGGTCGAGTTATCAAGAAAGGTTAGCTCACCGTTGCGAAACGCGTGTCCGTCCGCACCGAAAACCTGAATTACAGAATGGTCGGCATTTGATTGGTCTTCGAAAAGGATTGCCCCGCCTGTTCCGAAATCGCTTGTCACACCCGGCATGGCGATCAACATCGTCTTCGTGCCGGCAGTCGCATTATTTGTGAACCGGAGGCCATCCGAGTCGCCGTTCTCATTTTGATCCACCACAAACTGCTGTGTCATGTCGGAGTTGTTGGTGATGCCTGCGCCGCTGATCGTAAGTATGGCGGTCGAGACGGAGTCGATCGCGAAGCGACCGGCGCCTGAGTTAAAGATGATTTCGTTGATTTCTATGTCGGCCGAGAGCGAGATCGCCCGTTGGCGGGAGGAGGCAAAGGTCGCAACATCGGAAGGTCCATTCGGGACCGTTGTAGGTGTCCAGTTAGCCGCCGTGTTCCAGTCGCCGCTTACCGGGTTAAGACTCCAAGTCGCGCTCTCGGCGTGGCTGATTTGAGCGACCGGAAAGGTCGTGGCCAATATGGCCATGGCAACCGCAGACCATAAGCTTGGGCGATTCATGTCGCACTCCGTGCTAGAGATTTATCTGAGCCAGGTCAAGAACGAATCTTTCAATTTTCTGTCGTGGTAATAATTGCGGTCTGATAAAATCGCGCAAATTGCTTTTGCGCACTTTCGTTTTCCGGTTTGTGTAGCAGCTCCGCATGTCCAGGAAACCCAGGCGCATTCTCCTTAAGTTCGGCTCCGGCATTCTCACTCGGCCGCGGGCCAACGCCCTCGATGACAAACAATTTGGCCGTCTCACTGCCGACGTGGCGCAACTTGTTCGTGGCGGATGCGAGTGCATCATCGTCTCCAGCGGTGCGGTCGCCGCCGGAATGCGCGTTGTTGGGCTGAAGGAGCGTCCACTCGACTTGACGACCGGACAGGCATGCGCCGCGGTGGGCCAATCAAAGCTGATGCATCTCTATGCGTCGATGTTCGCAAAACATCAGCTCAACGTTGCGCAGCTTTTGCTCACCCATAGCGACCTGGACAGTCGGACCCGCCATCAAAATGCGAAAAACACACTGCGCCGTCTGCTCGAATGCAAGAACGTCGTGCCGGTCATTAACGAAAACGATTCGGTGGCAGTGGAGGAGCTGCGCTTTGGGGACAACGACCGCCTCTCTGCCGAGGTCGCGGTGCTGGCGGAAGCCGAATTGCTCATCATGCTTACAAGCGTTGACGGGCTGATGGATCATGCCGGCAAACGGATTCCGATGATCGCTGATGTCGCGGACGCAGCTCGTTTCGTTCGCAAGCAAAAAGACAGGTTCTCGGTGGGCGGCATGATTTCGAAACTCGAGGCAGTAAAACTTGCGACCTCCGCCGGCATCCCAACAGTGATTGCAAACGGCCGTCGCGCCGGAATCATCCCGCGGATCGCGGCGGGCGAGCGAGTCGGAACACTGTTTCCTGTGCAGGCTGAAAAGTCTGACGCACACTCGCTTTGATATGGATACGGACGATCTAAGAAACGAGGTTCGCAGCTGCGGAAGACGCGCTCGCGCCGCCGCGCGCGATCTCGCACGAGTGAGCACTGAGAGGAAGAACGCCGCCTTGCTCGCGATGGCAGATCAACTTTGCGCCAGCGCCGGCACAATCCTGCAAGCGAATGGAAAAGACGTCGAACAAGCGAGCGCCGACCAGCTTTCCCTACCGATTATCGACCGGCTAAGGCTTGACGAAAAGCGCATTCAGGCGATGGCGGAGGGCATTCGTCAGGTTGCCGCACTTGATGATCCAGCGGGAAAAATCATGGCCGAATGGACCCGTCCCAACGGATTGCACATTTCAAAAGTGCATGTCCCCATCGGGGTTATAGGAATCATCTACGAGTCCCGTCCGAATGTGACGAGCGATGCGGCGGTGCTTTGCACAAAGACCGGGAACGCAGTCATCCTGCGCGGCGGCTCCGAATCGATTCGGTCCAACATCGCCATTGCCGAAGCGCTCCGCGCCGGTGCGGCCAGCGCGGGCTTGCCCGAAGACAGCATTTTGCTCATTCCAAAGACTGGTCGCGATGCCGTGCGGCACATGGCCGAAATGGATCAATACATCGATCTCATCGTCCCGCGCGGCGGCCGGGCCTTGATCGAAACAGTCGTTAGTTATGCGCGAATGCCGGTGATCAAACACTACGTCGGGCTCTGCATCGCATATGTGGACAGGGAAGCCGATCTCGATATGGCGGTGCGGATAGTCGTTAACGCGAAGACGCAGCGTCCGGCCGTGTGCAATGCCATCGAGACCGTGCTTGTGCACCGTGAAATCGCGGCTCCCTTTTTTAAAAAAATCGCCCCGATACTGGCCGGAAAGAAAGTAGAAGTACGCGCCGACGCCGACAGCTTCCATCATCTCTCAGCTCTCAGTTATCAGCCACTCCATTCCGCCCGCGACGAAGACTGGACAACGGAATATCTCGATCTCATTCTTGCGGCCCGCACCGTGAGCAACATCGAAGACGCGATCGCGCATGTGGAAAAATATGGCTCTCATCATAGCGACGTCATTGTCACCCGTGACGCCGCGCGTGCTGAGAAATTCCTCAACGAGGTCGATTCCGCCACGGTTTACTGGAATGCATCGACTCGATTTACAGATGGCGGCGAATTTGGCTTCGGGGCGGAAATCGGTATCAGCACTGACAAGCTTCACGCGCGCGGGCCGATGGCACTCGAAGAGCTAACGACCTATAAGTACGTCATCCGCGGCGAGGGCCAGATTCGCGAATAAGCAATCCCATTCTCTTACGGTCTGAATCCTCGTTTGGTACTGTGGAGAAAGCGGATGTCGCGCGCCGAAGCGACGCCTTCGAGCGCCGGCGAATTTAAGATTCTTTTCTTGCCAAGCCGGCGAGATTTCTTGCAAGATTTCTAGAACCAAGGCCTGGATCCGGGAGAGGGCGCTTCTCCCGATAGCTTCTTTCCCAGTTTCAGACCGGCAGTCGCGGAATTAACTAACCGGGAGAACAGAAAGGTTTGTTTATGAAAACGACAACTTCACCCACAACAAATTCCATGAACCGCTCGCCTTTGCGATACGGTTTATTTCTCGTGGCGCTCGTGCTCACCTTGCAGGCGGCGATCCCTGCCGAGGGGACGCCACCCGGCGCGCGAAGACCCGTCGGCGTCTCGGAGCACGGGACGATCTGGCAGGCGGCTGGCGGCGTGGGGGGCGGAGCTGGGTCGGGCGGCGGTTCGACGCCGACGTCCGTGACCGTGAGGACCGTCGACACCGACCCGTACACAGGGTACGAAAACGCCATCTACGCTGCCGACGACAGCACGGTCTTCGTAGCGTACAAGCGTTTCCTGTCCGACCCCTCGGTCGGCGGCTATATCCCCGCCGAGCTTCGGCTGGCCAGGAGCACCGACGCCGGCGAGACCTGGGCGATCGCCGTGGTCGACCCGGACGCGATCGAGCAGGGCGATACCATCGACAACAGCGTCTCGATCGACGGCGATCATGCCTCAACGGTCTATGTCGCCTATCACGTCCGGTCCAGCGGGCTGTTCGCCGACATGAAGCTGAAGGTGGCGAAGAGCACCGACGGGGGTTCGACCTGGACCACGCAGACGGTGGCGGACGGCTACGCCGGCGACCAAAACTCCATCCGGGTCCTAAGTGGGAACGCCGCCGTGATCAGTGCGCACGCCAACGGGACGGAAGAGGGCATCCACGCCTTTATCACCAGGGACGGCGGGGCCACGTGGAGTGACACCCTGGTGGCCGGGGGCCTCGGGAACGGCTACTACACGTCCGTCGGAGCGGCTGATCCCGGTTCAATCTGGGTCAGCTACTACAACTCTCTTTACCCGGACCACACGGACATGAACGCGGCTAAGCGATTCCCGGACGGCACGTGGCAGACGCTGGTGGTGGACGGCACGCCCGGAGACCCGAACGCCACGGGGCTGGGCAGCTCGATCACGGTGGCCCCGAACCGGAGGGTCTTCGCCGCCTACGAGGCGGACACCACGGCCGGGGCCTTCGTCAGGGTGGCCAGGAGAACGAACGGCACCCAGTGGGACGTGGTGCCGGTCCAGCAGGATGTCACCATCGGCTGGAACACCGCGATCCATGAGTACAACGGGAAGCTTTACGTGAGTTACTGGCGCGTCCCGATTGGCGGCATGGGCCTGGCGATGTTCGCCGTGAGCGGCGACAACGGAGCCACCTGGACGCCGTTCACCATCCCCGATCTCCGGTACGTGGAGCCCTACATCGACAGCACGGCGCCTTCGAACTTCACGCAGTTCGAGAGCTATCAGACGGTGGACCCCTCCACCTACCAGCAGCCCATCCTCCGGGTCGCCCGCATCGGCGGCTGAGGGGAGCGGCGAGAGAACTTCCGCCCCTCGCCGACCTTGGTGCTGGGTCACAGCGTGGTCGGCGCGGCCACGGCCTTTCACGCGGCCCGAGCCGGGCTGCGACCGGCCCGACATTAATGTCTTGCCTTTTGTCTTGACATGTTCTGAGCTTTTTCCAAAACCCGTCACATCGAACCTGAATCAGGCACGGGAGTTTCCTCCCGGTCGCTTCT
>JBKOXU010000150.1:0-12411 GCA_046725095.1 Verrucomicrobiota bacterium
ATTGTCAATCCTCCGCCGAACACGGACATCAACCTCCCCGGCTTCGGCCACGTGGTGCTTAACGAGCAGATCACGAAGATAACGCCGAGGTTCGCGTCTTTCACCGTGAACATGATCCATGTGTTCATCACGCAAGCGAACATCCTGAACATCCCCGTTGGGACGCAAATTATTGTTGCTCACGCCTCGAGCGGCTTGACCTCCGGGGTTCAGGGAACTTTGGACGGGCAGGCGTACGGGACGAAAGCCACCGTGGCACACACGGTCACCTCGGGCCCGAGCGCTCTCGTGCGGATGTCGTGCTTGGGGACCAATGGCGCGCTAAGGACCAACTCGATCGCTGAGGTTCAGGTTCCTCCCCTGTTCTCAGTGGGCGAAGTGGTGGACACCGCGCAGGGGACCGTGGACAGCACCTCGGCGGTAGGTGAGATGACATCAACAGTCCAAGCCGTCGATGTAGCAACGAGCTTGGTGACGGCGAGCCTAGTGAAGGCCGACGCGCACGCTTCAAATATCAATGGAACCCTGACCTTCAGCGATACCGGGTCCATGTTCGTCGACCTCCACGTCACCGGGTTTCCGGACATCGGCGATGACGTGCCACCTAACACAAGGCTTCAGATCGCCGGGCTGGGAACGCTCTGGCTCCACCGAATTATCCAGACGTCGAACAGCATCGAGGTCCGGATGATCGAGCTCATCGTGACCGAAGCAAATGGCTTCGGGATCTCGATCGGCACCGACATCCAAGTCGCCGTGGCCTCGGCGTCCGTTCACTAGGCTTAGTGCCTGTCGCCGAACGACGACAAGTGCATGCGAAAGGAAGGGCCCCCGTCCCGGGCCCTTCCGATGATTTGGAGGGCAGGAGGCCGGGCGGCTAGCAGCCGGCGACGCGGCGCCGGGTCGCGATCAGGAGCATGACTACTTAGCGCGTTGGCGTTGACCCGGTCGGCCGTTGAGCAGAAGGCCGGTAGTACGCTTCTAGGGTCCAGAATGAATGAACGTTCCCAACCACGCAATTGATCATTCAAATGGGCAAAACGATTAGCCTGCGATAACTCAGAACCGATGGTGGTGCAATACGGTGGAATGGCGTGCGCCGGAAACGCCGACGAGATACCGCGCGTCAGGCGGAAAACTATTAAACAATTGCGGATTAATTTGAATCCAATCCATCTCGTCGTCACATCCAATATTCGATGCCAAACATGAGTCTTCAACGCTTAGTCGCGTTAGACAAAAACGGAAGCCAGCGGCGTCTTTAGAGGAAAGGATCAAGCACCTATGAATAGTCCAACTACATACACGCTCCTGGTTCGCTCGGAAGAAAAGAACCGGGACCTGCTGGAAGCTGCGGTTTATATGATGTGTATTTTGAGCGCGATTGTCGCGATCTGGCAGTTTGTCGAGCAATCGAGCCGGCTTTCTGTTGATGGTCTGGCATTGCGGATGCAGCCAGCGCCTGTCGTCTCGCACCACGCTGTGGAACGGCACCTGCATACGGAATCTTGAGAGAGGGGTTCCGGCAAAACGTTCGGGATGTCGGTTCTGTGGCGGACTAGCAACCTGCGCCCTCCAGACAACCGCAACGGGAGGTCCAAAAAAACAGGGGCAAGTGGATGCCGAATACTCAAGGCTGTGACAATTAATGCGATTTGACAATGAATGAACGTTCATTCATCTTCCCAACTTATGTCACAACCCCAGATAGAATCCAGCTCAGATCGACACACCCAAATTCTCGATGCGGCCCTGGTCTGCTTCGCCAAACGAGGCTTCCACCAGGCCAGCATGCACGACATTAGCGCAGAGGCTGGGATCAGCGTTGGCCTGATTTATCGCTATTTCGAGAACAAGGATGCGGTCATTTCCGCAATGGCCGATCGGCATAAAAAAGAAATTCATAAGGTCCTCCAGCGCGCCCAACAGGCGCCGACGCTGCTTGAATCGCTGGAGATTTTGTTCACGGCGCATTGTTGCGAAGACGCGCCGCAAGTGGTCTCTGCGTTCGTTGTCGATCTCTACGCCGAGGCCTCGCGCAATCAGCGCGTCGCAGACTTGGTTCGCGACGTTCTGCAGACGGCGATGGATGGCGTGACCGATTTGATCGCACGCTCGCCGGAAGGAGAGAGCGCTGCGCATGGTCTAAAGCCTCATGAACTGGCCGAACTGATTTTTGCGGTGTCGCGCGGAATGTTGATGCGGGACGTTTTGCAGCCACAGGAAATGACGGCAGCGGAAAGGCGCTCCCGGCAGCTCGAAGTCACCCGGCGGCTGTGGAGTCTTTTATTCAAATCAGAAAATGAACCAGCTTATGCATGACATTGCCAAACCTGTTTCTACTCAAGCCAGAGTGACCTCGAAGAGTGGAGCCTGTGGGGTTGCGATTGGAGGTCTCGTTGCGCTTGTCATCCTGCTTGTCGGAATCAAGGGACTGCAGATTTCCAAAATGATGGCGGCGGGGAAAGAAGCGACTCCACCGCCGGTGACGGTCACGAGCGCGGTGGTAAAGGAGGAGAATTGGTCACCGGTCCTCCCAGCGATAGGCTCGGTTTCGGCGGTGCAAGGCGCGATCGTAGCCACTGAGCTGGGCGGCGTAGTGAGTGAAATCAAATTTGAAAACGGTGGTGTCGCCAAAAAAGGAGACGTGATCGTGAAACTAGACGCCTCCCAGGAGGAAGCACTTTTGCGATCGGCGGAAGCCGAAGCCGAGCTGGCGCGCACGGACTTGGAACGAGCTCAGGGCCTAGCCTCAGAAAAGGTGGTTTCGAAGGCTGAACTCGACGCCGCCGAATCGAAATTCAGGAGACTGACTGCCATTGCCGATCAGATGCGCTCTAACATTCGGAAGAAGACGCTTGTCGCCCCATTCGATGGCCAACTTGGCATTCGCCAGGTAAATGTCGGGCAGATGATCAATGCCGGTCAGCAAATCGTGCCGCTAACATCGCTCGATCCAGTCTATATCGACTTTGCGTTGCCGCAGCAACATTTAGCGCAATTAGCCCAAGGCTTGGAAGTCCGCGTCCGGAGCGATGCTGCCCCCGGCCGTGAATTTAAAGGAAAACTGACCGCGATTAATTCGATGGTCGATCCGGTCACGCGAAACGTCTCTGTGCAGGCGACACTGGAAAATCCCGATCATGCGCTGCGCCCTGGGATGTTTGCCAAGACTGAAGTTGAGCTGCCGGAAAAGCGTCCTGTGCTCGTCATTCCGGGCTCGGCCGTGTCCTACGCGCCCTTCGGTGACTCGGTTTTTGTGATAGAGAAAAAAAAGGACGAGAAAACGGGCAAGGAATCGGAGGTGATCCGGCAGCAATTTGTGCGTGTCGGTGAAGCGCGCGGCGATTTCGTTTCGATTACGAATGGGCTGAAGGCAGGGGAAACCGTAGTGGGCACTGGCGTTTTCAAGCTGCGCAATGGGATGGCCGTAGCCATCAACAACGATCTCGCGCCGAAGCCGCAGGCGAATCCCACTCCGGTAGATTCGTGATGAACGGACCGAAATGCTGCCGCTGAGATGAAAGCGTTTACCGATATTTTCATCAAACGGCCGGTTCTGGCGATGGTGGTCAGTTTCGTGATCGTCATTGCCGGGGCGAAATCGCTTTTGCCCATCATTTTTCCAAATCTGTCGGGGCTGGGTGGTCTGAACGTGCGTCAGTATCCGCGCAGCGATATTGCCGCGATTACGGTGAACACCGTTTATATCGGCGCGGATCCGGAGCTCGTGCGCGGATTCATCACCACGCCGTTGGAGCGCGCGATCGCGGCGGCAGATGGCATCGATTACATTCAATCGCAGAGCAAACAGAGCCAGTCCACAATCACGGCGCGTCTGAAATTGAACTACGACGCAAACAAGGCGCTTTCCGATATCAGCTCGAAGGTGAACGCAATCCGGCGCGATCTGCCGCCGGAATCGGAAATTCCGGTCATCAGCATAGAGGCGGCGGATTCTCAATTTGCTTCCGCCTATCTGAGTTTCACTTCGGATATTCTCCAGCCTAACGAGGTCACTGATTATCTCGTGCGTCTGGTCCAGCCGCGACTGACTGCAATTAGTGGCGTGCAAAAGGCGGATATTCTCGGCGGGCGCGTTTTCGCCATGCGCATTTGGATGAAGCCGGACCGCATGGCCGCGCTGAACGTCAGCCCGGCGCAAGTGCGAAGCGCGCTTTCGCGAAACAATTATCTCTCAGCATTGGGCAGCACGAAAGGTTCGCTTCTTCAGGTCAACCTGACGGCGAACACAGATTTACATACGGCAGAGGAGTTCAAACAACTGGTCGTGCGTGAGGATAAAGGAACACTGGTCCGGATTGGCGACATCGCGGACGTCGTGCTCGGCGCGGAGGATTACAACACTGAAGTGCGCTTCTCCGGCCAGAAGGCGGTATTCATGGGCATCTGGGTCTTGCCAAACGCCAACTCAGTGGACGTGATCAAGCGGGTGCGCGCCGAGATGGAGCAAATCAACCGCGAGTTGCCGACCGGTATGACCGGCGGGATCGCCTACGATGCGACGGCCTACATTAACGACGCAATTCACGAGGTCGTAAAGACGTTGATCGACACGCTGCTCATCGTCATGGTCGTGATCTTTTTGTTCCTGGGATCTTTTCGTTCCGTGATCGTGCCGGTCGTGGCGATTCCGATCTCGCTTATCGGCGCGTTGTTCCTGATGCAGGTATTCGGTTTCACACTGAATTTGCTGACGTTGCTCGCGATCGTGCTCTCGGTTGGGTTGGTCGTAGACGACGCGATTGTCGTTGTCGAGAACGTCGAACGCCATATGCGCGAAGGCATGTCGCGCATGAACGCGGCCCTCAAGGGGGCGCGCGAGCTGATCGGACCGATCATCGCGATGACGCTCACGCTTGCCACGGTTTACACGCCGATTGCATTGCAGGGCGGATTGACGGGCGCGTTGTTTCGCGAATTCGCGCTCACGCTCGCCGGCGCTGTTGTCGTCTCCGGAGTAGTGGCACTTACGCTGTCGCCGATGATGTCAGCACATCTGTTGCGCCCGGAACATGTCGATCATGGATTCAGCGGTTGGGTTAATCGCACGTTTGACCGCTTCCGGGATTGGTACGGCAGTCACCTTGATCGCACCTTGAATGCGCGACCGGCGGTTTATCTGGTCTGGGGCGGAGTTTCGCTGCTCTCGCTCTTCATGTTTGCGACGATTCCGACTTTCGCATCGAAGGAGCTCGCACCGACGGAAGACCAGGGCGTCATCTTTGGTATCATAACCGCTCCGGCGAACGCAACCATTGACGATACGATTCGTTATGCCGATGCGGCTGGAAAAGTTTTCCGTGACGTTCCAGACACGCGATTTACTTTTCAGATCACCTTTCCGGACAGAGGCTTCGGCGGAATGGTGCTCAAACCGTGGGGCACCCGCAAAACGCCAACCGCTTCTTATCTACCCATGGTGCAGGAAAAGCTGGGCGCCATCCCTGGCATTCAAATGTTTCCCGTAATGCCGTCAGCGCTTCCCGGCAGCGACAGTTTTCCGGTGAGCTTTGTGATCGCTTCGACTGCCGATCCGGAGCGCATCCTCGAGTTCGCGAAGCAACTCCAGATGAAAGCGATGCAAGCCGGCGTTTTCCGATTTCTGGACGTCGACACTAAAATCGACCAGCCGCAGGCGCAGATCGTGTTTGATCACGACAAAGTAGCGTCGCTCGGGCTCGACATGCAGCAAGTCGGCGCCGATCTGTCGGCGGGCATCGGTGGAAACTATGTAAATCGTTTCAACATCGAGGGCCGCAGTTACAAAGTGATCCCGCAGATCAAACGCGTTGATCGCCTGAATCCGGAGCAACTGGAAAGCATCTATGTGACCGGACCCGACAATAAGCTCGTGGCGCTCAGCACAGTGGCGTCGATCCAGCACAAGACCGTTGCCCGTTCGCTTAATCGGATGCAACAGCTTAACGCCGTTACGATCAGCGGCGTCCCGACCCGGTCGCTCGACGCTGCGTTGAAGTTTCTCGAGGACGAGGCGCAAAAGATTCTGCCAAAGGGTTACGTGATCGACTACACCGGAGAGTCGCGGCAGCTTCGCACTGAGGGCGATAAATTCGGACCGGTGTTTGCGCTTGCGATTATCCTAATCTTCCTGGTTCTGGCTGCGCAATTCAATAGCTTCCGCGATCCATTTATTGTTCTGTCGGGGTCGGTGCCGCTGGCCCTTTTCGGTGCCGTAATCTTCATGTTTTTGAAGATGCCCTTTGGAAAATTCTTCACCGAGGGTTGGACCACTTCTTTAAATATTTACTCGCAAGTGGGTTTGGTGACACTCGTAGGACTCGTTTCCAGAAACGGGATCCTCATTGTGCAGTTCGCAAACGAATTGCAACGGCAAGGTTCGACCAAATTGGCCGCGGTCGCCCAGGCAGCCCGGATTCGCCTGCGCCCGATCATGATGACGAGCGTCGCAACTGTGGCCGGTCACTTTCCGCTTACCTTGGTGAGCGGCGCGGGCGCGGCCGCGCGAAATTCCATCGGTCTCGTTCTCGTCGGCGGGATGACCATCGGAACGATCTTTACGCTCTTCATCGTGCCTTCGCTCTACATGTTGATCGCGAAAGAGCACCATGAAAAATCTCTGATGGATGTCGGGTGGGAAGGCGCCCCCGAAGATGCCGATCTTACGCCGGAATTTGCGCCAGCCCTCGCGCCGGATGGAAACGGCAACGGCTGGAAGCAAGGCTGACCCTGCGCCATGGCGTGGCGAGGCTTCTTCACGAAGCCCCACCAGCCTTTAATCACAGTCCGTCGTCCTCAGGCGACGTTGACTTCGATCTGTTTGGGTTTGGCTTTTTCGTTCTTCGGCAAATGCACCTCAAGGATGCCTTGCTTGAACTGAGCCTTTACTTTCTCCGCGTCCGCATCCTCCGGCAGCGCGAAAGTTCGCACAAAACTGCCGTAGCCGCGCTCTATGCGGTGATACTTCTTCTTTTTCTCTTCTTTTTCGAACTTGCGCTCGCCCGAGATGGTAAGAACCCCGTTCTCGACAGTGACTTTTACGTCCTCCCTTCTTAACTCAGGGAGTTCAGCCTTAATGACGTATTCCCTGTCGTCCTCGGTGATGTCCGCGAGGGGTGTCCATTCCGGCAGCGTGATACTCTCTTTCCCGTTTCCCCGGCGCATTGGCGTCCGGCCAAAAAGGGTCGAGAGCCGGTTCTGCAGGTCCTCCATTTCTCTGAATGGTTCCCAGCGAGTGAGTGTGTTCATATTGATAATGTCCTTTCATTCCCAACCGGATTTGTTTGTTTCGTTGTTCGGCCGCCAGTCGCCCCGCGTGCACTAAACACGCGGAGCGCTCTTTCAGACTTTAGGCGGCTCGCTGTTGGCGAGGGGATTGTTGTGGTACAGAGCTAAACTCAAGAACATCCTCGGAGATTTTGGTAATCGCCCAGGGTTCTGGCGTAGTCTGCATGAGCACATTTGCTTCCACGACCTTGCGACCGACTGGCCGCAATGATTTAATGGAGAAGCCTTCCGCTGCCGTCGCAATGTAGCCTTGGCCACCTTGCTGGCAGAAAAATGTGCCGCTCTCGCCGCGCAACGCCTCTGCCAAGTCGGGATGTTGAATTGTCCCATTGATCGGTAGTTTCGTTTGCATACGTCCAGCCTCGCGCAATACTGGATGATCGCCAGGTAACTTAGGTTCCCTTTTTAATCGCCTGATTATTGAATGTGGCGGGGAATGAGTGCAGCCGCGCCTCAGGCGGGGTGGGACAAAAAACGGCGATTGGGCATAGAGGAGCCGCAAATGAAGCGAACCTCCAGAGGTGGCACGGAACGCGAGCCGGTGATCGATCCGTCACTGGAAAAGACTCTGCTCAGCCTGCATGCAGCCATGAACCTCGGTTCGTTCTGGAAAGCCATCCAGCAGTTGCTCGCCGCCGCGATCCCAAATCGCTTGATCGGCCTCATGCTTCAGCCCAATCCAATTTTGCCAATGATCGCAAGATGGACATCGCCCATGCGTGATGGGTTTTTCACCGCGGAGCCGCTCAAGAGTTATATCGCCGCGCAACCGCGCCAGAGGTTTGTGCGGATTAGCGACCTCTTTTTAAACCGAAGCAGTCTCATGAAATCTGCCTTCTATCGCCGTTACATGGCGCCTCAAAAATGCGCTCACGGCGTCAGCCTGCTTTTTTGGAAAGACCAGAAACTCATTTGTGTGATTGCAATCATGCGCACGGCGACCCAGGGCGATCTGTCACCGGCGGAGATGAGGTTGCTCCAGCAACTTTACCCGCAGTTTCTTACCGGCCTTTGCCGGCTCAGGTCGCTCGAGCGCGAACACTCGTTGCGAATGGATCTTGAAGACTTCCTGAGCCGGCTGCCATTGCCGACGATCCTCTTGCGATGGGACCTTAAGCCGATTTATCAAAACCGGGCCGCACGCGACTTCTGCGCAGTGTGGGAGAAAGGACCCGAGGAGGCGCAACTGACGAAAGCGACCTCACCGATTCCCGCTGAGATTTTGGATCGATGCCGTCTGCTCAAACAACAATGGGCGCGCGCGCAACCCCGAATGCTTTCGGGGCCGCAAACAGGCTTCAAAGAAGAACGGGTGCATCATCCGCGATCGCCGCATTTGCGAGCGACGATCCATTTGAAACAACTCAGTTCAGCGGGCGTGGCGCAGCCGCATTTTCTAATCGAATGTGAAGATTTGCGCTCTACCGCTGCTCCGCGTTCCGGGCCGGCGAGCTCCCGTTTGCCGCATCTTGTCCGGCTCACCAGGCGCGAACAGGAAGTTGCGCGGCTTGTCTGCGAGGGGCGGAGTAATCAGGAAATCGCTGATGACGCCTGCTTGAGTTTGCCGATGGTGAAAAAGCATGTTCACGCGATCTTCCGTAAGCTCGAAGTCCCCAGCCGCGGCCGGCTCATTGCCCTGATGCGATGAATCGCCGTGTCAGCAGTCTCCCCCTGGGGCCACGCGACAATTACAAGATCCCCTCGCACAGATTGGAGTTCGCGGCCACATGTAAGCCATGAAGGAATTGTCAGCGCGGTGGCTTTTCGATCTCCTTTTGCTCGATTCGCACGGCGTGCTTGCCCGGCTTAATCGGCGATCCGAATTCGGTGGCGTAAACCTGTGTGAACTCAGCCCCGAAAAGCAAAATTTGCGAAGAGTAGTAAATCCAGAGCAGCAATGTGATCAGCGAACTGGCTGCGCCATAAGCCGACGCAGCCGTGCCACTGCCGAGATATAGACCGAGCGCCCACTTTCCGATCAAAAAGAAAACCGCTGTCATCACAGCGCCGACCCACATGTCCCGCCATCGGGTTCTCACGTCCGGCAGGATTTTAAAGATCATCGCAAAGAGCGTAGTGATGACTGCGAAATCAAAAATCAGATAGACGCTGACCGCGATAGTCAAACCACCTGGTATTGCTTGCTGGATATAATGGCTAAACCCTTTTAGCAGGGCCTCGACCGCGAGCGATACGAGCAGGAGGAAGCAAATGCCGGCAACCATTGCAAAAGATAGAAAACGAGTGCGCAAAAATCCCCAAATACCGAGCCCCGGCCTGGCCTTCACGCCCCACACGGTATTCAACGCATCCTGCAACTGGCCGAACACTCCGCTTGCGCCAAAAAGAGCGAGCGCGACTCCGATGATCGTTGCAAGAGTACTTTTCCCCGGTTGGGATGCTTTCTGCGCAATGTTCTGCACGACTTCCAGCGCGCTTTTATCTAGAAAATAACTCATCTGCTCTGTGAGTTTGGTCCAGGCCCCGGCCGGATCGTTGCGGAAGATCACACCGACGATTGCAATCAAAACGAGGATGAGCGGCGCGAGGGAAAAAACCGTATAAAACGCCAGCGCCGCACCGAGTTGTGGCGCTTTATCCTGCAGCCACTCTTGGGTTGTTAATTTCAAAAGTTTGAAAGCCGTGCCGAAAAACGATTTCTGCGCCGAACCGTTGCTCATAATGCGTCCTTCCTTTCTGAAGAAATCGCACCGGCCGGGAAGCAAAGACGGGACAACATTTTCTGCGGCACATATTCCGCGATTGCCCAAAACGCTAGCTTGAGCGCGCGATCACTGTTTGCGATCGAAAATCTAAATCGAAAAGGCTATTGCCCGTACTTGCCTCGTTGGTAACACAACGGGTGACACGAATTTTCGGCTTGGCGAGAACAAGATAAGCCGCGGCTCGCCGGAACTCACGACCCTGGGGCTTTGAGTTTGCGGGTGATTTTCGCTTTAACTTCGTCGACGACGACACGGTTGACCACGGGCGTTTCGCCCGTGTTGTCATAATAAACATGAACGCGACTGCCGGGTTTGATTAGGCGCTCATCGATCTGTTTGCCGGCTTTGTTCACGTAACGAACCGCATCGTCGAGCACGTAACTAAAAGTATCGTGCCCGCTTTCAGAGCCGACCACGATTATTTCGCCCGGCTCAAACGTCGTGACCGTGCCGGAGCCAGTTGTCATTTGCTTTGTAGTCGTGCTCGTTTGCGCAAACGCCAAAGGCGCGATCAGCGCGCAGACGAGAGCGTTCATTGTTTTCTTCACCATAAATGCCTCCCCATTTTATGTTGATGTTTTACCCCAAAGCTTCCTGATTCAGGATTCGACGGCTAGGCCGTCGCTCGTTCCACAGTTTGACCGACTGGCCACGGCGCTGTTCGAACTAATTTAGTATTGGGCGATTGAGCCAGCCCGCAGGGATGCAAGCAAGACCGATGATATAGTCGAAGCGGGGAAGCCCCCTTTTTGGAATTGCCTAAATAACGTGTAGCCAGGAATCTAAGCGGGAACGTTTTGTTTATCCGATTTTATCCCCGGCGGGAATCGAACCCACATTTAAGGTTTAGGAAACCTCCGTTCTATCCGTTGAACTACGGGGACGGGAAGAAAGGCAAAAGTAAGAAGGATGAAGGAAGAAGTCCAGCGAGCGCTCTATCAGCGGCCGAGCAGGCGCGGGTCGAATTCGAAATCGATCGGCGAATGAATGCGGATACGTTTGAAGTCCGGATGATCAGGATTTAACAGGAAATTTGTATCGGCTGGACTAATGGCACTTGGCAAAGCCAACACCATAGACCGCTTCTCTTGAAGCCAAAGGTCGCCAATTTCCATGGTCTCGGCTGGCGGCGGAGAAATGCGCCAGTTCGATGGCAATTTTTTCGCCGGAAAAATCTCGGTGAGACTGTCCGGCCATTCCAAATGAAACGCTTTGTATTTCTCATCGAGAATGAATGGCACCCGATTCGCGAAGACCTCAAACGCAGCAGTGGATTGATGCTCGCTTACGTAGACCACACGCACGCCAGGTGAGTTCCACCGGCCTCCATATCGCCACGGGCCTTCTCCGGTAAACGCCGTGTTCGCGCGACTCGCGCGCACGATCCGCCATGCCGAGGCCATCGTGTTTTAGGAATAAACGCCGTAATCGATTCGACCGAGCAAGTTGTCCACTTCGCGCGCGCCAATTTCCGTTTCGGCGTAATCGAGCGGAACAGCGCCGCCAAGTCCGCGCTGCGGAAACTTCAACCAGGCTCGCGCCTTTTCGGCGTCGCCAAAAACATTCGTCGCGTGCTCGAGCAGCCGCGCAAAGCGCATCACCTTATCCGATTCATCCGGCGACAATCGCCCAGCCGCTTTGCGCCGCTGCAAAGTGGATCGCGAGATGGCAAGCTTTGCTGCCAGTTGCTCGAATGGCATGTCGATGCTGTCCTGCAAACCTTTCAGATCGGAGAAGGGTAATCCCTTCTGAATCCGGCGAATCAGTTCATGAGGATGCTTCGCTTTTGCGCGAACAGGCTTTCTCTCCAGGGCCGTTTTCATAAATAGAGCGCTAACTCAATTGACACAAGTTAATGAATCAATTGAGCGGAGTCAATGGGGAATCTTCCCCTGGTTGTAGAGGCGGTTGTGTCAACTGCCTGATTATCAAGTTCGGCGCTTGACACAAGCGCCGCTACATCTCCACAGCTAAGCGCCGACTTTGTCGAGGACTGAGCGCAGCTCGTGAAAGTCCACCGGCTTGACCAGGTGAAAATCAAATCCCGCCTCCTTGCCGCGGCGAATGTCTTCGTCCGTGCCAAATCCAGTGAGAGCGACGGCTTTCACCGGCTGTTTTCGTTTTGCTTCGGAGATCACCTCATAGCCACTTCCATCAGGCAGACCAATGTCGCACAAGACCACGTCGAATTTTTGCGACGCCATGATTTCCAGCGCGCTTCGCGTATTATCTGCGACCGAAATTTGGTGACCAAAATGAGTGAGCAAGCGCGACAAAGTATGTCGCGTGTCTCCGTGGTCTTCCACGAGCAGGATGCGCAATGATTTTACTGACTTTTGCGTAGCTTGAGAATCCACGCCGCTCTTTTCCATGCGGTTCGCGATCGCGTCAAGGG
>JBKOXU010000028.1:0-8487 GCA_046725095.1 Verrucomicrobiota bacterium
TTCGAGCAATCGATTCCCTTCGCTGCGCATGTGCGAGATGTATTTGCCACCGTATTTGGCGGCGACCTTGCACAGCTCGATCAACTCCTCGGTCTTCGCGTAAAAGGCCGGTGGATAGATCAGAGAAGTGCCAATCCCGAGCGCGCCCGCTTCCATTTCTTTGCGCACGAGCTCGCGCATTTGATCGAGTTGTTCCGGCGTCGGCGGCTTATCCTCAAAACCGATCACGTATTCGCGGATGGTAGTCGCGCCGATGAACGAAGCCACATTGCACGAAACGCCGCCGCTCTCGAGATAACGGAGATATTCGGCAAGCGTGTTCCATTTGATGTCGTATTTGATGTCTCCCTGGGTGCGCAGCATGTGGTCACGCACCCGATCGTTCACCGGGCCCATCGACTCGCCCTCGCCCATGATCTCGGTGGTGACCCCCTGCCGAATCTCGCTCTGCGATCGGCCATCGTGAATCAACGACACGGTTGACCACGAGAGCATGTTAACGAACCCCGGAGCGACGGCGAGCCCCGTCGCATCGATGACCGTTTTCGCCTTCGCCGTCCTGAAATCGCCGATGCCCGCAATCCGATCACCGCGAATCCCAACATCAGCGCGTTTCGGTTCGGCGCCGCTGCCATCAAAAACCGTGCCCCCTCTGATAATAACGTCGAAATCTACGGCACCTGGCGATGGCGATGGATCTTTCGCGAACATTGCGAACACGATTGTCACGAAAACAGCCAGGCAAAAGAAATTCCGCTTCATCGCGCTGATTCAAAGCATGTCGAGCGACGATGTCGATTTGAAAACGTTTGTCGGAGGGCTACGCCGTACAGCACGCTTCTGCGGCTGGCGCGCAGCACGAACTTGTTGCCGGCAAATCCGCCATGCGGCGATCTCGCGCTTTGCACGTCGTCTGAGGCGGTTCGATTAACACGCGCGTTGTAGTTTGACCGTGCGTTACCGAACGCACATGATACGTCGATGGAAAGAAATTCTCGTCGCCGTATTCGATTCGAAGGTCAGTATCAAGGTTGAGCGGAATCATCCCGCGAACCTTTTCGAAAATCTTCAGGAATTTCGACGCCGTCATGTATTCGTTGGTGGCGTGTGACGGCACCCAAAGTTGGACAATCGTTTCCTGCCAGCGGTTGGTTTGCCCTCCGCAATCGACTGTCTCGAACGAGGCTGCTTTTAGCTCGGTCAGATGATAACCGTTGCGCACGGTATGTCCTTCAAGATCGACAAAGATCAACTGATTGTCGGGCGCAACGCGCAACATCGAGATGAATTCGTTCGTTTTCATTTGTTTTTTATTCCGTCCGGTTTCCTCACACTGGTCCTGCAGCAAACTTGGTTGCGCCTGCGGCGCTCGCCATTCATGCGGTTGTCCTTCGCCATCCACTCCCGCAATCCCGCGAGAACGTGGCGGATCAGCGGATCGCCATGTTTTGCGCAACGATAATGCATCCATTTCCCATTACGGCGCGCTTCCACGAGTCCGGCGCGTTTGAGATGGGCGAGGTGCCGCGACACTTTCGGCTGCACCACTCGCAGAGTATCGGTCAATTCGCAGACGCAGGTCTCACCATCCGCCAGCAAATTCAGCAAGCGCAACCGCGTCGGATCGGCCAACGTCTTGAAGAGGAAGGCCGGCTCGCCGCTGCCCGGTGTTTTCATGGGCCATACATATACGGATAAACGTATATGTCAAATGATGGCGAAGTGTACTGCTATGGAGATTGAGGCGACCGATTATTTTCCGTTTCCTCAAGTAACTTTAACAACTGATCTTTCCATAACGCCGCGACGGTGTGACTGCCATGCCCGCGCGTTTTGTCGCTCAATTGAATCACCACCGCACGGCCCTTTGGCAAACGCTTGATTTCACGCTCGAGAATTCCGAGCTCAGGTGGATTGATCAGATCGTCGGCCGAATTAATCGCCAGCAGTGGCGCACGAATTGTTTCCAGCTTGGGGCCTGGATCGTAATCGCGTGACGCTTCCACTGCATAAAGCACATCATTCGCGTCGCCGGTTTTCACGTGTTCATCGACAAATTTGTCGAGCACCTCGTCCGTCCTGGCGAGCGTTGGCCCTTCTTTTTGCCGCAAAACAGGATTGCTGCTCATGAACCAAAGCATTTCCGCGGCGGTTCGCAGACTCGGGGGTTGAGTTTTGTATTCGCCGCCGTTCCAAGCGGGGTCGTTACGGATCGCATCGATGATCATTCGCCGCCAGGCGCGGTTGCGTCCGGAAATTTGGGTGGGCAAACTCGCCAGGGGCATGAGCGCATCCATGAAATCGGGATGCAACTCACCCCACAACCAGGTATGCATCCCGCCCATCGAGGTGCCCATCACGAGCCGCGCATGATTGATGCCCAGCACTTCCGTAAGCAAGCGATACTGCGCTTCCACCATGTCGAGATAACCGTAGCGCGGAAAATTCGCGTGCCTTCCGTCGCTCGGCTTGCTCGATTTACCGTGACCGATCCCGTCTGGTAGCACGACGAAAAACTTCGTGGCATCAAGCGGCTGATCTTTCCCGAACAGTTCGCCGGCAAACTCCGGCCGAATAAATTGCGCGCCGCTGCCGGTTGTCCCATGCATGATGAGAACTGCATTGGTCGTCTTGCCCTGTGCATCTTTCTCCGGCTTTCCGAGCGTCCGATAATGGAGACGCAACTCCGGTAACGTTTCGCCTGAAGTAAATTTGAAATTGCGAATCGTGTAGTCGCCTTCAGCCGGAGCCGGATAATCGGCGGCCGACCCGAAGCTCGCGGCCAAGATGGACACGAGAAATGCGAAGATTCGGATCGTTGGATTCATGTTAACGATTTCGTTGCCGTTCGGCTTGGATTTGTTTGAGCAGCTCGGTGTGGGTTCGTTCAAGATCGTTAGCAAATTTCACAGTTGCTTGTAGAGCTTCGGGATACATCTCGAACCGTTTTCGCAATTTCTTTGTGGCCGGATCGTAAAAGAAGGAAATGTCCTGGTCGAGATTGGGCACGATCAGTTGGTCGCTCAATTTTTGATAACGGGCCATGCGGCTCAGTCCCCAGCGGATAACCGATTCGTCATTGCGCAGCGCAGTAAGCGTCTGCAAGTCGAGCAGCTGGATGCCCCCGGCTTGCAGGATCGTGGCAAAGTCACCCGGGCTGTAGTCGGTGATGAAAACAAACGGACGCAGGGGCGGCATCTCGCCAGCGTCGAGCGCGCGCCGAAACTGCGCGGCTTCGCGTTCTTGTTCCGCGCGGTTAATTTTTCCGCTCTCGATTCCTCGGCGCAGCGTTTGCTCGATCGACGCAAGGATTCGGTCGCGCTGTTCTGCGCCCTGCCGGTGCTGCTGGTAATCATTGAGCCAAAACGCCCCGTAAACGCCAACGAAGACCAAGACCAGCTCCGCGAACCAACGCCCAGCCCGGGATAGAAACGGCGTCTTCCGATCAGTAGTGGGTGTGCTCATCGGTCTTGGCGTCATACACGCCGCTACAATTGTCAACGAGGCAGCGGTTGTTCCATATTCGCGAGCGCATAGGCAAGGATTGAGACGACAGCGGAATTTTCCGCCAATTCTTTAGGCACGATCTTGTCCAGCGTATCCGCAGCGCTGTGGTGATAATTAAAGTAGAAACGACTGTCTTGAATCGGACTGAAAGCGGGAACATTTGCCTTCTCCAGCGGCTCGATGTCGGCGCCACAATGTTCCACGAGATTAAGCATGCCCGCGCCGGATTCCTGCAAAATTGCCGCGACCGGCGCGAGCATCTTTTTCACTTCTGGCTTTCCCCTGATATTGATGCCGAGGGGATGGCCGGCGCCGCCATCTGTTTCCATCGCCGCAAAATGCCCGGACATCTCCTTTTCGTGATCTTTCCCATACTGTTTTGATCCGGCGAGGCCGTTCTCTTCATTCATCCACGCGATGACGCGAATGGTGCGTTTCGGTTTGAGGTGGAGTTTTTGAATCAGGTTCGCCGCCTCCATCGAAACTGCGACACCCGCAGCGTCATCGATTGCGCCTGTGCCCAGATCCCATGAATCCAAATGACCGGAAACGATGATTACCTGTTCCGGATATTGGCTGCCTTTGATGTCACCGATCACGTTGTAACTTTCGACATCCGGTAATTGCTGCGGCGTGAGGATCAATTTCATTTTCACCGGTCCCTGCCGGACAAGATGGGCAATCAGGTCTGCGTCTTCCGCCGTAACTGCACCGGCTGGAATCTTCGGTGCATCATTTCCGTAATCGGTTTGCCCAGTGTGCGGAAGCCGATAATCGGTGCCGCCAACTGAACGGATCAAGCACGCGGCGGCGCCCTGTCGCCCTGCCGCGCTTGGACCATTGCTCCGATAAACAACCGCTTCGCCGTATGCTTCGCCGCCACGCCCTTCCTCGGCCATTTGCTTGTCGAAGGGATAGTTGAAAAGCACGATCTTGCCCGCGACTTTGTCGCGAGGCAGCGATTTTAACTCGTCAAAGTTTCTGACTGCGATCACTTCGGCGATGATTCCATCCGCCGGCGTCGCGACACTTGCCCCGAGCGCACAGAGCACAATTTTCTGCATCGTGTTCTCCGCCTGTCCCGGAAAGTGAACGAGCGCCGCTGTTTCTTCGCCGCGAACCCAATGCGGCACCATCACTTTCTCAAGCTGCACTTCGCAGCCGATGGCCTTCAATTCGTTTGCGACGTAGTCAACCGACTTGGCCGCCTGCGCGGATCCGCTCAAGCGCGGCCCGATGTTGTTCGCGAGATGCGCGACCTGCTTGTATGCGTAATCGCTGTTCAAAGCCGCCTGCTGCAGCCGTTTCAATTCGGACAGCGTCTGCGGCGAAAAGACAATGGGCGTCGGCGACGGCGACGGCGACGGGGAAGCGGTCCAGTTTGACGCTGCCGCGTGCGTTGGTTGAGCATCAACTCGCGGAGGACAAAGAAACAGTGAAAACGGCAGCAAACAGATCGCGCAAAATCGGTTTTTCAAGGGGAGCGGTAGTTACTTCTCCTTTTTAAATTCGATTTCCTCACCGAACAGCTCAGGGTTCTTCGTGTTCTCCTTTAGAAGCTCAGCCACTCTGGCTGAGTCTTTTTGTTCCTTTGAAATCACTGTGCTTTTAACGCTGTGTAAGATCAGGCGTTTGCCGTCATCGGACAGCTTCCAAATCACATAAGCATACTTGCGGTCGCTCGAGTTAATATCCTGGACGCTGACAAAAGGCATATCCGCAACATCCGAGTGATAAGCACGGAACAAATCACCATCGTAGTAAACGATGTAAATATTGTCATCCAACCGTCGCACTTTCATTTGCTCCTTGCCGTCTAGGGAAACCCAGTCGCCAAGAAGCCGTTCCTCAACTTTGCGAGTGGGACTTGGCGTGATGGGAACTTCGAATTCGCAAGCAGCGAAAGCGAAGGCACACAGGCAAACGACCACGCCGAGAATCAGGCGCCGAAAAATCAAATTCGAAGAAGTCACGAAGTCTTCGTTGCCTCCGGGAAGCGGCCTTCTTCGAAATCGATCAGGTCGGGAATCGTTGCGATATCGTCGCGATCCGAGATGCCACGGTCACGCTTTCTCTCCTCTAAGTTTGGCGTGGCGAAGTCGCGCCAGCCTAACTTCGAGATGAACCCGTTCCACACCAGGATGTCGCCTTCGTTAAGCCGGCGGCCTTTTTCGAAGCACCATTCCAGAATTTCCTCATCAGTTCCACCTTGCTTCACGCGTTCGCGCAAATCACGATGATGCACGCGCAGAAAATTGCAGCATGCGCTATCGGCAGTTCGAGGTGCACCGAAATTTTTGTGATAATCCTCATGCAACTCTCCGCGGGCGTGCAGCTGGATCTTATCCAGCATGCGCGGGAAATACATCATACCGCGCGTCATTTCTTTCAGGCTTTTCGGGTAGGTGGTCATGCGCAAATAAATCTTGTCCTTCGTGGCGCCGCAATCGCGATATTCGCAGAAATCCCTCGGAAAGACGCAGCGTCGGCGCTATAATTCGCTGTGCAGAAGACCGTACGCAAATTCGGCAAATTAGCTGAAGCAGAAAAACCCGAACGCGAGTTTTACAAGAGACTTTCCGGCCGCGAAAGGTTGCGAATCCTGGTCGAGCTGCTGAACCATGCGCCTGAGCAAAGACTTGAGAGAGTTTCTCGGATCACTAAACTCCCGCGGAATTGATTATGTGATCGTGGGCGCGCACAGCCTGGCCTTCCACGCCCGGCCGCGCTATACGGGAGACCTGGATATCCTGGTTCGGGCGACACCCGAAAACGCTGCGAAGCTCGTCGATCTTTTGAATCACTTCGGTTTCGCGGATGCCGGGTTTAAGGACTCTGACTTCACCGTCCCCGAGCAGTTGATTCAACTGGGCCGTGCGCCAAATCGAATCGATCTGCTAACCAGCATCACCGGCGTGACCACCGACGAAGCGCTCGCCAGCAAAGTCTCGACGGAGCTCGACGGGATTCCTGTTTTCATCCTCGGAAAGGACGCCCTGATACGAAACAAGCGTGCGCTGGGCCGTCCACAAGACATCGCCGATCTCAACACGCTGGAAGATTGAGACTCGCCGCAGCGAGGAATGACTGTAGATTTCTGTTAGTTCCCGTCGCCCTCCGTTAGGGCTAGAATCCGCTGGCGCTTCGCGCCGTAATCAAGTGAACGGAAACGCCGGATCTCATCGAGGCGACGCTGGCCGTTGAGTGTGTCGAGATAATGCGTGTAGCTGGCGGCGAGCTGGCTTGTCTCGAGATAACGGCCCCGGAGATTTTTGTCGCGAAAAGCCTCGGGGCATTGACGCGCGAAAAGATGAAAGCGCAGCCAGCGCCGGTCGGTTCGCGAAACTCGCTGCGCTTTTCGGAAAAAGGCGACAAACAAGAGGAGAACAAGATAGGTGTCGATCTGCGCCTGGAGCTCGAGGTTGCGGGCGAAATCTTCCGACCCGATCTCGCGTGTTCCGCTTTTGAACTGTAGCGCCGCGTGCAACGCATGATTGATCTCTTCGACAAACATGATGAGGGATCGGATGTTGCGGTCACAGAGGCTGGCGCGCGGGTCGTGCTGCTCGAGCTGGTCGATCAGCCAGCGCGAATAGTAAATCCCGACGTAAAGCTGGTCCCCGGCACGGCGTAGAAATGTGCGCGCCAGTTCGCTCAACTCGCGGGCCGATTTTCCGGCCAGGATCGACAATTGCGCGGAGCGCGTCCGATCAATCAGGCAATCTTCCAGATTGATTCCGACCTGCGCGTACGTTCGCTCAAATAATCTCTGGATTTGGCTAAAGAGCGTCTCGTTCACAATCAGCAAGTCCCGACAGGTCGGGATAGTCCGCCGCGCGCGAGCATCTGGATTCGGCTAAAACGCGTATCGTTCATGACTCAGCGAAGGCCGCGCGTCGTCATCGAGATTGAGCAATCGATCGGAAAGCTGATTGAGCGCGAGCCGAACTTCGCGAAACCGATCGGCCAGTTCTTCGAATACGTCGTCCAACTCGCAGTGTCGCGCCGTCGCATGCGAAGCGACCAGTTGGAAATTAGTCCGGCCGATTTGCTCGTAAAACTTTATGTCCGGTCCGCCGCGCAAACTGCCGCGTCGTCCCGCGACGGCGGGATGAAAAATGCCGCTGATGAAAAGAGAGTAATTACCGACGTACGCGCGAAGCAAAAACGCCTGCTCGGGAGTTGCGCGGGTCAGCGCGATCAGCATATCGGAAATATATTCCTGAGCGCGATGATTCATCTCCTCCGACATCTGCAACTGGTTCGCGCGCGAAAAAGCTTCGAGCAATGACGCGACGTAATCGCATAACTTGCGGTCGCCGATCCCGCCCTGCTGTAAAACGTGCCGGGCTAGAACATAAAAATAAAACTGCGACGAAATCCGGAGGTGTCCGCAATTGGATAAAATGGCTTCGACCAATCGCGGATGATCGAGAATGGAATCGCGCGTTTCGAGATCGCTCAAAAGATCGACGAGTGAAACCTGATCGGTTTGCGAGCGCCCGAGCGTGCGCACGATGAAGTCGAAATCAGCGGCGGTGAACCGCGCCCGACAATTCGCCCTGATCATCGGGAACTCGTCATACAACGACGGAGGCGCATATGGCAAGTCAGATTATTGACTGCCGATATGCTCTATCGAAACGGCTATCTTTGCCTGGAGCAGCGCGACCTTCCAGCCTGGGTGGCAAAGATCGCGATTCCGAGTGGAAGTGGCCGACGTTCTAATTAGTCGCTCGTTGCTGATAACATCACGATAAAACAATTTGCGATACGTCGTATGAAATCAGCTGGGGTGTGCCGCTCGACTATGGTGATCAGAGCTTAATCTTTATCTTCATACTCCCAAGGCTGTCCTGAAGGTTCTGAAGCATTTCATGAGTGCGATTCGTAGCCTCATCAATTCCCCGTCGAAACTCTGTCGTCTCGAAGACCGTGTCGCAAAAAGGGCATTTGCGACTCTCAGCCTTGAGCCACCTG
>JBKOXU010000163.1:0-5534 GCA_046725095.1 Verrucomicrobiota bacterium
TCACTTGTTTCAAATGATCGGGCATTTCTGGCAAGGGCTCTAATCGAACCCGCATGCTGCCGTCTGCGGCTTGCGAGACAACCGTGTTCACTTTGCCAAACGCATCATCCTTTTCCGGATAATCTTCGCGGAAGTGCGCGCCGCGGCTTTCCTTTCGCTCCAGTGCTGCACGCGTGATCGCTTCGGAAACTGTCAGAAGGTTTTTCAGGTCGAGCGCAGTGTGCCAGCCGGGATTAAAGTCGCGATTGCCAGTAACACCGGCCCGAGCCGCACGATCCCAAAACGTTTTCAGGTGATCGAGTGCCGAGCGCATCTCGCCTCCATCACGCACAATTCCAACGTTGTGCTGCATTACTTCCTGCAAATCGCGTTGCAACGAGTACGGATTTTCGCCGCTGCTGTTCTCGAACGGCTTCAATGCTTCGCGAGCGTATGTGTCGATCTTGCCGCTGTCGATCTGGCCATGCCCATTTTCCTTCGCGAATTTCGCCGCGAATTCGCCGGCGCGTTTTCCGAACACCAAAAGATCGGAGAGCGAATTGCCGCCGAGGCGATTCGCGCCGTTGATTCCCGCCGCACATTCGCCCGCGGCGAACAAACCGGGCAGCCGCGTCATTTGGGTGTCCGGATCGACACGTACGCCGCCCATGATGTAATGCGTTGTTGGTCCGACTTCCATTGGCTCCTCTGTGATATCGATGCCGGCCAGTTGCTTAAACTGATGATACATGCTCGGTAGTTTTCTTTTAATGTATTCCGAGGCGTTCGGCATTTTTTGTTTGATCCACGAAATATCGAGAAACACGCCGCCATGCGGACTTCCTCGCCCTTCCTTGATCTCACGCACGATGCAGCGGGAAACGTGGTCGCGTGTCAGCAGCTCGGGTGGACGACGCGCGTTTTTGTCGCCCTGACAATAACGCCAGCCTTCCTCTTCGGTATCCGCAGTCTGCGCTTTGTAGTTGCCAGGAATATCATCGAACATGAAGCGGCGACCTTCATTATTCGTTAAAATCCCGCCATCGCCGCGAACGCCTTCGGTCACCAAAATTCCCATCACGCTGGGCGGCCAAACCATTCCGGTCGGATGGAATTGCACGAACTCCATGTCGATGAGTTCCGCGCCGGCGGCGTATCCGAGTGCATGTCCATCGCCGGTGTATTCCCAACTGTTGCTTGTGATCTTATAAGCGCGACCGATCCCACCGGTTGCAAGAACGACCGCTTTACCGCGAAATATTTTGAAGCGTCCTCGCTCGCGCTCGTATCCAACGGCGCCGACCACGCGCTCGCCATCCTTTAACAAGGAAAGAACGGTGTGCTCCATGTAGACATCGATTCCCTGGTGCACACCGTGGTCTTGCAACGTCCGAATCATTTCGAGGCCGGTGCGGTCACCTACGTGGGCTAGCCGCGGATACTTATGTCCACCGAAATTCCTTTGCAGAATCCGCCCGTCTTTCGTGCGGTCAAAAACTGCGCCCCACGCCTCAAGCTCGCGAACCCGATCCGGCGCTTCTTTGGCGTGTAGCTCGGCCATCCGCCAGTTGTTAACGTATTGCCCACCGCGCATGGTGTCGGCGAAATGCACTTTCCAATTGTCACGGTCGTCGACATTAGCGAGGGCGGCCGCAATGCCGCCTTCGGCCATTACCGTGTGCGCTTTGCCAAGAAGGGATTTGCAAACCAAACCAACTGAAACTCCGGCTGCTGATGCTTCAATTGCCGCACGCAATCCGGCACCGCCTGCGCCAATGACTAACACATCGTGCTCGAA
Source organism: Verrucomicrobiota bacterium (assembly GCA_046725095.1). GTDB lineage: Bacteria > Verrucomicrobiota > Verrucomicrobiia > Chthoniobacterales > UBA10450 > Udaeobacter. The sequence goes on from JBKOXU010000163.1 coordinate 1,778, forward strand.
AGTCTCGTAATCGGGCATGGGGTTCGTTGAAGCGTTAAAGAGTTGAAACGTTGAAGCGTTCGTTCGCGAGTAATTTCGTCCGCTTCGACACATCTCGTTTCATCGCTTAAACGATTCTGAAATCATGCCAAACACCCATCGAACAGAGCCGCACATACAGATCGGCAAAACCCACCCAGAACAGACTCAGCCACGCCCAGAGCATATGGCGGCGATTGAAGCAGGTTACGCAAGCGTAGGCACGATAACATGCGGGTGACCTGGAAAACTGGTCCAAAAATCCGCCGGCCAAATGGCGCAATGAGTGGCAACCAAAAGTGTAACCGCTCAGCAAGACGACATTGATCGCGAGCACAATTGTCCCGACACCAATTCCGAATCCATCCGAAAACCAGAGCGCTTTCCAAACGTCGTAGGTCAAAATCAAAATAAAGGTGACCGCGAGATAGAGAAAATATCGATGCACGTTTTGCATGATGAGCGGGAATGAACGTTCGCCCCAGTAGCTTTTCCGCGGCTCACCCACGGAGCATGCCGGCGGGTCGGCCCAGAACGCTTTGTAGTACGCGCCGCGATAATAATAACACGTCACACGAAATCCACCCGGCGCCCAGAGGACAAGCAGCGCCGGAGAGAAAATAAGCCAGCCCGGCCACCAATTCGGTTTAGGTCCAAACCAGCTGTGCGGCGAAGCGCCGAAGATTTCCGGCGAGTAAAGCGGCGAGATGTAATTGCCAAAGAAATAATCTCTTCCCTGAAATGCCGCCCATGTGGAATACACAATAAAAATCGACAACCCGACAAAAACGAGCAGCGGCTGCGTCCACCAGACATCGGGACGCATCGTTTCGCCAAATGAGCGCCGCGGCAGCGCTGTCGTTCCATTCATTCGCCGTCGGCTCCTTCCACTGGCAGCTTCGCTTTTTTCCATGCTTCCCAACTGCCGGGAACATTCCAAAGGTCGTCAAATCCTTCCGGTTTCAAAATACTCGTAGCGAGGCTGGCCCGATAACCGCTTCCGCAGTAAACCACCGTTGACCTGCTACGATCGAGTTCGCCAGCTCGTTTGCGCAACTCCGGAAGAAAAATGTGGCGGGCGCCGGGAACATGTCCCTTTTTCCATTCGCCGGGCGAACGCACGTCGACAATCTGTAACGAGGATTTTCGTTCGTTAAGCTCGTGCACGCTCATCTGTCCGATTCTTTCGAGCGGGAATCCCGCAGCATCCCACGCTTTCATCCCGCCGATCAAATAACCGGCGAATTTTGTGTAACCGGTGCGCACGAACAAACGCACGACCCCTTCGAGATCGACATCGCTTTCCAGCACGAGAAGAATCGGCTTTTCCGGATCGAGCATCCAGCCTGCCCAGATCGACAGAATCGGCGTGCCGCCGATGTTAAGCGCGCCGGCAATGTGGCCGCCGCCAAAGGCGAGCATCGTGCGTACGTCGACAAGCGCGCCCGCCTTTTTGTCGATCGCTTCTTTGAACGCCTTTGGAGGAAGACTCGGAACGCGCGGCAGGTTGCCGATCACTTTTGGGCCGTCCGCATTAATCTTTTTCATGAGCGGATAATAATGCGGGACCGGCGGAGCGGTTTTGATTGCAAAATCAGTGAAACTTTCCGCGTCACTGAATTGCAAAAACTTATTGAATTTCCGCTCGTACCCGATGGTGCTGCTCAACCGCGCGCCGATGTCCGCGCCGCAGGGCGAGCCTGCACCGTGATTCGGATAAATCATCACATGATCCGGCAGGGTAAGATAAAAATCGTGCAGCGTGTGGAATTGTTGTTCCGCGAGTTGTTTGGTGTGTTTTTCACCTAGCAAGTCTGGCCGGCCCGCGGAAGAAACGAATAGTGAATCTCCCGTCAGCACCGCCCAGGGCTCATCCGGATGATCGGCTTCCGCCAGCAAATAAGACATGTGCTCGGGCGTGTGACCCGGAGTATGCCGCGCCGTCACCAGCACTTCGCCGAATGTGAATCGATCGCCATCCTTTATTTTCTCGGGTTCGAAGCCGTACTGAGCACCGCCTTCGCCGCTGGCATAAATCCTGGCCGATTCCAATCTCGCGCAGAGCTCACGCGAACCGCTCACCAGATCGGCGTGAATATGCGTCTCGAAGATATGTGTGATGGCAAGGCCGGCTTCGCGCGCCATATCGACGTAAACATCGACATCTGCTCTCGGGTCGAAAATCGCTCCGATCCCTTCGTCATCGTCACCGAGAAGGTAAGAAAGCTCCGCAATCCCTTCAGTCTGAATGGTCCTAAAAACAAGCGACATGATGAGACTTTACGGCAAAGCGACTGGGAACTTCAACAAGATCAGCTCGCACTGATCCCCAGAAAATCAACGGACCTCGACTTCGATCGGCAGAAGATGATTGATCATGTAAGTGCCACGATCGCGGTCGCGTTGTGTCGGCTGAGTCTGGCCGCGTGAATCGGTCGCACGCGCAATTAGACTTGCTTGCCCTGACTTAGACGGAGTGCGCCAATCGAATTCCCAAAAGCGCCACGCGTTTGGTTTGGATTCACCAGCCAATTTTGTTTCGATCCATGTCGCTCCGCCATCGGTGCTGAGCTCGACTTTCATAATTTCGCCGTCGCTAGTCCACGCCGCTCCGTGAACGCGCACCTTCGAATCGGCGGGCACTATGTCGCCTTTCGCTGGCTGCGCGATCTGCGCTTTGATTTGCATTTCGGTGAGCGGGGCAAGTTCAGCGACGTCCCCTCGCCTTTTCCAAAACGCATAATCCATCGTTTGATAATATCCGGTGAACGGTTCGTTCGTGACGATGATACGCTGCAACCATTTGATCGACGCCATTGCGTACCATCCCGGCACAATCGTCCGCAGTGGAAAACCATGCTGTGGCGGAAGATCGTCACCATTCATTTTGTAAGCGAGCAACACGTCGCTTCTCGCTTTCGCCAGCGGAATGCTGCGCGCGAACTTTAAAATACCCGATGGACTCTTCGCGTCTTCGAGCATCCCTTGATCCGTGCCTTCCAAAATCACTTCACACGCGCTCGTTTTCACTCCGGCGCGCTCCAGGAGGATCGACAAGGGAACGCCGGTCCATTCTGCCGTGCCCACGGCGCCGAGTCCCCACTGCACACCTTTCGCTTTCGGTTCCAGGAAATTGCGATTGTTACCTGCACATTCCAGCGTCACGGGGATTGTCCGCGATTCTAACTTGTTGAGCTCTTCGTAATTGATCGCGAATGGTTTCTCAACTTCCCCCTGGACATTTAACCACCACGCATCCCTATCAATCGTCGGAATCGGAAAATGCGTTCGAACATAGAACGATTTTGTCGGTGTGAAGAAGCTCTCGAGTTTTTCAAATGGCGTCTCCAGGTTGAGCGGGTCTTCGCTGCGCAAAATTCTCCCCTCGATGAGCATTCGTGAATCTTGGTTCATTACGAGATCCTCGGTCCGGACATATCATTGATCACGCATGATTCTCTTAAAACCTTCTATGCTCGCTGATCAAGCGAATCCTGATTTCACGCATTTTGGTAGGGCGCGACCGCCGGGCGCGCCGAAGGGACGAACGGTCCAGCGGTCCGTCCCAACCGTTTATGAGACGTCTTTAGTACAAACCCAGCATTTCGATGGTGGGCTGGTCGATTGCACCGGTGATCGGCAGCCCGTAGTCGCGCTGGAAATTCGCAAGAGCTGCTCGCGTCTCTGCGTTTAGTGACCCTGTAACGGCCCCGAAGTAGTACCCGGCGTCTTGAAGCGC
>JBKOXU010000080.1:0-16026 GCA_046725095.1 Verrucomicrobiota bacterium
GCCGCTGCGAGTGTATTGAGTCTTGGCTGACATTTCGCCCGTTCGCATTTTCCACCCCGGATATTTTCGGCCACATTTGTTACGCGGCAATCCACAACTCCGATAAATCGTAAGCGCCGACGGATGTCGCTGTTGGCAATCCACATTTCTTCGCGATATTCTCGCAGCCGATTTTTGGTGAGGTGGCTGAGTGGTTGAAAGCAGCGCTTTGCTAAAGCGCCGTAGCCCAAAAGGCTACCGAGGGTTCGAATCCCTCCCTCACCGCCACGGATTTTCGATGTTTGATGTTCAATGTTCGACGTTCAATGTTTCATGCGCGCGTTCGTGCTCGTGCTCGCCTGCCACGCCGAAGCTCGTGTTCGAAGGCGGGTACTCGTAATCGATGACAACGACTATTCGAAATTTTATCGACGGCCAATTTATCGAGCCAATCGGTGGCCGTTATCTCGACAATATCGAGCCGGCGACGGGCAAGCCATATTCGCAAGTCGCAGATAGCGATGCTGCCGATGTCGATCTTGCTGTGGCCGCAGCAGAAAAAGCATTCCCGAATTGGGAGCGCACGCCCGCCGCGGAACGCTCAAAAATTCTTTTGCGTATCGCCGACCTAATCGAACGCGATCTCGAGAAGCTCGCGCAGGCCGAATCGATCGACACCGGAAAACCCGTCACGCTTGCGCGGACTCTCGACATTCCGCGCGCCGCCAGCAATTTCCGGTTTTTCGCGACGGCCATTCTGCACACTGAATCGGAAGCGCACATCACCGACAACGTTGCGTTCAACTATACGCTGCGCCAGCCGCGCGGCATCGCGGGACTGATCTCGCCGTGGAATCTACCTCTCTACTTGTTGAGCTGGAAAATCGCGCCCGCCATCGCGGTCGGCAACACCGCCATCGCGAAACCGAGTGAGCTGACTCCGATGACGGCGTATTTACTTTGCGAGATTTGCAAAGAAGCCGGCCTGCCAGATGGCGTACTCAACGTCGTCCACGGTACCGGACCGAATGTCGGCGCCGCCATCACGGCGCATCCGAAGATCGGCACGATCTCGTTTACTGGCGGAACTGTCACAGGCAAGAAAGTCGCCGAAGCATGCGCGCCGTTGTTCAAGAAAGTTTCACTCGAACTCGGCGGCAAGAATCCGAACATCATTTTCGCCGACGCCGATCTGGATGCCGCCATCGCCGGGAGCGTGCGCTCCTCATTCGCAAACCAGGGTCAGATTTGCTTGTGCGGTTCGCGCGTGTTCGTTGAGAGTTCTGCTTACAAACCTTTTGTCGATCGGTTCATCGAAAGAACGGCGCAGTTGCGCCTGGGCGATCCGCTGGACGAGAAAACGGACCAGGGTGCGATCGTGAACAAGGCGCAGCTCGATAAAATAAAGTTCTATGTCGATCTTGCACAGCAGGAAGGTGGCAAGATCGCGCTTGGCGGTTCGGCACCGGAATCGATTAACGAACGCTGCGGCGATGGCTACTTTTTTCCGCCGACGGTCATCACTGGTTTGCCGGTGTCATGCCGGACCAATCGCGAAGAAATCTTCGGGCCGGTTGTCACGATCACACCGTTCGATAGCGAAGAAGAAGTGATCGAGTACGCCAACGACTGCGATTACGGCCTGGCCTCAAGCGTCTGGACGCAAAACTTGAACCGCGCACATCGTGTCGCCGAGAAAATTCACACCGGGACGGTCTGGGTGAATTGCTGGCTTGTGCGCGACCTCCGCGTCCCCTTCGGCGGTATGAAGGCCAGTGGCGTCGGTCGCGAAGGCGGCGAGGAAGCATTGCGCTTCTTCACCGAACCAAAAAACGTCTGCATCGCAAAATAGAAATCTGGTTGAGGGTTGAGAGTTGATTGTTGAAAGTAGGTGATGACTGCGAAATTTACCGGTGGATGCGCGTGCGGCGCGATTCGTTATGAAGTCACGGCCGAACCGATCGTGATGTTCAATTGTCATTGCCGTGATTGTCAGAAGATGACGGGCGGTCCGTTTACTCCCGTTTTCTATGTGCCGGCGAAGGCATTCAAGATCACGAAAGGTTCGCCGAAATATTACGACACCGCGAGCGAGATGGTTGGTGAAAACCAGCGTGGATTTTGTCCGGAATGCGGCTCGCGGTTATTTGGCGGCAAGACTGAGCAAGGACAGGGTATCGCGGCTTCGAGCCTCGATGATCCGAGTTTGTACAAGCCGCAATTCGAAATTTGGACGTCCGACGCGCAGCCTTGGGACCGCATGGATCCGAAGCTGCCAAAGTTTGAGAAGTATCAGCCAACAGGCAGTTGATGGTTGAGCCTCCTTCGTCTAGCGGCTACGGGCGAGCCAAGGAGTTGAGCGTTGAAAGTTGTCAGCTGACTTTTTAAATCCTACTTCCTATGAAATACGTTGATGGATATATCCTGCCGGTTCCCAAGAAAAATCTGTCGGCCTACCGCCGCATGGCGCAGAAGGCGGGCAAGGTCTGGCGAGAGCACGGCGCTTTGGAATTCAGGGAATGCGTTGGCGAAGATCTCAAAACAAAGAAAATAAAATCGTTCCCGAACCTGGTTAAGCCGAAGCCGGGCGAGATGGTGGTTTTCTCCTGGATCGTATTCAAATCTCGCGCCCATCGCGATGCGGTTAACGCCAAGGTCATGAAAGATCTGCGCCTGGCCAAGATGATGGATATGAAGGCCATGCCCTTCGACTGGAAGCGGATGGCTTACGGTGGCTTCGAGGTGATGGTAGACGTCTAGAGGTTAGCGCAACCTAGGCCGGATGTTGTTCCGGTTTCTCGCTGGTTAGTGTAGTACTCGGCCAATGGAGCCGGCGGACATTAGTGGGAGAAAATTTCGCACCGCCTTTGTTGTCATCTTGGTGGTCGCGGTCTCCGCGCTGTTTCTGGCCGTGACCTGGCCTCTCCTGCAAGCTCTCCTGCTCGGCGCATTGCTGGCTGGATTATGCTACCCACTTTATCGGTGGATCACGCGACTGCTCGGAGGGCGGCGATCGCTCGGCGCGATCGTCACGCTCGTGATTCTTTTCATTGTCGTCGCTGGTCCATTAAGCGCATTTCTTGGCGTGGTCGTGCAACAGGCACTGGCCGTGAGTAATCAAGCGATTCCGTGGGTGCAACAGCATTTCGGCGCCGCCAGCACTTTCAACGCACACGATTGGCTCGTGCAAAGGTTTCCGACGCTGGCCGATCACGTGCCAAGCCAGGAGCAGCTGGTCGAGAGCGTCGGCGCAGTGGCCAAATCCATCGGAGGTTTTCTGGTCACGGCGGCATCGCGAATGACGGCCACCACGGCCGCTTTTCTCTTGAATCTGTTCGTCATGGTCTATGCGATGTTTTTCTTTTTCAGGGACGGCGAGAAAATCCTGGAGAAAATTTTCTATTATCTCCCGCTGCGTGACGAGGACGAAGGGCTGATGCTGCAACGATTTGCCTCGATCACGCGCGCCACCGTAAAGGGCACACTCGTAATCGGGATTATCCAGGGCGCGCTCGCCGGTTTCGCATTCTGGGTAGCGGGAATCGATGGATCAGCGTTCTGGGGCACGATCATGGCGATCCTTTCGATTATACCGGGAATTGGTGCAGCCCTCATCTGGGTTCCGGCCGTGATCTATTTGATCGTGACCGGTCAGGTTCTGGCCGGACTGCTCCTGTTTGCCTGGTGCGCCGCGGTGGTGGGAACGGTCGATAATATTCTGCGTCCGATTCTCGTCGGGAAAGATGCCAAGATGCCGGATTTGCTAATCCTAGTCGGCACACTAGGAGGATTGTTTCTCTTCGGGCCAATCGGGTTCATTGTTGGACCAATCGTGTGCGGATTATTCCTGACGGTATGGGAGATCTACGGCGCGACGTTCAAAGATATTCTGCCGCCGGTAAAAAGGTTGCGGTCCGAAATCGTCAACAAATCGGATTCTGAAGCTTAAACTCGAACCTTAAACCGAACCAGTCATCGATAAATGAGCAAATCCTTCGAAACCTCTCGCGCGCCTGAACCAACGGTTGAGTCTGCGGACGCAATGCGAACCGAACTTTTATCCGACGACCCTTTCGCCGCGCGCCTGCGCGGATTCGGGCCACTCGGGATTCTCGCGATTCTCATTATCCTCGCGGCCAATTTGGTTATTGTTCCGCTGAGCGCAATTCTCGTGCTGATCTGGGCGTGGCTGTCACGTACACCGTGGCGCGCGATTGGTTATGTGCAGCCGCGCAGTTGGATCAGGACCGTGATTGTCGGCATCGTTTTCGGCGTTGCCTTCAAATTCGCAATGAAGGCCGTCGTGATGCCGTTGCTGGGCGCCCCGCCGATCAATCAGGCTTATCATTTTCTCGTCGGAAACACCGCGGCGCTTCCATGGATGCTGTTTGCTGTAATTGCCGGCGCGGGTTTTGGAGAAGAAACCGTCTTTCGGGGGTTCTTGTTTGAACGCTTCGGGAAGCTCTTCGGATCTGGCGTCGGCGTAAAAATAGTGATCGTTCTCATCACGTCGATATGGTTTGGAGTCGTTCACTATTGGGTTCAGGGGCTTGCTGGCGTCGAACAGGCCACAATCACCGGCCTCGTGTTCGGAACAATCTTCGCGATCACCGGCCAGCTTTGGATGCTAATGTTTGCGCACGCCGCCTTCGATCTGACTGCGCTCGCGATGATCTATTGGAACCACGAATCCGACGTGGCTCATCTAATCTTCAAATAGCCAGAACGGCTTCGCGAAACCGCCAGCTTTTTTGAATCCAAGCAAGAGAGCAGCCGCATCTCATCCACATGGAAACGCTGCTCCATAATGTCCGCTTTGGTTTGCGCCAGCTTCTTAAACATCCGGTCTTCACAATTTTGGCGGTAGTTTCTCTTGCTCTTGGCATCGGCGCCAACACCGCCATTTTCAGTCTCGTTAACGCGGTCCTGCTGCGTCCGCTGCCGGTGAAAGAATCATCGCGACTCGTCGAAGTTTACGGCGCGTTGCATAACGGCGCTGATTTTACCCTTCAATCCTACCTCAACTACAAAGATTATCGCGATCGCAACGACGTCTTCTCTGGCTTGTTCGTTTACCGAATTGTTGTTAGCAGTCTCAGTCACAATGGCAGCAACGAGCGCGTCTGGGGATTCCTCGCGTCCGGGAATTATTTCGATGTCCTCGGGGTCAAACCAATGCTCGGCCGCGGTTTTTTGCCTGAGGAAGATCAAACTCCCGGATCGCATCCGGTCGCGGTTTTAAGTTACCCCTGCTGGCAGAAACGCTTCGGCGCCGATCCTGCGATCGTCGGCCGGAGCATTTTGCTCAATAACCATAGTTTCACAGTCATCGGTGTGGCGCCGAAAGGCTTTTTCGGAACCGAAGTCGCATATGCGCCGGAATTTTGGACGCCCATGATGGTGGCTAAGATAATCGAGCCGGACAGCCGATATCTCGATTCACGCGACAGCGACAATCTCTTTATGATCGGCCGGATGAAACCCGGCGTGACGCGTCCGCAGGTCAAAGCCGCCATGGATGCGATCACGCTTCAGCTCGGCAAGGAATATCCCGCCGAAAATGAAGGCCGCGGCATCATGCTTTCACCACCCGGGCTTTTTATTCCCAGCATTCGCGACGCGTCCATCACGTTTGCCGGCGTGCTCATGGTGATTGTCGGATTGGTGCTGCTTCTCGCCTGCGTTAATCTGGCCAACCTTCAGCTCGCGCGCGCCACCGGTCGACGGAAGGAAATCGCCATTCGGCTGGCGGTAGGCGCCAGTCGCCTCCGGCTTGTTCAACAATTAGTTACCGAAGGTATACTGCTTTCACTGGCTGGTGGCGCGCTCGGCCTATTGCTTGCAGCCGGGATCAACAAACTTGTCGGTGGCATTAAACTGCCGACGGATATCGCCCTTGTTTTCGATCTGCACCTCGATTGGCGAGTAATGTTGTTCGCGCTGGGGTTATCGATCCTGACCGGAATCGTCTTCAGTCTCTTGCCCGCTTTGCAATCTTCCAAGCCGGCCCTCGTGCCGAGCTTGAAAGATGATGCGAAACTCGGTGGGTTTCGCCGTTCGCGCTTGCGCAATTCCCTTGTCATCGCCCAAGTCTCCTTGTCGCTCGTCCTTCTTATTTGTGCCGGATTAATCGTGCGTAGCCTGCAAGCCGCGCAAAAGATGCGTCCGGGATTCGATACGCAAAATGCGGTCGCGATTTCCTTTGATGTTGGATTACAAGGGTACGACGAAACCAAGGGCCGCGCTTTTCAACATCAGATTCTCGAACGCGCCCGGGCCGTTCCCGGCGTGCGCTCGGCTGCGCTGACGAGCAGCCTTCCGCTCGCGCTTAACTACAACTCGTCCACTGTTTATCTCGAAGGGCAACCCACGGCCAGTGCAAGCAATTTGCCTTTATGCATTCCGACGTCAGTCAGTCCGGGCTTTTTCGATACCATGGGAATTCCGCTTCGCGGCCGCGATTTTGCTGAGAACGAAGATAAAAAGGAATCACGTGTCGCTGTTGTGGATGAGACTTTCGCGAGGAAGTTTTTCCCCGGACAGGATCCGATCGGCAAACGATTCAATTTCAGCGGACCGAAAGATCCGTTCTGGGAAATCATTGGCGTCGCAGGTAATGTCAAGCATAACAGCCTGGCCGAAACGCCGCAGCCGGGAGTCTTTCGCCCGCAGTTTCGCGACTACGATACGGTCGTCACTCTGGTCGCGCGCACACAAGGCGACTCTCGCTCTGTGATCGCCGCGCTGCGCAAGGAATTTCAAGCGATGGATCCGACGCTTCCGCTTTACGATATCAAGACATTGACCGAACACATGAAAATCCCGCTTTTCCCCGCTCGAATGGCCGCGAACGTACTCGGGAGTTTTGGTGTCCTCGCGCTCGTACTCGCTGCTATCGGCATTTACGGCGTGATGTCGTACGTTGTGGCCGGACGAACCCGCGAGATCGGTTTGCGAATGGCGCTCGGTGCGCAATTACGGCACGTCCGTCAACTCATCCTTGGACAAGGCATGATCCTCGCCGGCATCGGTCTCGCCATCGGCCTGGCCATCGTCTTCATTCTCGCCCGGTTCCTGACCAGCATGCTTTACGGCGTCAGCCCGACCGATCCGATCACCTTTATTGCCATAACTTTCCTGCTTGCCGGAGTTGCGTTAGTCGCTTGCTATATCCCCGCCCGGCGCGCCGCGCGCGTCGATCCGATGATCGCCTTACGCGAAGAATAACCGCCTGCCAGTGAGATTGGGCTAAGAAATTCTCGCGGCGCCGGTGCTGCCCAGCTGGACTAGGAATGATCTTGTCTTCCAAAGCGCCGTTGACTCCAGATGCCAGCTAGAGGTGAAATCCGTGTAAATCGGCGTAATCTCCGGCTTCAGATGAGCGAATCATTTGAAAATTCTCGCGCCCCTGAGCCGGTCGGCGCGTTCCCGCCATCGTGAGATTAACTTTCAGGATCATCATTGCTCCGCTTCTGATTCTGACGTTGGGATCAGCGAGAGCCGATGACGTCGATGATTATATCGAGAAGCAGCTGCGACAGCTCCATATCCCCGGAGCATCTCTCGCGGTCGTTCGCGATGGCCAGGTTGTCAAAGCTCGAGGTTACGGGCTGGCCAACATCGAGCTAAACGTCCGCGCGACCGAAGATACGGTTTACGAAATCGGATCGAATACAAAGCAGTTCACGGCCGCGGCTGTGATGATGCTGGTTGAGGAGGGCAAGATTAGTCTCGATGACAAGCTCACAAAATATTTCCCGGAAACGCCGGACGCGTGGAATGGCATCACCGTGCGACATCTTCTCAGTCACACATCCGGCATCCAAAATCATGTTGCGGTACCGGGTTGGCTCAACGTTTTCAAAACCAGCATTACGTCAGAGACAGCGCCAGCGCGCGACGAATTGCTCAAGTTGTTCTTCAAACTGCCGCTGGAATTTCTCCCAGGCGAAACGTGGTCTTACGATAACACCGGCTACTATCTGCTCGGCATCATCATCGAAAAGGCGAGCGGTAAGTCTTACTGGGATTTTTTGGCCGAGCGTATCTTCCGCCCGCTCGGCATGACGGCGACGCGGAGCACTGAGCCGCAACCAATCGTTCCGAATCGCGCGGCTGGTTACGAATGGGTAAAAGACCATTTCGAGAACCGGCCTATTCTCGCGCCGTTCATCGCATTTTCAGCGGGAAGCATTCTTTCCACCGTCAAAGACATGGCGAAGTGGGACGCCGCGCTCTACGGCGAAAAGTTATTAAAACAGTCCAGCCTGCGTCAAATGTGGGCCGCCACCAAAACCAATGACGGCGCGGATGCGTCGTTCGATTACGGCTTCGGCTGGTTCATTGGCAATTATCATGGACATCATTTCGTTCACCACGGCGGCGGCACGCCAGGGTTTTCGTCTGTTATTTATCGGTTTTTGGATGACAAGCTTACGATCGTTGTCCTGACGAATCACAGCGACAGGATTATCGATCAGTTCGCTGTCGATCTTGCCAGGATCTACGTCCCGGCCTTGAAACCGCCGGAAGGGAATCCCGATACCGACCCGAAGACTACGGCAATGTTAAAGGAAGTCGTGTCAGGTCTCCTTAGTGAAAAATGCGATCCCGCGTTATTCACACCACCGATGCGCATTTTTCTGAACACCGCAACCGGCAAAGCATTTTGGAAATGGTTTGCCTCGCATGGCGCCCTCGGCTCTTTCACATTTTCGGATCGAGAAAATGCGGATAAGAATCGCATCTTGCACTATAAAGTCATCCTCGGAGGAAATCCGTACTGGTTTTCCTGCAAGATAACGAGCAACGGCAAGATAGCGCAGATTGCGTGGTGGTGGTTTTGATTTTTTGCGCTATGAGGAACGGCAGATGAGCAAGACATTCGAAAGCGCGCGCGCGCCTGAGCCGGTGAGTGCGTTTGCGCACGCTAGTCGACTGGGATACTGCGCTCTCGCGTTTGTGCTTCTATTTGTTTTCAGGGGACGCTGCGTCTCACAGACGCAAGACAGAGCATCCGTCAAAACGCAGATTGTTCTCCTCGGTACCGGAACTCCGCTTCCTGACCCGGAGCGATTCGGACCTTCGAGCGCGGTCGTGGTGAATGGCACTCCGTATCTCATCGATTTCGGAACGGGAATTGTTCGGCGTGCCGCCGCAGCTCGCAATAAAGGTGTTACCAGTCTAGAGCCGACGAATCTCAAAATCGGTTTCATCACGCATTTGCACTCCGATCACACGCTCGGTTTTCCTGACGTTGTTCTGACACCATGGATCATGGGAAGGAAGGAACCGCTCGAAGTTTACGGACCGTCTGGGACTCGAGAGATGGCAGAACACATTCTGAACGCATATGCGACCGACGTTAAGACTCGAACAGAAGGTTTGGAGCACTCCAACAAGACTGGATACGAAGTCAACGTCCACGAGATCAAGCCCGGTGTGATCTATAAAGACCGGATCGTCACGGTGAAAGCGTTCTCAGTCGATCATGGAAACCTACAAGCATATGGCTATCGGTTTGAAACTCCTGATCGCACTATTGTGATCTCGGGCGACACTCGCCCGACGCCCGCCATCCTTGAGAACTGTCAGGGATGCGATGTGTTGATCCATGAGGTTTATACCGAAGCTTCCTTGGCTCTTGTTTCCGATGAATGGAAGAAATACCGGCTGGCCTATCACACGTCGTCCAAGGAGCTTGCCGACATCGCGACTAAAGCGAAGCCAGGGCTCCTAATCCTTTACCATCGCGCTAATCCCGGTTGCGACCAGGCGCGCACGAACGAGTGCCGGGAAGCTGGAAGCGAACAGCAATTGCTGAAAGAAATGCATCAATATTACAAAGGGAACGTTGTTGCGGGGCACGATCTCGATATTTATTAGCCGCAGAAGAAGTTCCCTCGATTACCAATGAGCAAAACATTCGAGAGCTCGCGCGCGCCTGAACCGGTCGGCGCGTTTCCGCACGCCAAGCGCGTCGGAGAGTTTCTGTTTCTCTCCGGCATCGGACCGCGTGTGCGCGGCAGTAGGGAAATTCCCGGCGCGACGCTTGATCCGAACGGCAATATTGTGGACTACGACATCGAAACGCAGTGTCGCGCCGTGTTCGAAAATGTCCGGCTCGTTCTCGAAGACGCCGGAGCGACCTGGCAGGACATCGTCGACGTGACGGTCTTTCTCACTAACATGAAAAAAGATTTCCAGACCTACAATAAACTCTACGCCGAATATTTTTCCGGATCCGGCAAACCTAATCCGACACGCACAACAATTGAAGTCGGCGCGCTGCCTACTCCGATCGCAATTGAGCTCAAAGTGATCGCAGCGGTAGGGTAATCTGGGGAGCACACGCGCCCCGCGTGTCGTTTGACGCGCGCTCGCGTCAAACTTCTGTTACTTCGATTACGAGCATGAACACGAGTATGAGGAAGCCATTTCGCATTATCGCCGCCGATCACACTGGTATTACGGTCGCGAATCTCGAACGGTCGCTCGCCTTTTGGCGCGATGTTCTCGGGTTCGAGCTTTCTCATCGTCCGCACCAAACTGGCGATCTCGCCAGCGAAATAACCGGCGTGCCCGGCGCCGAGATTTCAATTGCTGTCCTAAAAGGTTACGGACACAAGATCGAATTGCTCCAGTATCTTGCTCCGCCCGACCGGAAACATGTCGACCTTCGGCCTTGCGATGTCGGATCGGTGCACGTTGCCCTGCTGGTCGATGATCTTAATGCGGTGTTGAACATGATCGCAGCGTCCGGTTGGAAAGCAGCGGGCAAACCGCAAACACTCAAAAGCGGCCCCAACGCCGGGAAGCGGGTTGTTTACGTTCGCGATCCCGACGGAACGACAATCGAGTTCATGCAAGCGCCGCCGCCTGACAAAGAATAAATTTCAATACGCTCGCTTCCAAGAGAATTCCGATATCCCAGACCAACTCAAGGTGATTGTCGCATTGGGGGGACAAGCAATCAGAACGGCCACAGATCAACATAGATTTTCACAGATAAAAGCGGACGCTTAATCTCCTTATCCGTGTTTGATCCGTGTTCATCTGTGGCGAAACTCTCTGTATCGCTATGACTTTCATGTTCTCTGACGACGAAGAATTCGCGCGTCAACTCGATGCCGAGGATCCGCTACGTCAATTCCGCGAAAAATTTCATCTCCCGCTCGGGAAAAACGGCAAGCCGGTGATTTATTTCGCGGGCAATTCGCTCGGGCTGATGCCGAAAGCTGCGCGCGTAATCGTCGAAGAGGAACTGGACAATTGGGCAAAGTTCGGAGTCGATGCTCATCATGCCACCGGGACGCCATGGTATTCGTACCACGAAACGCTGCGCGAGCCGGCGGCGCGACTCGTCGCCGGACAGCCCAACGAAGTCATCTGCATGAACAGCCTCACGGTGAACATTCACCTGATGATGGCCACATTTTATCGCCCGACCAAATCGCGCTTCAAAATCTTGATGGAAGACCCGGCCTTTCCTTCCGATACCTACGCGATTAAAACGCAAATCATTCATCAAGGGCTCGACCCAAAAGAGGCGCTCATTCTCGCGCGTCCGCGCAAGGGCGAGTTCGCGGTTCAAACCGAAGAAATTGTCGATCTAATCGAGAAGCATCACGGCGACCTCGCAGTCGTAATGATGGGCGCCGTGAACTTTTTCACCGGCCAATTGTTCGACATTCCGACAATTACATCCGCGGCGCAGAAGCACGGAGTCATCGTCGGTTTCGATCTTGCGCATGCAGTCGGCAACGTGCCGCTTTCATTGCACGATTGGAACGTCGATTTCGCCGTCTGGTGTTCATACAAATATCTCAATGCCGGCCCCGGCGCGGTCGCAGGCGCCTTTGTGCACGAGCGGCACGCGACAAACACGAAACTGCCGCGCTTTGCGGGTTGGTTTGGCAACGATCCGAACACGCGGTTTCGTTTGCATCTGGAGCCCGAATTCATTCCTGTGCCGACGGCTGACGGCTGGCAAATCAGTAACCCGCCGATCTTCTCGATGGCTCCGCTGCGCGCTTCACTCGCGATCTTCGATGAAGCCGGCGGGATGGAACCGCTCCGCGCGAAATCGATTAGATTGACCGGCTATCTTCAATTCCTACTCGAATCCGCCGGACATTCAGCATTAACCATTATCACGCCGCGTGAGACAGACGCCCGCGGCTGTCAGTTGTCGATCCTGGCGCACGAACGTCCGAAAGAATTATTCGGCAAACTGCAAGCCGCCGGCGTGAAATGCGATTTTCGCGAACCAAACGTCATCCGCGCCGCGCCCACCCCGCTCTATAACACCTTTCACGAAATCTGGCGCTTCGCCAAGATACTGGCCGAACACCGATGATTTTCGAAGCAAGCGTTGCGTCACGAACGAAGTCGCTTGCAATGTCGATCTTCCTTGGGTCTCTGCTCACAATAACACCAGCCATCCGGGCAACAGACAGCGTCGATGATTTCGTCAGCGATTATCTCAGAAGAAAACAAATCCCTGGATGCGCGCTCATGGTCCGATACAACGGCGAGGTCGTGCTTTGCCAAGGTTACGGTGTGGCGAATTTGGAACATGGCGTGCGGGTGATGCCGCAGACAGTGTTTCAATCCGGGTCGATGGCCAAACAGTTCACCGCCACGGCGGTGATGATGCTTGTCGAGCAGCGGAAACTCTCGCTCGATGATCCGATTGCAAAATATTTGGGCGTTCCCAAAACGTGGTCCGGCATCACCGTGCGACATTTGCTAACGCACACGTCTGGCCTCGGGGATTATCCGGAGAGCTTTTCCTTGCAAAAGGATTATACAGAGGACGAGCTGCTGAAAATGATCAAGGCACAGCCGCTGGGCT
The DNA here is from genome assembly GCA_046725095.1 of Verrucomicrobiota bacterium. GTDB lineage: Bacteria > Verrucomicrobiota > Verrucomicrobiia > Chthoniobacterales > UBA10450 > Udaeobacter. The sequence continues at coordinate 12,836 of JBKOXU010000080.1, forward strand.
TCGCTCCGGGAGAAAAATGGAACTACAGCAACCTTGGCTACGTGGCGCTGGGTATCCTGATCCATAAAGTCACCGGGGAATTCTACGGCGATCTTCTCAAGAAAAACGTCTTCGATCCGCTCGGCATGAACCAGACGCGTGTCATCTCCGAGGCCGACATCATCCCGAATCGTGCGGCTGGCTACAGATTGGTGGAGGGCGTTCTCAAAAATCAGAAATGGGTCGCGCCGAGTGTGAACACGACGGCCGACGGCAGTTTGTATTTCACAATCGAAGACTTGGCGAGATGGGACAAAGCGTTGGAAGCACGGAAATTCCTGAGCCAGGCCAGCTATGAACAAATGTGGTCCCCGGTGAAGCTCAACAATGGAAATACCGCTCCCTACGGCTTCGGTTGGCGCATCGCCAAAACAGATTCCGGCCACCAAATGCAGGAGCACGGCGGCGCGTGGCAGGGATTCGCTTCCTACATCGCGCGCTATCCTGACGACCACCTTGCGGTAGCCGTGCTCTCCAACCGCGCCGGCGCGAGCGCCGGATACATCGCAAAGCGGGTCGCAGGTCTTTACCTTCCGGCGCTCGCGCTGCGTGTTCCCTCGGCAATCAAACTCGACCCCGCGATTCTAAGCTCGTACGCGGGCGATTATCGGCTCGAGGACCGGCTCGCAATAAAGGTGAGCGTCGCTGGTGATCGGTTGGAAACAACCTGGCTCGGCGAGAAAATCGCGATGATTCCGGAATCGGAAGTCTCGTTCTTCGAGAAAGATTCGGACCGAACGTTTCGTTTTGTGAAGGACCGCAGCAACAAGGTCACAGCGCTTGTCATCTCCGTGCCCGAGGAAATGACCTTGCGCAGATTGCCTTAACATGTCCCGCGAAGTCTGCGCTTCGCCAAGATTCCAGCCGAACATCAATGACCCTTCGTCACAGAGGCGTGTGGTCAGAATGTCAACTCATCTGCTTATCGAGTTGATGTCGAAAATAGCCCTTGCAATTATCCGGAAGCGCTTCGACTTCGATCGCTCGGCGCAAGCTTTTCAGGTCGTTCTTCTCAAAAGCGTAAAGGCGAGTGATGTCGGCCACGCTGATCTCGTGTTGCTCTCGCCCGATCAATTCCACGCCATCTCCGGCGCCAACCATTCCTTCGTGAACAACGGCAAAATAAAAACCGGTGCGACGGCTGGCCAGAAACCGCTTGATGATATCAGCGCGACCAAACTTGATGCCCAGTTTGTAGCAGGGCATTCGCGGTTCAGTGACCATTACTTCCACTTCACCGATTCGGAATTTGTCCCCAACGTAAACGGCTTCCTCGAGTAGTCCCTCGGTCGTGAGATTTTCTCCGAACATTCCCGAGGGAAGATCGATTCCCGGCAACTCTGCTCGCCAATAGTCGTAGTGCTCCGACGGGTACGCATAAACGGCCTTGCTCACGCCGCCGTGAACCGTGAGATCGGCTTGACCATCGCCATCAAGATTCAACGTTCGCATCATGACCGGCCCATCGAGCGGCTCCTTAAAAATCCCGGTCGTTACGACCTTGCCTTGCCAGATTACTTCTCTCGGCAATCCGACGTTAACAGACACAATCTTCATGATCCTTCACACCTAGCGGGAAGCACTACGGAGTCTTGCGCTGCAGCGCAACGGAGAATGGATGTAATTCCGCGGTCATCAATCCGGCGACCACCGCAGGATCGCTTTCCATAAATTTTCGGGCCGCCGTTTCATCGTTGGCCTCGAAAATCGCGATCCCAAACGTCTTGTCTCCTGGCTCGCGAGTGCGACCCGCCAGGATCAGTTCACCCGTCTCGATCGCGTGTTTGAATCGTGCGAAGTGCCGCGATAGCGCCATTTCATCTTCTTTCGTCCAGTTCGCGTCCGAATGCAGCCGCGGCACGAGTCGTAACACGTAAATAAACTGCTTCGGTTTTGCTTCCGGGGTTTGAGCCGGCAACGGCTGAACCATTACGAAAACACAAACCAGCGGAATGATCAGACGCCGATAGAAGTTTTTCATTTTGAGGTCACTTACGTTGCGTCCTTGGCGGACTTTGTGCGAGCTTTCTTGGATTGAGTTCTAAAACGAAATTTGTCCTGATAGGTAGTGGATTAGCCGGCGGGTTACTAGCGGCCTATCTGGGACGGCGCGGATACAACGTCGATCTTTATGAACGACGTGCCGATCCGCGCGAGGGGAATATCGTCGGCGGACGGTCAATCAATCTGGCGCTTTCGACGCGCGGAATTCACGCGCTCGCGCAGCTCGGCATCGCTGATGAGGTCCTCAAGCATGCCATCCCGATGCGCGGACGGATGATTCACGATAAATCGGGTGATCTGCATTTCGCGCCGTACGATGTCGATCCAAAAAAATGCATCAACTCGATCGGGCGCGCGGCGCTCAATACGACTGTGATCGAAGCCGCGCAGCGTTACTCCAACGTGCGGGTCCATTTCAATCATCGTTGCACCGATGTCGATCTGACCGAACCGGTCGCCTACTTGGAAACAGAAAGCGGTCACGTTACTGCGAAAGGACATGCTGTCATTGGCGTCGATGGCGCGTTCTCTGCGGTGCGCCAATCGATGCAGAGGAAACTGGAAAACTTCGATTACGACGAAAGTTATCTCGCCCACGGCTACAAGGAGCTAACCATCCCGCCCGGGTCCGACGGTTCGTGGCAAATGGAAAAGAACGCGCTTCACATCTGGCCGCGCAAAAGTTTCATGATGATCGCGCTGCCGAACCCCGACGGCTCCTTCACCTGCACGCTCTTCTGGGAATTTGAAGGGCCACGCAGCTTCGCGACGACCAAAACCGACGACGAAGTCCGCCGCTTTTTCGGCGAAGAATTTCCCGATGCCGTTCCACTGATGCCGACGTTGCTCGAAGATTTTAAGGACAATCCGACCGGCTCGCTCGTAACGATCCGCGGCGGGCCGTGGTTCTACAAAGACAAGGTCGCGCTCGTCGGCGACGCCGCACACGCAGTTGTCCCGTTTTACGGCCAGGGAATGAACGCCGCGTTCGAAGATTGCGTCGTACTCGATGAATGCCTGGAAAAATTTCCGAGCGACCGCCAGCGCGCCTTTGCCGAATATTTCGTCAGGCGAAAAGAAAACGCCGATGCGCTTGCCGATCTTGCCATCGAAAATTTCATTGAGATGCGTGACAAAACCGCGTCGAA
>JBKOXU010000190.1:0-4562 GCA_046725095.1 Verrucomicrobiota bacterium
ACAGACTCCACATTGCCAGCGGTTTCGTGGACCGACTCCGAAGCGAGAAAGCTCGAGTTCAGTTCCTTATTCAATTGCGCGATGCGAAAAGCCAACGGGGCGTAAGATGATAGAGGCCTCGCTTAGACTTTATCTGTCAAAGCCGGCGTGAACGTGTAGCCACCTTCGAGCGCCACTTCATAGGTCCATCCGCCCAAATAGCTCGGCAGAGTCAACCGTAGACGCGCCTGATCGGGGTTGAGCCGCCAGGAAACTGAAGAGCCGTTCTCGAACTCGGCACGGATCTCCGCTCCCGACCGGGAGCCCCCGACGGGTATTCAAAGCCCTGGCAGAATCTCGACTCGAAGATCCTGAGAAGAGAACATTTTGTGTGACTCGACCTTGCAACTGCCGCGAAGACCGCCGTTAAAACTGTGATCCGGCAAGATCTTACCTTCCGTTTTTAATACAGCGTGTACCGGCGCCATGAGCTCCGCATTTATTCCCAGCGCCTTTAGCTGCAATGCAAACCGACGGAAACGGATTAACACATGAAACTCCGACAACACGATCCCAAGTTCATAATTCATCACGCCGCAACTTTTGCCGGTCGAGGCGTCGAGACCGAAGTCCAGCGGTCCAGTGGAAATCTTAAAGCCGCGCCACATGATCGGAAGCCCGGCCGGCACGCAAGCCTCAAAATTTGTAATTTGGAATTCTATTGCCTCTCGTGACATAAGATTTCCCCCCGCCACTCCTACCAGGATATTCGGTTTGGACTGGCAAGGTGGTTTCATTTTCTCCGACAAGATCAGCGATTAATCAGGAACCCAGGAATCGAGGAAAGGGATTTCCGAGATAGAAGGTAAAGCTGCGAGGGTAGCAGCGAGCGACAGCGAGAGCTGAGCGAGTTTCAATCGAGGAAAGGGATTTCCGAGATAGAAGGTAAAGCTGCGAGGGTAGCAGCGAGCGACAGCGAGAGCTGAGCGAGTTTCAATCGAGGAAGGGATTCCGAGATAGAAGGTAAAGCGCCGCGGGATGCTTCCGCACCTTATGGCGCAGGAGTCGGACTCTCTGGCTGAGGCGAAGTGTGGGTGGCCTCCTTCAGCTTTTGCGCTGCAGAATCGGCGGCCTCCTTCGTTTTTTCCATCGCGTCCTGAGTCGCGTCCTTCGCTTTTTCGCCAAACTCCTTGAGCTTTGGCTTCGCTTTCTCAATCTGTTTGTCGGCAGCTTCCTTTGCCTCTTTGGCTTTCCGTTCTACAGTTTGCTTCGTTTCCTCCGCTTTTTGTTTGAGGTCGTCGGACGTCTTTTTGTCGCAGCCCGACACCGCCAATCCGAATAGAGCCGTGAGCGCCATGGTAACCGAAGTAATTCGTTTCATAGTGGTAATTGCTGATTCCTGATTACTCGAATACCTGTTGTGGGACTGGTCAAGAATTTCGGTGTGTTCGTCTAGTGGTTTGGAGAGCCATGCGAAACGTTAAATGTTGAGATTTGATCTGTTCTTCCCGCGGCGCCACCTCAGGCGTCGCCCATTTCCCATTTTGTTCGTGGGAAACAACAATCGTCCGATGATTGAACGACGGACCGTTCTTCAAAAAATAAAGCGTCTCACCGTCCGGCGTGAAGGCCGGATGCGATTCATCATCGGCCGTCGAGATCACGTTTTCGGCAAACAACTGCGGCTCCGTCGCAGCCGCCGGCGTTTGCCCGAAGCAAAACGATTGCGCAACGCCCAAGCAGGCGATCGCGACTGCCAAGCCGGAAAGGTGAATGTCGTCACGCGAAAATTATTTCGCCCAGACGAATTATTGTCACGCGGTTACTGAAGCCGACGTTGCCGGTTTCATCAGCTTGTAAGAGTACTGCCGTGGGCCCCAGTTCACCGCGAGCGAGTCGGAAATGACGTACCACCGGCCGCTGGGATCGCCCGTTCCGTGGTTCTGCCCCATACAAGAGCAATCGCACTCAAGTCCTTTCGCGTTCCAACACGCAGGCGCGCATTTCTTTTGGACCCGAAAGGGTTCTATAACGTAAACGCTGCCGTACCTTACGATCGCTTGTTTTACGACGTCTTCGAACCAAGATTTCGCGACCTCCCACCGCTTGTGCTCCGGATTCCATTTGGGCTTATTGCGATGGCGGCCTTTAAGCCAGACGCGATTGTCCGAAGCATAAGGCAAACGCACAAGTAACGGATTTGAACCGCCGGGCCGGTAAACAACCGGAATCGTTTTCTGCGACCATATTTCGCGCAGTTTTGGATCTTGGCCGTTCATGGAGGGCCGTTACTCCGAACGAATGAGGCGATCGAGTTCGTTGAGCACTTCCGGTGCTGTATCTAACACCCAGCGAGCCGCGTTTGCAGAAACCTCCGCGCCATGAGCAGCTTGATTGCCCAAGGCTACCAGGTCGGCCAATCCCGAAGCCATTTTTGACGGGATAAGACTTTTTTCCTGCAGAACTCGAAGCAGCTGACCGGCCGACTTGTTGGGGGTAGCTAGATTGTGTTTAGCTGCCAATGCATTTAGACGACGCTCTAGCTCGATGCGAAAGCCGACGAGTGTGAGATTCGGGTCCTCTTGAGCGAGTTGTCGCAACGTCTCGAATGATGCGGCTTTTTCGGAATCCGGAGCAATTGTCTGGATCTTTGCTGCTCCAGCTTTGATCGGCTCGGCGTCAGATCCTACAATCTTCTCTGTAGCTGCCTTTAAATCCTGGACCTCAATTTTGAACCCCCCGGGCAGTTCAATCGATTTGATCACAGGTGCCAGCCACGGAATCAGCCCGACGACCAAAAGAATGGTTGAAGTAAGATCCAATGCGACCTTCGGCTAAATCAGATGACCCGCGAGTAGCAGGACACAAAGAACTGTGATACCCCATCGAATTTGAGTTGGCCTCACGTTGGAGTCGTTTCAGTTGCCTTATCCTTCGGAATGCGATTTGGGAATTCGTAAATGAATTTTAAGAGCATTTCGCAAAAGGAAATTAACTCTTCGGCATCGTGTTGATTCATCAACCGAATTTCATGGTTTGCCTCGTTTGCCTTTGTTTCGGATGTGATCTATCCAGCCTTTTCCGTTAGGTGGAACATAACCTTTATCAGGTAAGTACTTCACATAGTAGATGAACGGTTTGTTTTCTTCAGCCTTTTGCGCCACTGCAATGTTCATCAAGAGTTTCCTGCATGTGAGCACCGCCGCCGTATTTGACGCGACGGATATACAATTCCGCGCTTCGCGATAAAGCGCTTCGATATCAGCTGGAAGATGTTTGACTTCCACGCCTGGTGCTATGCCAGGTACTTGTTTAGCGCCCTCGAAGTAGCTCGGCTTCTTGCAATGCGGACAGATGTAAATGTAGAAGCCCGCGCTTGTAGAATGGAATCCGACCGCGGATGCCACCACATTTCGGCAATAACCACACGTATATTCGCGTGACCGAATCGAGCTGCTGTTATGCCACTCCATATGCCGGACTACTCCACGAGGTTGTTAATGATCAGGTATTCGCGTCCTTTTTGCGCGATTTGATATGAAGACTGTCGCCCTCCGTAGAAATGGCTTCCCACAACGAACCCTGCTTTCTCCAATTCGCATATATAATAGTCAGTTTTGATTTGACTAATTCCAGTCTCTTGACGTACGAGGCCCGCCGTTGCTCCCAATCTCGACGCTAGGAATTTGAGAATCTTCACCTCTAACGGATCGAGGTTCCTGTGCTCTTTCATATAAAAAGAATCGCCGGGCCTCTTCCGAAGCCCGACGATTCACGATTCATACTGTTGTTTCGGCTTAGTAGTCCATGCCGCCCATGCCGCCCGGTGGCATTGGAGGAGTTTTTTCCTTTTCAGGAATCTCGGTAACCAATGCTTCGGTGGTGAGCAACAGGCCTGCGATGGATGCTGCGTTTTGCAGCGCGCTGCGCGTGACCTTGGTTGGATCGACGATTCCGGCCTTCACCAGATCGGTGTATTGCTCAGTGGCAACGTCGTAACCTTCGTTGCCTTTGCGCTTCTTGACTTCCTCGACAACGAGCGCGCCTTCTGCGCCTGCGTTATCGGCAAGTTGACGCGTCGGTTCCTCAATCGCGCGACGCACGATCTGGATGCCGATCTTCTCGTCGGGTTCCAAGTCCTTCACGTTATCGAGCGATTTCTGCGCACGCAGGAATGCCACACCGCCGCCCGCGACGATGCCTTCCTCGACCGCCGCACGCGTGGCGTGCAACGCGTCTTCGACGCGAGCTTTCTTCTCTTTCATCTCCGTCTCGGTCGCAGCGCCGACGTTGATGACTGCAACGCCTCCGGCGAGTTTCGCCAAACGCTCCTGCAGTTTCTCTTTGTCGTAATCGCTGGTCGTCTCTTCAATCTGACGACGGATCTGTGCGACGCGGCCCTGGATGTCGGCACTCTTGCCTGAGCCTTCGACAATCGTCGTGTTTTCTTTGTCGACCGTGACGCGCTTGGCTTTGCCGAGGTCTTCGAGCTTGATGTTCTCAAGCTTGATACCGAGGTCTTCGCTGATCAGTCTGCCGCCGGTCAGCACCGCGATATCTTCCAGCATCGCCTTGCGACGATC
>JBKOXU010000120.1:0-6926 GCA_046725095.1 Verrucomicrobiota bacterium
GCCATAGCGCTGAAACACTGCCGCCATCAGGACGAAGTTCACGAAGAGACTGGCGCAAAGCGCGACGAACAAAAAAATACTGAGACAACCGAGCCTGCGATCTGCTGCCATGGTGGCACGAAACTGCCGGAGAACCGCCGCTCGCACAAGCGCTTTTCACGGATGTTGCACTGTGGCGTCTCCCGTTAGGCATGAAGCACTGAGTTCATCGTCCTCGGAAGCAACGAGAGCCGGCAACTGTGCGCCGTGATTGGTGTTCTATTCGCATCAATTTTTGTGCGGCCACCACAAAGCGGACGCGCGATTTAGGTGATGAGAGCTCATGAATAAGGGTAACCGTGGTCTTCTTGGAAGAGGGTTGCAGAGGCGTCCTGGCCGAGGCCCGAGAGCACCACGAAGAAGGTGGTCCCATGCCATGGAGCAGACGTCTGTAGAGGAAATAGGTGACAATGAGGTTACTGCCGACGATAGCTCTACCCGAAGCGAAGCACTCGTGTACGCCGCATTGCGCGTTTGGGAACTGAAGCACGGGTTCAGGGATTAGTGTCCGCCCCGCTGCGTTTCCTCGCTGCGAGGGAAGAGGGGATAAGGTCAAAGGGGGAGCATTACATGCGCGTCCTTCACGGAGACGCCGCCCCTAGAATGTCTTCAAAAATTCGAGCAATCTCTCCTTGTCCTCGACCGATAATTGGGTGCCGTAGGTGTGGCCTTGATTACCGTTCCCTTTTTCTCTTGTGTCAAAAAGAGGATATGATTGCTCCAACTGGCCATTCGGCCCGATTGGCCGCGGCGGCGGTTCCTTGAATCCTACGTTGACCGCATCGAAAACATCATAGCCGCGATGAAAAGTCTGCGGACGCTCGTTGGGCGGATTCAGCAAATCGCGCAATGTGGGCACCGAGCCGTTGTGCAAATAAGGGGCGCGCAGCCAGATTCCATCCAATGGCGGCGAAACATATCCGTAGGGGTCTTGCGTATCCACCATCGGGGGACGGTCGATGCCCATTTGTTTGACGCGCCGGTTTGCTTCCGCCGCGGCATCTTTCGACCACGAATACATTCGCTCTGGATCGGTTCCAATCTCGGCGACTGGAATCACTTTGTTGGTAAATTCAGCTCGCGGCTCATGGCATGATGCGCAATCGCGAGCGTAAATCTTCTGGCCTTCGGCAGCCATTTGTTGGTTGATCGGATTGGTTTTATTAAAAGGCCACGGCGGCGGCGGCAGATTGCTGAGATAATGATCGAGATCGGCCATGCGCCGGAGAAACCACGGCCGGGTCGGCGCGCCCAGACCAAGCGCCGAATCGATCAAAACGGAACGCACGGCTGGCGTGTCGCCAGTCCAATTCAAGAACATTTGCTTCCCGGCGTTGTCTTTTCCGCTACGAATATCAAGGTTCCAGACCGACGGAAAATCGGTGGGCCCGAACGTATTATCCTCCGCCATGCTGGTCATGAAATATTTCGTTAGGTTCATGGCATCGTCGCGGCCCGGCCTCCAATGCGGCTTCGGCTTGCCGTCCCCGATATAGCGCTCCATCCAAGTGAATTGTTTCTCCTGCTGGAGCAGCGCCTTTCTGGTGAACGGAATCAGCACGTAACGATAAATCTGCCGATCGACGAAAGAGAGACCGCCATTTCCGTAATTGTTCGCGCTCACGAGCCGGATCTCGTTCATGATAATGTCCGAATTGAAGCGCGGGTCGTGCGCGGCTTTGAACAAGAACCGCAACATGCTTTGCACATTGTTGGTGTGACCTGGCCCCGCGGCGACCACGTGCGGCACTTCATCCTCGCTCAAGCGGTAAGTCGCGGTGTGACAGACGGCGCAGTTATTCGTGATACGCGGGAAACCGACAACCTTTTTTGAAAAGCCAACCGGAATTTCATGGCCTTCTTCCCACACTACGCCAAACGATTTGTAACCGCCCGATCCCGGCATCAAGTCAGGGAAAACGCGAGGCAAAACCAGCCAGAGATAATATGGAATGCCGCGATCTCCTTCGGCACCAAGCGAGCCGTATTTAAAATGTTCCTCCTCGTTCGCGAACGCTTCCTTTTCTTCGCGGAAAAATTTCGTCCAGCTGAAAAAAGCACCGAGCGCGATCAAGATCACGACGACGATCGCTGAGATCAAAAGCGCGCGTCGTGTTTTCGGTTGAAGATTCATCGGTTCGTCGCTGCGTGGTTGGTCAAAATGTTTTCAGATATTCGACGATTGCGGCTTTCTCCTGAGCCGACAGCATCGTTCCGTATTCAGCCCCTTCGTGGCCGGCATTCGAATTGCCTTCGTTGCGCTCGCGCGGGGTCAAGCCGTTTGGCTTCGTCTGCGTGTCGAATTTGAAATATCGGTGCGGACTCCCGGGATCATCTTTGCTGCGGCCATCGTCGTCGAATCGATTTACGTCCGAAACAAATCCGACGTTCGTCTGATCGAATACATCATACCCGCGGTAGAAGACCGCGGGACGTTCCGCCGTCGGATTTAGCAAATCACGCAACGTTGGCACCGAGCCATTATGCAGATAGGGCGCGCGCAGCCAGAGGCCATCGAGCGGCAGATTAACGTAGCCAAAAGTTTTTCGGAAATGACTGAACCGCCACGGATAGCCGGCATAAAGCGTGTTTTGCGCGATGGCGAGCTCTTCCGTGTAAGAATCAAGCCGGTGACGGTCTGTGCCGATCTTGGCGATCGGCATGACGTCACCGACATACTCGCCGGTGAAATCACGGCCGCTGCGACCGTGGCAACTCGAACAGTATTGCGCGTAAAGCTTTTCGCCCTGGGCGCTAAGTTGCGCGTCAATTGGAAACGGATATTTGGGCGGCTCTTTGTGAAGCAGCCATTCTTCGATCCGCGCGATTTGTTTCAAATCAATCGTCGGCGGGAACGTGCCGGTGCCAAAGGCCGCGCTCTTATTGCGTTCTTCCATCATGCTGTTGTTGCCGTCCCAATGCGCGTGCAAATGACGTTCCTTGCGCGGGCCCTGTAACCAGATGGATGGGAAATCGCAGAGACCCACGAGCTCGCGCGTTTCCAGCTTTTCCAGCGGAAATTCCAAAAGAGTTTTCGCCGGATTAAAGGTGTCCGTGCGACCCGGGCCCGCGTCTGGCTCCCACTCCACAAAGCGAAAATGGCCCTGCAACATGATCAGCCGCTCGCGCATCAGGGGAATTGCGTAATAGCGCAGGAGGAAGCGATTGATCAGATCATATTTCCCGCCAATCGCTTCCATCTCGCACATGAGCCGGTCCGCCCTGAACCGCTGATCGGACGCGCAGGCGAAGATGAAGCGCTCGAAGGCTTCGAGATCGACAGTGTTCGACGGCATGCCGGTGTATAAGGCGCGCGGGCTTTGCGGTGTTTCCCGCACAGAACCGGCATGGCAAATCGCGCAGTTTAGGAAAACGCGGTCGAGGCCCTGCGTGTTGCGACGCGAGACACCGATCGGCAGGTCTTTGCCTGGTTCGTAAAGAAAGCCGAGCGAAACGTACTCGCGACCCGGAGTATAAGTTTTATCCGGAAGATATTCCGGGAACAATTTGGGTAGCACCTTCCAAATCCAATAGGGAATCCCCGATTCCCGCTCGCCACCGGTTGAGCCGTATTTGAAGTGCTCTTCCGGGTCGGCGTAAGTCACGGGAGCGTCCCGCGAAAAACGGTAGGCGAAGTACAGGCAGCCGATTGTGATGAGCGCGACGACCATCAGCAATACAACACGCCACTTCCACGGCTGGATCGTCACACGTTGATCTGGAGCGTCGGCCATGGCCGGAGACCGCGATTATCCCGAGGCCGGGAACTCAAGCGCAAAATCGATCAACCGTTTTTTGCTCCAATAAACTTTTCCGAGATAAACACGCGGCGCGACTTCGCGGATTTCATCGCGAATCCAATGGGCCAGCAGCGAAGTGTCCGAATAATCGAGCACGATGCACTCCTTGTTGTCCAGCCAGCTGGGACCTTTATAAACCTTTGCGATGATCGCGTTAATCCCGAATGGCAGAATTTTGTTGCGCAAAGCGCCTTTGGCCGGGTCGAAAGTTTTTCCCTGCCACGCAAAGTGATTTATGAAATCGGCTATGTTCTGCGTGTAAGTTGTCCCAGGTGCCACAATCGCAGTGCCTTTGGCCTCGCCGCTCGGGATCTCGCCGGCTGGGCTCTGCGTGAAAAGATCGTCGAGCTGCGCTTGCGACATTTTTAACATTTCTGCAACTGTGACCGCCATGTTTTCTCCTCTCGTTGAATTCGCTCTAAAGGGTTTTGAGATATTCGATCAGCGCACGTTTATCGTTATCAGGCAAATCGGTGCCGAAGTAGTGACCCTTGTCCTCGATAAAATCGGGGCATTTATTTGCCGCAAGCAGTTCGGGAACCGTCTTGATTAATTCGGCTGTGGCTTGTTCCGGCGAAAGATTCATCGTGTGAATTTTCAGCAAAGCCTTTCCAATCTTTGCCTGCAATACAACCAACTGCCCGAAATCAGGTTGGAGGTTGCCGATCAAGTTAACTGGTGTGCCCTTCGGGATGGGGCCGATGTTGATATAGCCTTCGGTATCGGCGAATCGGCGAAGCGGCTTCGGCACAAATTCTTTCCGCAGGTGCAGCGAACACTCGTTCTGCGTGCGCCAGATCGATGCTTTGTTCAGCCGCTTTTCCGGCCAGAGTAATTTCTCTACCGCATCGTTAAACGCTTCCATCCGGCCCGCCACCGAGGGATCGCCGGTGAATTTTCCGAGCGCATTATTGTGCAGAAACGGGGCCGAACTCCAGAGGCTGACGAGTGATGGAGTCCGATAGTAACCGGGCCCAACGTCTTTATCTTTCGGTTTGAATTTAATGGGACGCGTCTCATCAAACGGGTTGAAAAAATCCAGTTCGTCGACAGGTGAGATTTCTTTGTAAGTCTGCGACGAGAAGTTGTCCCAAACGTGACCAGCCTTTGCATTGGTCGCAAACGCGCGCGCAGAATTCGTTTCGATTTTGGTTAATGGATAACGCTTGTCGTTCGATAGAAAATTGTCCTCTAAAAAATCGGGCGCCATCACGGCCGTGTGAAACCAGGCTTTTCCCTCGCCGGAGCGCGGATCGATATTTAACGGCGGTTGTTTGCTCGAGTGGCACGCCGCGCAGCTTTCGGCGAAAACTTCTTTTCCGCGCGTCATGATCGCTTCATCCGCGGTAATGTAAGCCTGCCCGTCGGGAGCGTCGGCGAGATGAAATGGTTTTAAGCAGCGGAAAAATGCCGCAATGTTTGCCAGGCGCTCTTCAGTCGCGCGCCAGAAGACCGAATGCTCACGCGCATACGGAATCTCGAACGGTTTTTGTGGAGTGAGCCCGATCAGTCGCTGGTGGAGCGTCAACCAATACTCGGAAAACATGCCGATGTTGACGTAAACACGAATAGTTGCGCCAGCCACACCGATCGAATCCGCGCCGTCCTTCAAAATGTGCGGCACCGGCATCTCCTCTTTTTCTCCGGGCAAGGCCAGGGTGCCTCCCGCCATTTTTTCCAGCGCCGCGATTCGCTCGCGCTCAGCAAGCAAAAAGATCGCATTGATCGCGTTTGGATTGTTGATGTGATCGGTCGCGATCCGCGAGGTGTCGGAGGTTCCGCGGGGCTGCGCGGCGAGCATTTCGTAAAAGAACCCGCCCTTCTCGACATTGCAGGCGAACACCTTTCCTTCGTTGATGTATTGGTTGCCGATCGCGGATGCGAGATTTTCCCAGCGCGGGTTTTCCGGGTCGGCCGGCGGATTATTCGGATATGGCGCGATGTGACAGGCGCCGCAGGCGACGCCGACGCGATACGGCCTAACCAATTTGTTGTTGTTGTAATAAGTCGGGTCCTCGTAGAAACGTTTGCCGTCCCATTTCTTGCGCGCTTCGTCATTGAATTCGGGATTCGGAAAGAGTCGGAACCCGAGCACACCGGAAGGTTTGCCATAAACTTTTTCGTCAATTTCAGGTGGTTCGGGCTCCATCTGTTCATCGAGGCACAAACCAAACTCGTCCGGATTGGTCTCGGCACGCGCGCGAAAACCCGGTTCGTTTACGAGACCCAAAGTTTTGAAACGCTCGCCGCGTGGATACTTGCGGTTATCCAGCATCTTCAAGAGATCCATCAAACCATAGCTATCCTGGGCCGCAAGGTTCCAGAAATGTTGATTGCCTCCACTCCAAAGATTCCAGGTGTTGCGGCCCATGATTTCTTCGGGCGAAAGATCGATGCCGCCATCCATGGGTTTGAAAATATCGGCAGTGATCTGCGGAAAATCGGCAGTCGTCAGGCCAGTCGCTTTCGCTTCATCGACAGGCTCGTTTTTCTTGCAGCTCGCGAGAGAGAGGACCGCGCATGCGCCCAGACAACTTCCGAATCGAGCGAGACGGAAAATATCACCTCTGGCTGGCAGCAATGCCTTCAACGAGCCACTAGTGATACGTTTCTCGTCAAGCTTGTGGCAAGAAAATTCAAGGGGTTCAAGATGGCTCGGCACCAAAATCGCGTAGCCCGAGTCGCTTTTATTCGTAAGGAAACGCGGTATATGTCTCTGCTACTTCTGCGCCCGTAGCTCAGCCGGATAGAGCAACGGATTTCTAATCCGTAGGTCGGGTGTTCGAGTCACCCCGGGCGCGGTCTGTAAGAATGTAAGAAGTGATTGGTAGCCCACGTCTCACGTCTTACATCTCATTTCTCCCCAGATTTGCGTGCGCGTAACGCCGCTCGTGATCAAGCAGCCATTTCTTGCGCCACAATCCGCCGCCGTAACCGCAGAGCGTGCCGTCCGCACGGATGACACGATGACATGGGATCACGATGCAAATCATATTGGTGCCGTTCGCCCGACCGACGGCGCGCCGCGCGTTGCGATCGCCCAAACGTTCCGCCATCCAGGAGTACGAGCGCGTTTCGCCGACTGGG
>JBKOXU010000106.1:0-4915 GCA_046725095.1 Verrucomicrobiota bacterium
GGCGGTCCCAAGCCCAAATCCATGACCGCCGTTGAAACTGGTGACGCACCCAGTAACAAGAACGTTATTGCTGACGGCAATGCCGACACCGCCGTTTTGAAATGCGATACAGTTGTTAACCTGGCTGCCGCTATTGAGGACCAGGCCGTTCCCGCTATTGGCATCAACGCGCAAGTCTTCGATCCGAGCCAGGCCGCCGTTCGTTCCGTCCAACCCGTGACTACCCCAACCACTGATCGAACCATTACGAACGACGATATGGAAATGAATATTGATCAGGATACCGCTGAGCGATCCGCCAACGCCGAGGACGCCGAAACCGGCAAGGTCTAGCGTGACATTGTCAGCATCGATCCTGATTCCGTTTTTGCCGGCAACACCAACGGTATTACTCCCGAGGCAATATGAGCCCGGCTGGCTGATGACAAACACTGCAGTGGCGTCGCCCGGAGTGTTAAAATCGTTAACTTCAAGACACGTAGCCTGCGCCGCGCAGGTCAGGAGCGAGGTGAGGATGATTACAACTGAACCGATATGTGATGTTTTCATGACTTGGTTTCCTTCTATCTTCTAAAGCGGAAATCCGGCTTGGAACCCGCCACGGATGTTTAGTTTTTTGATGTCTTGCTGAAAAATTATTTAGCTGTGGTAGATTTTGCGGCTTCGAGGAGTCAGTATGGCGATGCCCTTGTCCTCACAAAAAGAGGTCACCCAACTGCTCGGCGATTGGAGCAGCGGTGACGAGCGAGCGCTAGAGAAACTGATCCCACTGGTGCAACCCGAATTGCACCGCCTGGCCCATCATTACATGAGCCGGGAACGCGCGGGTCACACTCTTCAGACCACCGAGCTTCTCGACGAAGCCTACCTGCTTCTGGTCAAGGATCCCAACCGCGGCTGGCATAACCGCACCCATTTTATTGCCGCGACGGCGCAACTCATGCGGCGCATCATGGTCGATCACGCCCGGGCACGTCGCGCGTTCAAGCGAGGTGGAGAGGCCGCAAGAGTTACACTGGATGAAGCTGCGCTTGTCACCGACAAGCATTCGGAGGAATTGCTCGCGCTCAACGAAGCATTGGAACGGCTGGCTGCGCAGGATCCTCGCAAGAGTCAGATCGTGGAACTGCGTTACTTTGGCGGTCTGACTGTGGAAGAGACGGCTCGGTTTCTGAAAATGTCGCGGCGCAGTGTGGAGCGCGAATGGACCATGGCCAAGGCCTGGCTTTACCGCGCGCTCAGCGGGGACGAACCTAATGAAAGCTGAGCGCTGGCAGCGGATCAACGATCTCTTCCAGTCAGCTACCGGACGTGCTCCCGAGGAACGGTCCGCGTTTCTCGATCAAGCTTGCCGCGGAGACAAAGGATTGCACCGCGAGGTGGCGTCCTTAATCGCCTCTTACGAGCGGGCAGAGAACTTTATCGAATCACCGGCTTTGGAAATCGCTCCCGAACTGCTGATTGAGGACGAGAGGGTTGGCGCGTTGGTCGGAGAATCAATCGGTCATTACCGGATCGAGTCGCTCATCGGCGTCGGCGGAATGGGCGAGGTCTATCTCGCGCGGGACGAACGGCTCGGGCGGAAAGTCGCGCTCAAGTTTCTCCCCCAGAGTCTGACCGCGGACGAGGCGCAACTGAATTGCCTCGAGCATGAGGCGCGCACGGCTTCGGCCCTGAACCATCCGAACATTCTAACCGTCCACGAGATCGGCGTTGACGGAAGCCGGCACTTCATCGCGACCGAGTTCATTGAGGGCGAGACGCTGCGAGCGGTTCTCGCACGCGGGCAATTAGACCTGCGCGATGCGCTGAACATCGCAATCCAAGTCGGCTCTGCCCTGGCGGCCGCACACAAGAGTGGCGTCTTGCACCGCGACATCAAGCCGGAAAACATCATGTTGCGGCCAGACGGATACGCGAAGGTACTCGACTTCGGGATTGCCAAACTCACCGAGCATCGGCCGCCGTCAGGCAATCGCGACGTCGGAACAATGGCGGTGCTGGAAACGCGACCGGGGCTAGTCATCGGCACGGCTCACTACATGTCGCCGGAGCAGGCACGCGGCCAGACAGTGGATGCGCGCACCGACATTTGGAGTTTCGGGGCCGTCCTTTTCGAGATGTTGGCTGGAAGACCGCCCTTTGCAGGTGAAACACCACGCGAGTGCCTCGCCGCGGTGCTAAAGAAGGAGCCGTCATGGCTGGCCTTGGAAGCAAGGCAAGCCCCAGCGCGCCTCGAACAGATTATTCGAAAGGCCCTGCGCAAAGATAAAAAGGCCCGTTACCAGTCGGTGGAGGAAATGCTCGCCGACTTGCGTCGCCTCAAAGAGGTTAGCGAGTCCATTACGAGCGGCTGGAAGCAGCAGAAGAAAATCACAGCATTCCTGGCGACGAGCGTCGCGGTGGCGCTTGTCGTGGCGGGCCTGTTCATCTACCTGCGTCCGACGCGAACGGTAACGAACACTTTGGCCGGGAACGCATCCCTCTTTGCCTCGGTGATTCCAGAGAAAAGCGTAGCAGTTCTCCCATTCAAAAACCTCTCCAACGACCAGGAGAGCGCCCGTTTTGCCGATGGCGTGCAGGACGAGATTCTCACGGGGCTGGCGAAGATCGCCGATCTGAGAGTCATCAGCCGCACCAGCGTGATGCAATACACGGCGAAGCGGAATCTTGCCGAGATTGCGCAGGCGCTCGGAGTGACACACGTCCTGGAAGCGAGCGTGCAACGCATGGACAACCGGGTGCGCGTTAACGCGCGCTTGGTCGATGCACGCACTGATGCGCATCTGTGGTCACAGACTTACGATCGTGATCTGGCAGCCGTTTTCGCCATACAGAGCGACATTATCCAAACCGTCGCGGGCCGGCTTCACGCTAAAATTTTGCCGGTCGAGCAGGTCTCCATCGAGGAACCGCCCACCGCCGATCTCACGGCCTTTGATTTCTACACTCGCGCCAAGGCGTTGCTGCTCACGGCCAACCCCGCTATTTTTAAGGTCCACTTTCTGCAGGCGGGGGAATTATTGAATCAAGCGGTCGCACGCGATCCGGGATTTTTCCTGGCTTACTGCCAGTTGGCCTTCGTGCACGATCGTCTCTATATGGGGGGCTACGACCCCACCCCAGAGCGCCTAGCCCTAGCGGAGAAGGCGATCCAGACGGTGGTGCGATTGCGTCCAGACGACGGCAAAACGCATCTCGCCCTCGCGCAGCACTTCTATAATGGTTACCGCGACTACGACCGCGCGCACGCCGAGATCACTTTCGCGAAACGCACGTTGCCCAATGACCCCCATCTCTTCGAGCTGGCCAGCTATATTGATCGCCGGCAAGGGCGTTGGGAAGAGTCGACCCGTAACCTCTCACGCACGCTCGAGCTCGATCCGCGAAATTTTTATATCCTGCACCAGGTCTCGTTGAATTATCAAATGCTGCGACGTTATTCGGAAATGGCCGCCCCGCTCGACCGCGCACTTGCCATCGCACCTCAGGACGTGGATACGAGAGTGAAACGCAGCTTGGTCGATCTCCATTGGAGGGCGGATACTCGGGCGTTGCGCGCGACGATCGAAGCTATCCTGGCGAAAGACCCTCGGGCGGCAGCAAAGCTCGCCGAGAATTGGGTGCTGCTTGCTTTCTGTGAACGCGATCTCCCGGCGGCGGAGCGGGCGTTACTGGCGCTCACCGGAAATAACTTCGGGCGAAATGTCGTCCCCTTAACTCGCAATTTTGGTTATGGGCTGCTGGCTCGCCTCGGCGGGGACACAGCCGCGGCACACACTGCGTTCGCTGCTGCTCGCGGAGAGCAGGAAGAAGTGCTGCGCGCTCAGCCTGCGTATCCTCCCGCGCTCTGCGTCCTCGGCCTGATCGATGCGGCGCTGGGGCGAAAGGAGGAAGCATTGCGTGAGGGGCGGCGAGCCATTGAAATGTTGCCGCTGGCGAAAGACGCCGTCGACGGCTCTGAAATGATCATGTTCTTTTCCATTACGGCCGCGTGGGCTGGCGAGAAGGACCTCGCAATCGAGCAGCTCAAAGCCGCCGGGCAAATTCCCGGGTTACTGAGCTACGGTCTTCTGAAACTGCATCCCTTCTGGGATCCCCTGCGCGGCGACCCGCGCTTTGAAAAAATCGTCGCCTCGCTCGCACCAAAGGAGTAGTCGTTTCTTTTCTAACGGATACAGGAATTGCGACAGAATGAACAGCTCAGTCCTTCCGTCCCTTTTGTTTATTCTGTCTAAAACTCTTCATTCAGGATTTGCCCCAGTCGAGCACGATCTTGCCGGAGTTGCCGGATTTCATCAGCTCGATGGCTTCCTTGAATTGGGTGTAAGGGAAGCGATGGGTGATGACTGGTAAGATATCGAGACCGCTTTGGATCATGGCGGTCATTTTGTACCAGGTCTCGTACATCTCCCGGCCGTAGATGCCTTTGATCGTGAACTGATTGAATACGACAAGGTTCCAATCAATCGCGGCGCTCCCGGGCATGATACCAAGCAGCGCGATTTTGCCGCCGTGAAACATGTTCGGCAGAATGTCGTCGAAAGCCTTCGGATTGCCCGACATTTCCAGCGCGACATCGAAGCCTTCTTTCATCCCGAGCTTGTGCATCGCGTCGCTGAGCTTCTCGGTCCGCACATCCAATGCTAGATCGACACTCATTTTGCGCGCGAGATCAAGCCGGTACGGATTGACATCGGTAATCACGACGTGACGCGCACCGGCCCGCTTGCAAATGGGAATGGCCATGCAACCGATGGGGCCCGCGCCGGTGATGAGCACATCTTCTCCGACGAGATCGAACGAGAGCGCGGTGTGGACAGCATTGCCTAATGGATCGAAACAGGAAAGCACATCGAGCGAGATCGACGGATCGGCGTGCCAGCAGTTGTCCTGCGGAATAGCCACAAATTCC
>JBKOXU010000137.1:0-7068 GCA_046725095.1 Verrucomicrobiota bacterium
GAAAACCGCGAAACGCATTGTGGTGGCGATTAAAAGGTTGAAAAGGTTACAATGTTACAATAAAAGGCTTCAACGATCTAAGCATTTGATGTTGTAACGATTTTAACGCTTCAACGGCTCCGCTTCGGGAATTCGCTGGTCGCGCGGGACCCCAAGTTTGTCTTCGAGAAACTTCAGCCGGCTAATCAATGTCGGCAACCGTTCGTGCTTATCCTCGTCATAGAGTCGGCGAAGGCGCTCGTATGCTTCACGCTCCCGGCCCTCGCAGTAGGAAAGCTCGTAGGCGGAAAAACGCGTGTCGTAGGTCCGCGCTCCGGGCAAGATCGCCGCCTTGGCGAAGAATTCGGAGGCGCGCTCGTGATCTTTGTATTTCTCTTTGTAAAGTCGGGCAAGTGCTTCGTAGAGTTCAGGGCGATCGGGATTATTTCTTATCCCGCGCTCAAGAAAATCTCTGCCGAGCGCAAAATATTCGCGCTGCGCTTTGACCCGCAAGGCGAGACGCGGTTGAGTTCGGTCGTTCATTGCGGCCACGCTCGCATTCCAAGCCATATGCCATGCGGCCATGTCCCAAAACAGGATCGCGCGCGGCTGTAGGGTAGTGATGTGCTGGAATAACAGCAGCACACGGCCCCACTCTGTCCGCTCCCACGCAACATGCGCTTGAATGAAAAGAGCATCAGCGACAATCGATCGAAATCCGCTCAAGGCGGCAATGAATCCGAGTTGCCCGATTTTCTCCCGGAGATCGAGATTAAATGCAACGCCTCGGAAATGCTCTTGTCGATGAACCGCAGCCAGGTCACGCTCAATTGGTAACTTGAGCGCTCCGAGTGCGATCAGAGTGACCAGCACCAGAAGGACGCGTATCATAATTCCTTCCCGTAAAAGACGAACGCCGCCAGCAACGTATAGATCGTGGTATAGAAAACTCCCAACACCGCGGTCTTGAAGAAGAGGCCGAGAGAAATGGCCGTGCCGGCGACGATGTCATCCACCAAATTGAACGCCTGCAAGTCGGGAAATAACAACGCTACGACTGCGAGAAAGACACGTGTGATCCAGCCGCTGCTGTGTTCCTGCAACCAATATTCCCGCGCTATCGCTTGCAAGTGACCGATGAAGTAAACGAAAGCCATGACCACAATGGTGAAAATATTTGTGGTGGCAAAGGTGGAAACAAAAAGCGTGAGTGCTGCGAGCAGACTCGCCTTCAGGTAAATAATGATGATACCGGGGAAGATATCGATGTTGAATGCCGACGCGCGGACGGCGCGCACAGCTTCATCTACTTGTTCGCGCGGGGCCGCAGCCATTTGGCGCATTATCACGTGCAGGAGCGTTTGCTCGCGGGCATACAACACAAGAAAAAACACAGCGCTCATCACCACTGTGCCAATCGCCAGAAGCAAAAGCACACCAGCAATTTTCCCAAGCAGATATTCGAAGCGTGGGACCGGTTTCGCGAGAATCGTGTAAACCGTGCGATCCTCGATGTCCTGCGGAATCAGTCGCGCGGTGGCGACAATTGCCAGCAATGACGTGAAGATCGACATCGCGCCGAGCGAAACGTCTTTTAGGATTTGAAACTCCTGCTGAAAAGTTAGCTGCGCCATGAACATCGAGCTGCCGATCAACAGCAGGGCAAAAACCAGCAGGAAGTAGAAGACCTTCAGACGAGTCAGTTCGGTGAGAGTATTGACCGTGAGCGCGAACGTGCGGCTAAAGGAAAACACGCGATGATGTCTTTCGCTCATGATGCCAATGACGAAATCCGAATGACGAATGTCGAAGGAAATCCGAATGACGAAGATAGTAATGGCGCGAAGGACGCGGCAGAATCGATCGTCATTCGCGCTTCGTCATTCATTCGGGCTTCGTCATTCGAGCTTTGTCATTTCTAGTCGCCTCGAGAAACAATCTCTCCAGGGTCGTCGTGGATTTTCGATGTTCGATCAGCTTCGCGCTTGACCGGTTAATGAGCGATTCGATCTCGTCGATGAGCTGAGAGGAAGCATCGGCGATGACAAGCTCTGTTTGATTTTCAATCGCGATCAATTCCTGCAAGCGTCCTTCGCGAACGAGCACGCCATCGGCGAGAATGCCGACGCGATCGCAGATTTCCTGCGCTTGGGCCAGCAAATGAGAGGAAAGCAGTACCGTGATTCCACGTCGCCGTAGATCCAGAATCAGGTCGCGGATCTCGCGGGATCCGGCCGGATCGACCCCGGCGGTCGGCTCATCCAGCACAACCAGTTTCGGATCGTGAATCAATGCTTGTGCAAGGCCAATGCGTTGTAACATTCCTTTTGAATACGTACCGAGCCGGCGCTTGCGCGCCTTTGTTAATCCGACGAGATCGAGCAACTCATTCATCCGATTCTTTAACGAGGCGCCTCCGAGCCCGCAAAGACGCCCAAAAAAACGCAGGGTTTCTTCGCCCGTGAGATACTTGTAAAAGTAGGGATTCTCCGGCAGAAATCCGACCGCTTCCCTGCTTTCGACTAAGCGGCTGTCATGGCCGAAAATCTCTGTCTGGCCGCGTGTCGGTGAAACGAGCCCCAGGATAATTTTGAGCGTTGTGCTCTTGCCAGAGCCATTCGGCCCAAGCAATCCGTAAACTTCGCCCGGTTCAACGCGCAGATTGAGATCGCGCACAGCAACAATCGACTGTCGATGGAATGGAACCGGGAAAAGTTTCGTCAGTCCCCGGACAGCAACTGCGGGATCAGTCATAGCGAATCTCAAAACCGCGGGCGGTAACCGGCTTCTCCAGCTTATTTTCGATTTGTTTGCGAATAAGCGCGTGGAGTTCGCTCTGCGCGATAGCGCCCAAGAACTCGCGCACTTCGCCTTCCTCTCCATTAATCTGAAGTTCCACGCGACCGTCTGCCAGGTTGCGTACCCACCCGTTGACATCAAAGCCTTTTGCAATGTGTCGCACGGACCAGCGAAAACCGACGCCCTGAACGTTGCCCTCATAAAATACCTGAAGCGAGATCATGGCTCGTTTGATTCTAGCAAAGGAGTGAGCGCGCGAAAGACCTGCTAACAGTTGAACGTTGAAAGTTGGGCGTTGAGCGTTGGAAGTTCTAAATCCGGCAGCAAACGCTTAACGTCCAACGCAGAAAACGGAGGCGGCGAAAGCGCAGAGCCAAGCCGCTACGGCTCACTTATACGAATAGATCAGACAGAAACTTCCCTCTCGACCTTCAAGCGAATTGACCGAGACAAAATACTGACCGCTGTTTGAGGGTGAAAAACCGGCTGCTGCTTTTTCCCCGTCATTAAGGGTTTCGGCAGAGACTTGCTTGCCGGTCTCATCATAAATACTGACGGCGATTCTCGTCGAAGGCTCGGCCGCGGCGGCGGAAAACCAGTATTGGTTCCCCGCGTAGAGATTAACCGCGACGAGCGCGTGGTCGTGTGGCTTGACGGTTCCGCACCAATGGCCGTCCCGGGTTTTGAAGCCATCGTTTGCAAACGCTCCGGCGAGCTCGAGCGCAGTCTTTCGCGCCTCGACCTCGGCATCCGTATCGGCACGCACAGAAAGGTCTGCCGCCAGCGCAACGATCGACAGAAATATCGTTAAGAGCCGTTTCATTTCGCGATAGTCTTGCTCTCTATCTTCTCCATCAATTTCCCGACTGCTTCATTCACCTTCCGCACTTGATCAACGGTGGGCGCCTTGCCCTCCGGGAAAGAAACGAGCTTCTCAATGCCGGTGAGCTCTTCACTCACATCTTTGACCAGCAGTTGGTCGCGAAGCTCTGGTGAGATTTCATTAACCTTCGATTGCATCAATCTGACGAGCGCCGGCTGCCGCAGCACTTTCGCGCTTCGCTCGTCATAGCTTTGAATAATCGCGCCGCTGACTACTTGCGTGCCGCGGACCCAGCCACCGACACTGACGAGAATCACTAGGTCTTGATCGGAGTGGGATTGCATCGAGGATTTCACTTCGTTTTGAGTCGCTTCCAGTTCCTCATTTAACGTGTCCCATTCATTGTGCTCCGCGAACTCGCTGATACTATTGCCGCGGCTGAGCAGGCTCTCACTTACTCCAAGCGCTCTTGCCAGTTTGATAATGTCTGACCCGATATTCTTGACCTGTTGGCTGTCCTTTGCTTCGACAGCAATAAATCCATCGGCAATCAAGCCGCCGAGGTTGAGCGCGATTTGCGCGCGATTCCGATAGGTCATCGGCATCGGGCCGCGATATTGGCTCGACCAGTTTGTCTTGCCCGGCTTCGCAAGCGCTGCGAAAAGTTCGGCGGGCGTTGGGATGCTAATCGAATCGGTCCTAACTGCTTTTGCCAACTGATCGGCCGGCAATTGTCCCGTCTCCGCGCCAACGGCGATGGAAATGCCGCCGGTCAACCCGATTACGCTCAATCTTGTCAAACGATTCATCGAACAGATTATCCGGTGCCTCCGCGAAATTGCCAATCGGAATCTTGACCGCAAGAAGGAAGCTCAGTTTAGATTGGGTTTTCGTCGATCCCGAAGATCGGTTGAAGAATCTTCTGCCCAGCGCATGATTGCTGGGCACGATCCCCTTCCCGACTGCGATATTCTGCAATGACAAGGAGTTTGATTCGTAACATTGTTGCCCGGGAAATCTTGGATTCACGCGGCAACCCGACTATCGAAGTTGATGTGCGATTGGAGCGCGGCATGGTTGGCCGGGCGTCGGTTCCAAGCGGAGCAAGCACCGGCGAACATGAAGCATGGGAATTGCGGGATGGCGATAAAAGGCGATTCAGCGGCAAAGGTGTCAAGAAAGCGGTCGCCAACGTCAACGATAAGATTGCTTTCGCTCTCAAAGGCTGGGATGCGTGCGACCAACAAAAGATCGACAACAAGCTGATTGAGCTCGACGGCACTCCCAATAAAAGGAACCTGGGGGCAAACGCGCTCCTCGGCGTTTCCCTGGCGGTTGCGCATGCCGCCGCGATCGCGGAAAATCTGTTTCTCTTTCGCTATCTTGGCGGGCCCGAGGCAAGAGTTTTGCCGGTCCCGATGATGAACATCTTGAACGGCGGCGCGCATTCGGACGCGCCGATCGATTTTCAAGAATTCATGATTGTGCCACGTGGCGCGCCGACCTTCTCGGAAGCGCTGCGTTATGGCGCGGAAGTTTTTCATGCGCTCAAATCGGTGTTGAAGGATCGCCACCTTTCCACGGCGATTGGCGACGAAGGTGGCTTCGCCCCGCAACTCGATTCCGCCGAGGACGCCCTGGAAGCGATTTCGACTGGCGTTAAAAAGGCGGGCTACAAGCTCGGCGAGCAAATCTTTATCGCACTCGATCCAGCCGCCTCCGAATTTTACGATAGCGAAAACGATATTTACGTTTTCAAGAAATCAGATCGCTCTCGAAAAACTGCCGGCGAATTGATTGATTACTATGCCGATCTTTGTGCGCGCTTCCCGATCATTTCAATTGAGGACGGTTGCGCCGAAAATGATTGGGAGGGCTGGAAACAACTGACCGCAAAGCTTGGTGAAAAAATTCAACTAGTCGGTGACGATCTCTTCGTAACGAATGTCGAATTTCTGCGAAAGGGAATTGCCGAGCACGTGGCGAATTCGATTTTGATCAAGGTGAATCAGATCGGCACGCTTACCGAAACGCTGGCAACGATTGATCTGGCCAAAGAAAACAATTACTCCACCGTGATCAGCCATCGCTCTGGCGAAACGGAGGATGCAACGATTGCCGACATCGCGGTCGCAACGAACGCCGGTCAAATCAAGACCCGGTCGCTTTGCCGCAGCGATCGCACCGCGAAATACAATCAACTCCTGCGAATCGAAGAAGAACTTGGTGACAAAGCCGAGTACGGCGGTAAAATGCGCTGAGTGGATCAGACCTACGCCGATTTTCGCGCGCGTCGCGAAGCCACCGTCTGGCAGCGACTTAACCGAATTCTTCGCGTTCTGCTTGTCCTCGCGATCTGGCTCGTGATTGTGAGCTTGTTTGTTCCACCGTATAAAAAATTGATGCAGAGCCGCGCCGAAATTGACGAGCTGCAACAACAGGTAAACGGTCAACAAAGTTTGCTCTCGCGTCAGACTCGCGAGGTCAATCTTCTCAAGACCGACGTGACTTATTTGGAAACCATCGCGCGCGATCGTCTCGATCTTATGAAGGAAGGCGAAACAATTTTTCGCCTGGAACCCGCGCCAACTGCAAAACCAAAATCCACGGATTCCGCCCGCAGGTAACTTGTCGGTAGGGGATGCGGTTCGAGGGTCGGCGTTTGGCACAAACGCCGCTACAACCTTTGCGATTCGGGCCGGTTGAATTAGGTTTCTCCATGCCAACTGAAATCTCCATCCCCGATGCGGAAGATTTGAGATCGCGCGTTCGCGAATTGCGGAGGTTTCTTTGACGTCGAAAAGCTCCGCAAAAATCTAGCAACTATTGAGAGGCGCATGGCTGCGCCCGACTTCTGGTCGAATCGCGAGCGCGCTCAACCGGATGTCGAAGAAGCCTCACGCCTGCGCTCGTTGATCAATCCGTTTCGGGAGTTGGAACGCCAGATCGAGGACTTTAGTGCATTGCAGCAACTGGCTGCGGAAGAAACTGATGCGACTGCGCGCACACAAGCAGAGCAAGAAGTCGCGACCGAACACGCGCGCTTGCTTCACGAGCTGGGGGAATTTGAACTGCGCCAATTTCTTTCCGGCGAAAACGATCGTGCCAATGCATTTCTCACTATTCACTCCGGCGCTGGCGGCACCGAGTCGTGCGATTGGGCCGACATGTTGCTGCGCATGTACCAACGCTGGATTGAGCGAAGTGGTTTCAAATCACAGACTGTGGACATCCAACAGGGCGAAGAAGTCGGTATCAAATCGGCGACCCTGCTGGTGAGCGGCGAATTTGCCTACGGCCATCTTCAGACCGAGCGAGGCGTGCACCGGCTCGTGCGCATTTCACCCTTCGATGCAAACAAGCGACGACACACGTCGTTCGCAAGCGTCGATGTTGTCCCGGAAATCACCGAAACTGCTCCGATCGAAATTAATCCTGCCGACCTGGAAATCGACACATTCCGGAGC
>JBKOXU010000042.1:0-13892 GCA_046725095.1 Verrucomicrobiota bacterium
TGCTGACTCGCGCCGGCATTGAAACTAAAAACATCGAGACACGGGGCGCGAACATCGACAAAGTGATCGTTTCGCAAATCATCGCCTCCTCGCGCCACCCGAATGCTGATCGGCTCACAGTTTGCGAAGTGGACGACGGCAGCGGCACGAAACGCCAAATCGTTTGCGGCGCGACGAATTACAAAGTCGGCGACAAAGTTCCGCTTGCGTTGCCGGGGGCAAAGCTGCCGAACGGAACTGAGATTCGAAAAAGCAAGCTGCGCGGTGTCGAATCGGAAGGAATGCTTTGCAGCCCAATCGAGATCGGCCTCGGCGAAGATGCGTCCGGCCTGTTGATTTTGTCGGTAGATACAAAAATCGGCATGCCGATCGGCGATCTTTTCGCCGCGGACACGATTCTCGACGTCGAGATCACGCCAAACCGTGGCGATCTGCTGAGCCATTTCGGTCTCGCCCGCGAAATCGCGGCACTGACCGGAAAGAAACCCAAGTTAATGCCACCCGAAGTAAAGATCGACATCAAGCGATCAGGCGTGAGCATCGCCGCGACAAGCGAATGTCCATTTTTCTCGGCGCGGAAGATCGACAATGTGAAGGTGGGTCCGAGCCCGCAATGGTTGCGCGCGAAAATCGAGAGCGTTGGCATTCGCTCCATCAACAACATCGTCGACATTTCGAATTTTGTAATGCTGGAGCTCGGCCAACCGACGCACGCTTTCGATGCCGATAAATTGAGGGGCAGCATCAATGTGCGGCTTGCGCGCGACGGCGAGAAATTTCTCGCGCTTGACGGAAAGACTTACTCGCTCAAACAGGACAACTGCGTCGTCGCCGATCAAGAGCGTGCCATTGGAATCGGCGGTGTGATGGGTGGCGAAGAAACGAGTGTGACCGATTCGACTAAAAATATTTTGCTCGAAGCCGCTTACTTCCTGCCGTCAAGTATTCGCCGGACGGCGCGCAATTTGAATTTACCGAGTGACGCGAGTTATCGATTCGAGCGCGGCGTGGATCCGGACATGATTTTGCGAGCGTCGCATCGCGCGACCGAATTGATCCGCCAGGTCGCTGGCGGAACACCCGCAAAAGAAATTCACGTTGCCGGTCAACTTCCGGCCGATCCAGCTAACGTTTCATTGAGCTACCAGAAATGTGATCGCGTAATCGGCGTCGCAATCAAACCAAAAACGGTTGATGAAATTCTCACGCACTTCGGGCTAAAGAAAACCCAGAGCACGAGCAAGGGTGAGACCTGGAAGGTTCCGAGTTATCGGCGGGATTTGCAGCGCGACGTCGATCTTATCGAAGAAGTCGTGCGCGCGTATGGAATAGATAAGATTCCGGGGAGGACGCGCGGCCGTTTCATGCCGACGAGCCCGGCTGATCGCACACACGATCTCGAAACACTTTTTCTGCGAGAGCGATTGGCTGGATGCGGTTTGTCAGAAGTGCGCACGTCAAAATTGATTGCGAGAAGCGCCTCCGCTTTCAGCGAAGGTGCGATCAAGCTGCGCAATCCGTTGAGCGAAGATCACGTCGCGCTGCGGCCAAGCTTGATCAGCGGTTTGCTTGGAGTGCTCGAACGAAACATTCGTGCCGGGGCCGAGAGTGTTTCCATTTTCGAAATCGGCCGCGCGTTCATCCCGCCCTCTGGAAAAGAGGAGCGACATCTCGGAATTTTGCTCTGGGGAAATGGCGCGAACGCGCCGAATTGGCGATCGCGAACAAAACGCAGCCTTGACTTGTTTGATCTCAAGGGCGCGCTCGAATGCATTGTTCCAAATCTGTCGTTTCGGCCAGGAAAATTCCCTGATCTCGCGCTCGCGATCGAAGTTTGGTCCGGCGATCAGCTGATCGGGTTCGGCGGGCAACTCTCGGCGAGCAGATCGAGCGCGCCCGGTTCGGTGCTCGTTGCCGAGCTGCATGCCGATCTTCTTTTGGCCAGAGGCGAACCAGAAAAAAAATTCCGAGAGCTGGATCGCTTTCCATCGATCACGCGCGACATCGCGATGATGGTGCCTGACGAAATTTCGCACGACAAAATTTTGCGCACGATTCAGGAACCGCGCGAGCCGCTTTTGGAAAGCGTGGTGCTGTTCGACTTATTCACCGAACAAGTCGGAGCGCCACAAAAGTCGCTCGCATATCGATTGACATATCGGGACCGAAGTCGCACACTGACAAATGAAGAAGTGACCGAGGTGCACGCCAGGATTCGCGAACGACTGAAACGCGAGCTGGGCGTCACACTTCGGGAATAGTTCTTTGAAACTTTGAGAGCCGTTCGTTGAGGGTTGGGCAGGAAACCAGTGCTTTTCTCTCAACTCTCAATCAACGGCTCTCGGTAGTCCCGAGCTCCGAAAGCTTTCGCGAGCAAGCATTTTCGGGATGCAACATTTACCCTGCGATGTTCGAGATTACAGGTGGGATTCCCGGACCGATAATTGGCTAGCTTAAGGAGGCTGAGTCGCTGGGGAACATGACAGGCCTTAATTGGAAGTCAGACGCTGTGGCGACGGTCATCCACCCGTTACTGAAAGGGAACGGGAGATCCGCCTAAACGGCACCGGCGGGGTAAAATTTCACAAAAACCCGGATCGAATTTCGATCCGGGTTTTTCGTTAAACCGTTAAAGCGTCGAAGAATTGAAGAGGAATCCAATGCGCGTGCGCTTCATCGCTTTATCGCTTCAACGTTATTTGAAAATCCGCCGATAAGATCGACAATGCGCAGTGACATGCACGCCCTGCTAGCTCTCGAAGACGGCCGATTTTTCGAGGGCGAATCTTTTGGGGCAACCGGCACGCGCGTCGGCGAAATCTGTTTCAACACCGCCATGACCGGTTATCAGGAAGTCCTGACCGATCCATCCTATCGCGGCCAGATCGTGGCGATGACTTATCCCTTAATTGGAAATTATGGGACCAATTCGCTAGACCAGGAAAGCCGCTCGCCGCACGTGCGTGGATTCATCATCGAAGAGTTGACTGAAGTCCCGAGCAACTGGCGCTCCGAAATGTCGCTCGGTGAATATTTGCAAAAATGGAAGATTCCTGGCGCTCAGGGAATCGACACCCGCGCGCTAACCCGACATTTGCGGACCCGCGGCGCGATGAAAGCTTGTTTGACGACGGAAGAAATTTCGCCCGAGGATGCGACACGAAGGGCGATCGAAGGCGAGGGCGTAATCGGAATGGATTACGTGCGCGAAGTCTCAACAGCCGAGATTTACCAATGGGATCCCGACGATAAACTCAGCGGCCAATGGTCGATTGCGTCTGGCAATGGCGGAAGCAAACGTGCGCTGCCCCCAATTCGGTTTCGGATTGCGGCCTACGATTATGGGATGAAGGAAAACATCTTGCGCCTGCTGCGCCAGAAAGGCTTCGGCGTTACTGTTGTCCCGGCATCGACAACCGCAGACGAAGTGCTGGCCATCGATCCCGACGGAATCTTTCTTTCCAACGGCCCAGGCGACCCAGCCGCGCTGCCGTACGCGCACCAGGCTGTGCACGATTTGATGGGCAAGAAACCGATTTTCGGAATTTGCCTTGGACATCAAATTCTCGGCTTCGCGTTCGGAGGATCGACCTTCAAATTGAAATTCGGGCATCGCGGCGCGAACCAGCCGGTGAAAGATTTGCGGAGCGGCAAGGTTGCGATTACCGCGCAGAATCACGGTTTTGCTGTCGATCCGGGGTCGTTGCCCTCGAATGTGGAAGTAACGCACATCAATTTAAACGACGGCACCGTGGAGGGGATGCGGCACAAAGAATTGCCGATCTTCAGCGTGCAATATCACCCTGAAGCGGCCCCCGGCCCGCATGACGCCACCTACTTCTTCGACCAGTTCGCCAATCTGATCGAGAAGCGAAAACAATGACGAAGCTCGAATGACGAATGACGAAGGAAGTCCGAATTGGCAAATGACGAAAAGCCGCCGTGGGAGTTTCGTGGTTCGGATTTCGTCATTCCTTCGTCATTAGACATTTGTCATTCGTCATTTTTCGGCCTCGTGATTGATTGACCAGCGGACCAAGCGGCCCACATTTTGGCTTATGTTTAATTCAACACAAAATAAACCAACCGTCTTGAAAGTTGCAGCAGTCGCGACTTTCATCGCCGCGTTGGCAGTTTCACCAATCGCCATTGCTCAGGAGCACGAACATGGCAGCGATGCGGCCGCTTCAAAAGAAGTGACCGGCGAGGTCGTCGATATGATGTGCTACGTCGATCATAATGCCATGGGCGAAAAGCACGGCCAGTCATGCGGGGCCAAATGCATCAAAAGCGGAGGCCCAGTCGGCATCCTGAGTGAGGGCAAAGCGTATCTCGTCGTTGGCGAACACAAGCCGATCAACGATCAACTCGCTGACTATTGCGGCAAAACCATCACTGTAAAAGGCAAGATGGCGGATCGCGGTGGTATTACAATGATCGAGAATGCCGAGATCGTTAAGAAGTAGCGTGGCATAGGCTTCCAGCCTGTGGGGCCGGCGGGCGTCTCGCCTGGCCGCTTTACCCAAGTAGCCGCGCAGCGACAATGTACCGATCCGGCCACGACGTACGCGGGTTGCTATTATGCTACGCCGCACGGGTGCAGGCGAGACGCCCCGCCTTCCCCACATACAAGATCTCTGTGTCACGGCGGCTTCTATTTATAGTACGGCCGCAATGAAGCGCGCAACCTTCCGACTTTAAGAGCGGTTTCAATTTGCAAATCAGAAACGGAATCATCTCCAAGTTCGCCATGGGACGGACCCACTGCGGCGAGCTTGCGAATTTTCCCCGCCTCCAACGCCGCCAGCGGAAATCCATCGCGGAACAAAATCCGATTCGTTGTAAGCGAGGCAATTCGTGGCCCGGGCGTTAGAATGCCTTGCAAATTCAGCGGATCGGCGGCACTCAGCGTAATCAGGCCCCGAGTGGGCGGCGCCTTGCGAATGGAGCGTAATAAGCCAATCGCTTCCGGCAGCGCGAATTGTTCGCCGCTAACGCCGCCAACAAAATAGCCGCCACGAATTTCGCCCCGCGCCTCCTGGCGGCGATAAATTCGCCCCAACTCGTACCATGTAACCGCGAAACTCTCACGCTCGAGCAAACGACGAAAGATAATGCCGTAACGACGGAGCAACACCCGGGCAAATTTCTCGACCGCTGCCTCGCGTAAGGAGGCCTCAGCGCCATTTCCGGACGTTTGTGATGGGATTTGCGTTCGCAACAACGACCATCGCCCGGCGAATTCAATGCTGGCGAGGTTTGTTTTGCGGCGTCGTTTTCCTTCGTTACGTCCAAACGTTGGCCGTTTGTCGGATGGAACAAGAAGCGCTCGCAATCCATCGAAACTGTCTGAGGTGACAAAACCGAGCGCAGCGAGCTGAGACAACGCTTCTTCGACTTGGGACGGCAACAAGCCGGTTCGGCGCACGATTTCGGCGAAGAAGATTGCGCCGCCGCGTCTTAGCGCATCGAGCACGGTTTGAGTATCCGAAGAAAGTTCCGCTTCTGAATTTGTCTGAGCTAAAAGCAGCCAGCCATCCAGATTTTCTCGCTGGTATAACGCAATGGGACTCGTCCGCAGCGGCGCGAACGTACGAGCCTTTGGGTTTTGCGGCGAGCTCAAGCGGCCCCACCCGACACGGCCAAAGAAGCAAAGGCGATCCAGCCATTCAGGGTCATAGTCGTTAACGCGCGCGGCGAGGACCGTCGATTCCCATGCGGCCAGCGGCAACTCGCAACCGTCAAGTTGTTCCAGCACAGACTGCAAGCCTTCCGGACCTTCAACGCGATGTTCCGGATCGACGCACTGCCATGCCAAAAGGAAACGGCAAAAATCCTGGGGTGAGACCGGTTTAATTTCAGCGCGCAGCCGGTCAATCGTGAGCCGATGGATTCGCGCCAGCAATCTACGATCACACCATTCCTGTTTCGTCGCATCAGGCTGAAATTTGCCGCGCAAAACAAAGCCTTCCGCTTCGAGCGCCAGCAATGCCGCATCGATCTCGGAGCGCGATAAGCTCAGCAGAGCCATCAGCTCAGTTACGGTGACTGGACCGGCAACCTCCATTCTGCCGCGAACCAATTCGCGAATGGCATCGGCGCGTTCCCAAGTCTGCCGTCGTGCGGATTCGGGTGCAACCAGCTCAGGTTCGAGCATGGCCTGCGGATAAATTGTTTGAAGGATTGGCAAACGTTCAGCAGCCGCCCAAAAAGTTTTTTCTCCAAATCGAAGTCGCGTTATTCGATTGGAAGCAACCAGCTCTTTGAGCCCAGAAAGCTTTCGCTGATCTGCCGCCGCGCCGTTTCCTTCGTGATGAATAGAAATTGCAGCTTCCTCTGGCGCCATCACCCCGAGCAGCATTAGCGCATCGTGCAATTCATCCGCGTTCGTTGCTTCCGGCCAGGCTTCGCGTCGCACTTTCTCGATTGCAGCTCCGTCGAGAATTCCGAGCCCATCGCTTCCGTTGCGCTCGGAAGCGCGCCGCGTGTAAACCGCCTGGGTGCGCCGCTCTTCCAAAGGCGCGTTATCCAGAAACGCGTAAGGTCGCGCGTTGAGAATTTCCGAAGCCAGGGGTGACGGCTCAGGTAAATCGCGCGCGATGCAGCGGATCTCATTGCGTTCGATTCTGCGCAGAACTTCTTCCAACCCCTCAATGTCCATCGCTTCGGTCAAGCAATCGTCGATCGTCTGTTTCACCAGCGGATGATCGGGAATCTCGCGGTCGCCCAGGATGTGTTCGAGACACGCAAGCTGGTCCGGGAAAACTGCGGCCAGAAGATTTTCCGATTCCATTCGCTGCAACGGCGCCGCGATCTTTGCGCCACCACGAAAACGCGGGACTGCCAATGAGCGGGTCGCGTTCCAGCGCCAGCGAATGGTGAACATCGGAGCATCCAGCAAAGCCTGAACGAGAAGATCGCGAACAGTCTTTGCATTCAGGTAGCGGAAAACTTCTTCGAGCGGGAATGAATGCTGCGTTCCGAGCGAAATCACGATCGCGTCATCGGTGGCCGCGGCTTGCAGCTCGAAGTTGAAAGATCGGCAAAAACGTTTACGCAGGGCCAGCCCCCAGGCGCGATTGATTCGATTGCCAAATGGCGAATGCAGGACGAGTTGCATTCCGCCAGACTCGTCAAAGAAACGTTCCATCACCAAGGTTTGCTGCGAAGGAATTGCGCCGAGCGCGCGATAAGTGTCCGCGAAGTAATCGGCAATTTGTTCCGCGGCCTCGGTCCGCAAGTGCGTTTCGTGGGCGAGCCATCCGCCGGGATCTTGTCCGTCGGCCAGCAGCTTTTCGATCTCGATTCGCAAATCGGACACAGCCTGTGATAGCTCCGACGTGCGCGCCGGAGCTTCACCCAGCCAAAATGGAATTCCCGGCGGCTGACCTTTGGCATCTTCGACGCGCACGACACCGGAGTTGATACGCAAGATTCGCCAGGAGGCATTGCCAAGTTGGAAAATGTCGCCGGCCAAACTTTCAACCGCAAAATCCTCGTTGACCGTGCCAATGAAAGTTTCCGATGGTTCGACGATGACCCGATAATCGGCGTTGTCCGGAATCGCGCCGCCGGAAGTTAAGGCGACCAGTCGCGCCCCGCGCCGGCCGCGCAAATGATGATTCACGGCATCGTGATGAATCAGGGCCGCGCGTCGCCCGCGCTTGGTGCTAAAACCGTCGGCGAGCATCTTGACGATGCTGTCGAATTCTTCGCGCGTCAGATTTCGATAGGGCCAGGCCGAACGAACGAGCTCGAACAACGCATTTTCATCCCAATCTTCGGTGGAGGTGGCAGCGACGATTTGTTGGGCCAGAACGTCCAGCGGCTTTTCCGGGATCAGCAGACGATCGAGCTCGCCGCGTCGAACAGAACGCAGCAGCGCGGCGCATTCCACCAGTTCATCACGGCTCAAAGGAAAGATCCGGCCCTTCGGCAAACCGCCGTGTTTATGCTCGGCGCGACCGACGCGTTGCAACAGAGTGGCAATGGAGCGCGTCGTGCCGAGCTGGCAGACGAGATCAACCGAGCCGATGTCGATGCCAAGCTCGAGCGAAGCAGTCGCAACGAGCGCTTTCAATTCACCGCGCTTCAATCGATCTTCCGCATCCAGACGCAGCTTCGCGGAGAGACTTCCGTGATGTGACGTAACCGCGTCTGCGCCGAGTAATTCGCTCAGATGATGCGTCACGCGCTCCGCCATCCGGCGGGTGTTTACGAAAACCAGGGTGGTGCGATGGGCCTGGATCAATTCCGCCAGCTGGGAATAGATCTCTTCCCAAACTTCATTGGACATCACCGCTTCCAGCGGCGACTTAGGGATTTCAATCGCCAGATTCAACTCGCGGCGATGACCGATGTTGATGATCTCGCAATCAGGGCTGCCGGCATCGTCCACTGCGCGCGTCCCAACTAGAAAACGGGCAACCTCCTCGATCGGTTTTTGGGTCGCCGACAAACCGATTCGCTGAAGCGGACGTTGCGTCAGCGCGGCCAAACGCTCGATGCTCAGCGCAAGGTGAGCCCCGCGCCGGTCGTCCACGACCGCATGGATCTCGTCCACGATCAGCGTTCGCACGGCGCTCAACATCCGCCGGCCGGACTCGGAAGTGAGCAGCAGATACAGGGATTCCGGCGTGGTAACAAGAATGTGCGATGGCTTCTTAATTAGTGCCTGTCGTTGTGCGGCAGTTGTGTCGCCCGTCCGAACTTCCGCGCGCACATCGATCTCGCGCCCGTCAGTTTCGCGCAACAACGCGCGAATTCCAACAAGCGGCTCCTGAAGGTTTTTGCGAATATCGTTGCTCAACGCTTTGAGCGGCGAGACATAAACGACTTGCGTTTCCTCCGGCAAATCGGCCTGTGCGCCTTCACGGAACAACACGTCAAGCGACGCAAGAAACGCAGCCAACGTTTTGCCTGAGCCTGTCGGCGCAGAAATCAGGACATGGTGGCCGGCGTGTATCGCCGGCCAGCCGCGGGTTTGCGGTTCGGTCGGTGAACCGAACGTTTGCTCGAACCACCGTGTGACCGCCGGATGAAATTGAAGCGACTGCATGAATGCCAACCGCGAAACGCGGAAGATCTAATTTAGACAGTGCCATGAGAAAGAAAAGTTTGGCGCAGTTCTTGTAGCGGAGCTGACGGCTTCCCTACAAGCCCGTACGCAGTGCGATCACCTCGCGCAACATCCCCAAACTATCATGAAAGAAGCGCACCTTGCTGCCCTCGGAATGGTTCCAGCGCACTGGAATTTCGCGAATACGCAATCCAGCGCGGTGCGCGAGATAAAGCAGCTCCACATCGAAGGCGAAACCGTCGATGCGAGCGGCTTCGATAATCGGGCGACAAACGTCGAGGCGGAACGCTTTGAACCCGCATTGCGTGTCCCAAAACGGCAGACCGGTAGCGAGTCGGACAAGAAGATTGAAAACACGCCCAGCCTCCTCGCGCCGCCAGGGTTGATGAATCCCGATTAAACTCCGGTCGATCGCGCGCGAGCCAAAGGCGATGTCGATCTCACCGTGGGCAATTGGTTCGATCAATTTCGGCGTCTCCACCAAAGGCGTGGAAAGATCGGCATCGGAAAACAAACCGATCGGCTTTTGTGCCGCCAGCAATCCCGAACGAACAGCCGCGCCTTTGCCGCGATTTGGAAAATTCTCGAGCAGACGGGTTGCGACCTTCGTATTCTCAAAAACTTCGCGTGTGATGTTGGCAGTTGCATCCGTCGATCCGTCATTCACGACGATCAGCTCGCTCTCGGGAGCCGCGCCGGCGAGATAATCGAGCGTAAGGCGAAGCGTCTCGCCGACGCGCGCCGCTTCGTTAAAGCAAGGAATGACAATGGAAAACGACGGAAGCATGGGATGAGACGGTGAACCGTTAAAACGTTACAAGAATTACAAAGTAAAAGGCGAACCGCTTCAACGGTTCAACGCTTCAACAAATCACGAAATCATTTGTAGATTTCGATAACAAACTTGCCGTTTGGATCCACGTATCCGCGATACATCCCCGACGTATTAAACGGGAGGGCGATGTTGCCTTTGCGGTCGATCGCGATTAATCCGCCCGTGCCGCCCAGCTTAGCGATCTTATCGAGCACGATCTGGGTCGCTTCGCGGACGGATTTGCCGCCGTATTCTACGAGAGCCGAGACGTCGTGCGCCGCCA
The DNA here is from genome assembly GCA_046725095.1 of Verrucomicrobiota bacterium. Lineage (GTDB taxonomy): Bacteria > Verrucomicrobiota > Verrucomicrobiia > Chthoniobacterales > UBA10450 > Udaeobacter. The sequence goes on from JBKOXU010000042.1 coordinate 10,177, forward strand.
CGGTCATGATAAAAAGCTCGCCATCGCCGGTGCCCGACACGGCGCAACTCTTGTTGTTCGCGTAGCAACCGGCGCCAATCACTGGCGTGTCGCCCACGCGCCCGGGAAGCTTGTTCGTCTTACCGCCGGTCGATGTCGCGGCTGCAAGATTGCCGTTCCGATCCAATGCAACGGCACCTACGGTTCCGTGCAGTTTTTCCTGACTAATAATGAATCTCTTTTCACCAGTTGCTCCTCGTGTTTTCGCGGCCTTGATTTCGTTTTGGAGTTCATCCCAACGTCGCTGAGTGAAAAAATATTTCTGATCCGCGAGGAGTTTAGTGCCGTGTTCTTTAGCGAATGCTTCCGCGCCTTCGCCGATCATCGTGACATGCGGCGATTTTTCCATGACGAGCCGCGCCAACGTGATCGGGTTCTTCACGAGTTTTACGCCGGCCACGCTGCCGGCCATGAGGGTCTTGCCGTCCATAATCGCTGCGTCCAACTCATTGGTGCCGGCGCTGGTGAACACGGCGCCCTTTCCTGCGTTAAAATGGGGATCGTCCTCCAGGACGCGCACCGCAGCTTCCGTGGCATCGAGGCTTGATCCACCGCGCTTCAGGATTTCGTAACCAGCCGCCAGCGCGCGCTCCAGACCAGCGCGGTATTCGCGCTCGTCTTCTGGCGTCATTTTGCTGCGATCGATGGTTCCAGCGCCGCCGTGGATCGATAATCCGAGTTTCTTTGTTTGCATTCTTAACTGATCCTCCGGGGCCTGCTCTGCCGAGCCCGTGACCGACCGTGCCGGCTCCTGAGCGGGGTTCCCGAAAGCTTTGGGGACTGCACTAAAGAGCATCAAGGCAAAGAAGCAATTGATCGCGTGCGGCAATTTCACAAGAAAGCGGAACGCGGGTTCACACAACCGAATGTAAAGGGCTCAGCCAAGCGATGTCGAAAGCTTTCATGCAACGAGGAGGCGTTAACGCGTTGAAGCGTTGAAAGGTTAAAGCGGAAATCCAACGCTCCGCGGTCTGGACGCTTCATCGCTTTATCGTTTCAACGTTTTCCCTTCACTTTGTCCTTTTCCGCATCACGAAGTGAGGCAACTTCCCCCTGAACATGGCAAACAATCATTCGCCCGTTGTGGTTGCTCAAGAAATCGGTCAGGTCAGCCGCAATTTTCTGAGCGAAGTAGGCAGCGTGTTCTGGTTCATCGCGCATACGTTCGAGGAAGCGCTCGAGCGAATCCAGCAGGGGCGTGTGCCATTTCGCGCCGCCAGTTTTTTCCGGCACACCGCGCGCGCCGGTGTCGATTCAGTGCCATTGGTCTGGCTCGTTTCGTTTTTCCTCGGCCTGACCATGGCGCTTTTGACCGGTTATCAGTTACAGCGCTTCGGGACGGAACGGTTGATCCCCGGTCTGGTCGCAATCAGTTTCACACGGGAGCTGGGCCCATTGATTACCGGCATCATGCTGGCGGCACGGATCGGTGCGGCGTTTACCGCGGAATTGGGCACCATGCAAGTGTCCGAAGAAGTCGAAGCGATCGAGGCAATGGGCATCGGACCCTTGCGGTTCCTAGTTGCGCCGCGAATGCTCGCGCTTTTTTTTCTGATGCCGTGCCTGTCCACCGTGTCGAACATCGCGGCCATTTTCGCAAGTAGTTTGATTTGCAAAGCGTATTTCAGCATCGCCTTCATCTACTTTCTCGATCTGGTGAAGGACGCCTTGCTCATCCGTGACATCATTACCGGCGTTTTGAAGAGTTTTCTGTTCGGCCTGCTCATTGGCGCGATTGCCTGCTACCGGGGACTGACGGTGAAAGGCGGCGCCGCCGGGGTCGGCAGTTCGACCACTTCGAGCGTCGTGACCGCCATCACCACGGTGATCGGTTTCGATACCCTCTACAACATCGTTTACACCGTTTTCTTCCCGACGTGAGCACGCCGTCGCATATGATCGAACTGCGCGACGTGCAGATGCAGTTCGAGGAAAAAAAGGTGCTCGACGGCTTCTCGCTCAAGGTAGAGCCACAGGAACGCCTCGTTATTATGGGTCAAACCGGCAGTGGCAAGAGCACGATTTTGCGACTGATTGTGGGGACGCTCCGGCCCAATGCCGGCTCGATTTTTTTCAAGCAATTTGAAATCACCCGGCTGAAGCGCCGCAAGCTGCAGCAGGTGCGGCGGCACGTCGGCATGGTTTATCAGTATTCGGCGCTGCTGAGCTCGCGCAATGTTCGCGACAATGTTGCCCTTCCGCTCGAAGAGCTTACTGATAAGTCGCCTGAGGAGATTGACAAAATTGTGGATGAAAAACTCGACCTTGTCGGCATGAAGGATTCAAAAGACTTGCTGCCGTCGGAGCTGAGCGGCGGAATGCGAAAACGCGTGAGCCTCGCACGCTCGCTCGTACTTGAGCCCGAGCTGATCCTTTTTGACGAGCCTTCTGCCGGGCTGGACCCGGTCATTGCTTCGGTGATCGACGAATTGATTATCAGCCTCACCGAGAAATCGAAGGTGACATCGATTACCGTCACCCACGAAATGGACAGCGCCTTTCGCATCGCCACGCGGATGGCTATGTTGTATCAAGGCAAAGTCATTGAAGAAGCCGAACCTGAAAAATTCAAACAATCCAAAAACCCGGTGGTCGCTCAATTCTTGAGCGGAAGCACCGAGGGTCCCATTCTGGAAGGCAGCCTGGATGCAATTACAAAGAAATGAAATCATGACAGGGTTGTTGGTGATCGCGACGATCGCGGTGGTCGCCTTCGTGCTCGTTCTGCTCGGGGCGCCGGGGTTGTTTCGGCCGCTCGTCACTTACAAGATTTACTTCGATAACGCGGCCGGAATTAAACAAGGTGCGCCGGTCATGTTGGCTGGTCGCAAGATTGGACAAGTCCAGAAACTATTCTCGCCGGTCTCGCCCGAGGAAGAAAAGCGCGCACAGGAAGCTGACGCGGCCGTTCATCCGCCCGAACCCAACGCCAGCCCGGTTCCCTCCAATGGCAAACCGAAGTTTGAAGTTCGCGTCGATGTGCAGGTTGACAAAAGCGCCAGAGTCTATCGCGATGCGCGCGCACGCCTGACACAGCTCGGATTGCTCGGCGACATGGCCATCGACATCACCCAGGGAACCGAAAGTTCCGGCCGCGCAAAAGATGGCGAGATGTTCGCGGGAGAACGCACGCCCGACCTGGGCGAAGCCGCAGCCAAGATGCTTGAAGTGATCAAGCCGGTTGCGGCCGAGGCCACTAACACGATGAAAGATCTTCAGCAGACGGCCCAAAATCTCAACCGGCTTACCGACGAAAATTCCGAGCTGACCCTCGCGCTCGGCCAATTCAAAACGTTCGGGACACATCTTGTCGATCTGACGGCCCCTGACAGCCCGTTGTCGCAGTCGCTCAATAACATCCAGAAAATTAGCGACGATCTTACATCCAACGATAACATCGAACTCGCCCTACAGAACCTTCGGACGTCGTCGGAAAAACTAAAGGTCACGGTGACCGATCTCGGTCCGGTCGGCGAAAATCTCAAGGAATTCAGCGAGACAATAAAAACGCAGCCCTGGCGTTTAATCTGGCCCAGCACAAAAAAATATCCCGAAGAGCAACAGCAAACTGCGGCGGGGGGGCAGCAAACAGTTAATGTTCGCAAGAGCGCAAGGGCCAAGCCCAGTCCCACCCCGAAGCGGCGCACCACCTCTCGCTAGTACCCCCACCCCAGGCG
>JBKOXU010000015.1:0-11127 GCA_046725095.1 Verrucomicrobiota bacterium
CAAACAACATCGGACAAGTAATGCGCCTCGAGATAGAGCCGCGAAAAAGCGATTAGGATGACGATTGGCAAACAGGCAAGACCTATTCGCCAGCTTGCGAGCATTAGAACCCCAAAGAATGCCATCGAGGCAGCAACGTGGCCGGATGGAAACGCGTGGTAATGCGAACTGAAACGCGACCAGGGTTCCACCTGCTCTGATTTTACTGATGGGCGTGCGCGGGGAACCCCAATTTTGAAGACGTGAGCGGACACACCTGCAATTGCCAACGCAATTACCATCGATAAAAAGATACGTTTCCATTTTTGATTGCCTCGCCGCCGCGCGATCCAGGCAAGAACGAGCCCGAGCGCGAAGTGTTCGGGCCAATCGCCGAATAGGGTCACGTAATACGTGAAATTGTACAATACCCGGTTCCGATGCTGCACCATGAAAGCACTTACCGCAGTATCGAAGTAAAACGCGGTCGCGACGGCGACCGTGGCAATTATGATGCCCAGAAGCCAATAAAAAACAGAGCTGCGCTTCACAAATAAGTTCCCGTCAGATTTGCCGGTGGCTATTTTGAGTGCGCCGTGTGACCTCCGCAACCCCGATAAATCACAAGCCGGCAACGAATGCCGGTGTTCGCAATTACGCGCTCCTGTTCGTGAGCTGCGTTTTCTTTCACGTCGCCGGCACCTGGAGTTTGCCGTTGATCGATCGCGACGAGCCGCGCTTTGCAGAAGCATCACGCGAGATGATTGAGCGCAGCGATTATGTCGTCCCTTATTTCAACAATCATTTCCGTTTCGACAAACCTCCCCTCACCTATTGGGCACAGATCGCTAGTTACAAGATTTTTGGACAGAACGATTTCGCGGCCCGACTTCCATCGGCAATCGCCGCCGCCTTGACTGCATTGTCCATCTTCGCCTGGGGTTCACGCGTCGGCGCAGCCAGAGTCGGATGGTGGTCGGCAATCATTTTCACGCTCTCGCTGCAGACATTTCTCCACGCGAAAGCCGCCGTGGCTGACATGTGGCTCGTTTTGTTCGTCACATTGGCGCATCGGGCAGGCTATGAACTTCTGCGCCATCGGTTGTCAGCACCAGCAGATCAAACATCAGACCTCAAACATCAAACATCTCATTGGTGGTGGGTCTTCTATTTGTCACTGGCATTTGGATTTCTTGCCAAGGGACCAATCGGATGGATCCCGTTGTTGACCGTCGGAGTGACAATGATTTTTCTGCGCGAAACGCCGTTCGCCCGTCAATTCGCTTTTGGCCGCGGGCTTTTGCTGATGCTGTCGATCGCCGCGCTCTGGGGAATTCCTGCGTTGATTCAAACGCACGGACAGTTTTTTGTCGTGGGAATCGGTCGACACGTGATCGGTCGCTCGCTGGCGACGATGGAAGGTCATGGTGCGGATTCATCGGAGATGTATCTCCTGCTCCTGCCGTTCTATCTTGTAACGATCTTTTTAAGTTTTTTTCCGTGGTCGATAAAACTGCCGTGGTTGATCCGGAAGCTGTGGGACGAGAAAAAGACCGGAATCGCCGATCCAGACTACAACCGGAATAAAATCGACAATTACCTTGTCATTGGCATTGCGATCATTTTCGTCATTTTCACGCTCGTAAAAACCAAGCTGCCGCATTACACCCTGCCGGCGATTCCGTTGCTCGCGCTTTTGCTTGCTCGCAGGTTGGCCGCGGAAAACGCGGCACATTTCTTCAGGAATTGCGTTCTTGTGTCGGCTTCGGCCTATCTTGCCATTGCTCTTGTCGTTCCTCCGTTCGTCTCCCGCCTTTTTCCTGCCTATCAGCTTTTCCAGGAATCGCGCGACTACTTACGACCAAACATGGAATTTGGCGCAGTTGATTTCAACGAGCCAAGCCTGGTCTGGTATTTTCGCAGTCGCGTGCACGGTTTTCTCGTGCCATTAAATAATCAGCGCGCCGCGGACTTCATACAGAGCTCGGGGCCGCGCTTTGTGGTTGTCCCGACTACGATCGCTGGAACGCTTTTCGCGGAGCATCCTGAGAACTGGAAGATGTTTTCAACTCACGGCTTCAACCTCGCCAAGGGTAAACGCGCCGATCTTACGCTCGTTCTCAAGCCCGAGTGACGGAATTTGACGACTCAACGATTTAAACGTTGTAACCTTGTAACATCCCATGATCACCTTTCTCGACGGCAGACTCACCAGCGCTTTGCCGACCCAGGCCATTGTCGATGTCAGCGGGGTTGGCTACGAAGTCTTCATTCCCCTCTCGAGTTACGATAAACTTCCCGCCGTCGGTCAACCCATTCGCATTCTTACTCATTTGGCCGTTCGCGAAGATGCGCACGTGCTCTACGGCTTTATGACCGCGGCAGAGCGCGACCTTTTCCGATTGCTCGTAAATAATGTCAGCGGGATCGGACCGAAGCTTGCGCTCGCGGTATTGAGTGGAACGAGCGTGAACAATTTTAAGGCTGCAGTCGTGAATTCGGATGTCGCATCGCTTTCGAAAATCAGCGGTCTGGGAAAAAAGACGGCCGAGCGAATCATTCTGGAACTGAAGGATAAGCTGGGTGTGGCCGCGGCCTGGGAAGCGGCAAGCGCAATGCACGCGCCCACGCCCGAGCAGGAGCAGGCGAATGAAGCGGTGCTCGCGTTGATCGCGCTCGGCTACAAGCAAGTCGAGGCGCATAAGGCGGTGCGCGACTTGCAGGAAAAAGGCGAAGCAAAGCCTGCCGAAGAACTGGTCAAGCTCGCGCTCAAGCGCATGGCCGCTGGAAGATAACTCGAGGTTTGATGTTCGATGTTTGATGTTTGATCTGTATCCGAGAGATAGCGCCGAATTGAAATCAGACTTCAAACATCAAACTGCAAACATTGCAGTAGTCGCCGAAAGCGAGAAGCTGGAAGCGATCCGTGGTGCCTTTCCTAAAGAGGGTCTCTTTGCGGAGAAAGATTGGCTGCTTTCGCCCGACGCCTTTCCGATCGAAGAGAAATTTCTCGCCGAGCTCGAGCAGGTCGGACATCGCTTGTTCGTTTTCCAACGCGCTTGCAATCAACTTTATCAATTGAGCGTCAAAGGCAAACAGCCCGCGTGGATAGCGCGCTACCTCGACGCAGGCAAACCAGCGGAGTTGATCGAGTTTTCGCGACGCAAGGAAATTCGTGACGATTTGCCTCGAGTGATTCGACCCGACCTGATTCTGACAGAGCAAGGTTACATCATTGCTGAGATCGACTCCGTGCCGGGTGGAATTGGACTAACCGGTTGGCTTAACCAGACGTATTCGGCATTCGACAGCGAGATCATCGGCGGCGCGGAGGGAATGCTGGATGGATTCAAGAGCGTTCTGCCCAATGGCGGCGACATTGTCATTTCTCAGGAGGCAGCCACCTACCAGCCCGAGATGGAATGGGTCGCCGCGCAGCTGAATCAAGGTCCAACATCCAAATCATGGCGCGTTGTCGAAGCCGAAAATTACGAGCCGCAAGATGGACGTGCAGTCTATCGATTCTTCGAATTGTTTGATTTGCCCAACATTCCCGAAATTGACAAGACACTGCGCGCGAATGCCGGGGGCCGCATCACCGTCACGCCGCCCGTTAAACCGTATCTCGAAGAGAAAATGTCGTTCGCACTCTTTTGGATGCAGCCGCTGCGCGAATTCTGGCGCCGCGAACTCGGCGAAAAGTATTTTCTCAAGTTACAGCAGGTCATCCCCTACTCCTGGCTCCTTGATCCGACACCGTTGCCGCAACACGCGGTCATCCCACGCTTGGAGATTCACGATTGGAGAGAAGCCGCCAGGTTCAGTCAGAAAGATCGAGAGCTTCTGTTGAAGATAAGCGGATTTTCCCCGCTCGGCTGGGGCAGCCGGGGCATCGCTCTCGGCGCCGATTTGCCGCACGCGGAGTGGCAGCGCAGAATCGACAACGCCCTCGCGACATTCGAATCGTCGCCCACTATCTTGCAGCGCTTCCATAAAGGCCGTCTCTTCGAACATCGCTATTGGGACGCTGAAACTGGCGAACTAAGAACTCTAAAAGGACGCGTCCGGCTTTGTCCCTACTTTTTCGTAGAGAGCGATCGCGTGAAATTGCGTGGTGCTCTGGCTACCATTGTGCCGGCAGATAAGAAATTTTTGCACGGAATGCGCGATGCGATTCTTGTGCCGTCGCGGGTCGAAGCTTAGCTGCGAGAACGGAATTACACCTGATGAGTATTCAAACCGAGACAAGCCAATTTGAGCCACCGAAGACCGAGACGGCGTGGAGTCGTATCAAAAAAGCGCTCGGACCAATCGCCGTGGTCGGCATCCTGATCGTAAAGTTTTTCGCGAAACTGAAGCTTCTCCTTCTACCGCTGCTGAAATTCCTCCCAATCCTGCTGAAATCCGGCGGCACCATGCTGCTCATGATCTGGGTTTACATGCAGCTGTGGGGCTGGCAGTTCGCAGTGGGATTTGTCCTTCTTCTGCTCGTGCACGAGACCGGTCATTTGCTGGTCGCAAAAAAATTCGGACTTAAAGTCGGCGCACCCGTGTTCATTCCATTCATGGGCGCATTCATCGCGCTCAAGGAAGCGCCGCGGAATGCATGGATAGAGGCATGTGTTGGGATTGGTGGCCCGATGCTGGGCACCGTCGGCGCCCTGTTGTGTAATGTGCTGGGCGAAGGCTTCAACGCGCCGCTTTTTATCGCCCTGGCATGGTTTGGGTATTTTCTGAACCTCTTCAATCTAACGCCGGTCGGGATGCTCGATGGCGGGCGGATCGTGACGGCATTGTCGCGCTGGCTTTGGCTGCCGGGATTCGCGTTGCTACTTTGGTTCGGGTGGAAGTATCCGAACTTTATTGTCTGGCTGATCGTACTTCTGTCGCTGCCCCGGATTTATTCGTTGTTCCGCAAACGAACCGAAGAAGAGCAACGCTATTTCGAAGTCACGCGATCGCAGCGTTGGACGATGTCGATATTATATTTCGGTTTGATTGCCGTGTTGATCTTTGGGATGCATGTCGCGCAGAAGGATTTGAACAAACACGGCGTGCGCTCCCACGGCCACGGGCAGGATACGCTGGTGCAGTAATGAATCGTTAAATCGTTACAACGATTCAGCGTCAGCCTGCCAAAGCGAACACTTTCTCCGGCTCGAGCCCGATCTTCTCCAGGAGCGATATAAAACGCTTATCTGAACGCAGTGGCGCAAATTCCGGCGCGATGCCAATCATGTGCAACGACGACGAGTGTTCCTCGTAGGCGCGTTCCAATTCGTACATGGCGTCGTCGTGCGATTGCAACGCCACGTGCACATGCGCAACTGCATCGCCAGGTGTGTAGCTTCCGCGCGTGGCGACGGCTGCCTCGAGGGTTTCCTGCGCGTCCTTGCGCAGGTTCATGCGCGCGTAGGTGATCGCGAGACCAAACGCCACCCTGCCGGTGAGACTCTGCGCTTTTTTGTACAGTGCGATCGCATCATCGAAGCGGCCCAGTTCGCGATACAGCGCCGCCAGCAACGGCTCACCATGGACGAAAACGGGGTCGAGTTGCAATGCGCGCTCGCCGGCGGCAATCGCTTCGTCGTGCAGGCCAAAGTACCGATAGAGCTCGCAGGCAAAATTGTTCACCCAAAGTGACGCCGGATCGATCTTCGCGGTGCGCCGCAAATAAGTGAGCGCTTCGTCGCGTTCACCGCGCGCGGCCCAAAACGCGGCCGAGAAATAATTCGAAGGGGTCGATTTCGGATCGAGCTCGATCGCGCGGCAAAATTCACGAGCAGCTCCGTCCATGTCCCAATCAAGGATCCGTTTCGCCTCGCCGAGATAAACGTGCGCCTCGGCATCGGTGTTGTCGATCTTGAGCGCGTTGGTCGCCGCCTCACGCACTTTCGGATACGCTTCGAGCGGGGGCACGTAGGCATCTGCCAGCCACAACCACGCCTTGGCAATTCCCGTCCACGCGCGACTGAATTGCGGATCCCTCTCCAACGCGTGCTCGAAATACGCCAGGCTCTTGCGCAGATCTTCCTCGCTCGTTTTGTCAGAATAAAACAGGCCGTGGAGATAAACATCGTAGGCGTCAGTACTGCGCACGAGCCGCGAAGACAGGGGCGGCGAAATCGCCAGCTTCAATTTCAGTGTATCCATGATCGAGCGGGTGATTTCATCCTGAACCGCGAAGATTCCCTGCATTTCGCGGTCAAAAGTTTCCGACCAGATGGTGAAACCGTCGCGGGCATTGATCAGCTCCGCGGTGATACGTACCCGATTGCCTTCGCGCCGCACGCTGCCTTCCAGAACGTGCTCGACGTTCAACCTCTGCGCGATTTCCGGCAGCTCTGCGTCTCTGCCTTTGTACCAAAACGAGCTCCGCCGCGCGGCCACGCGCAGATTGTCGATCTTGGACAGCGCCGTCAAAATTTCTTCGGCAATGCCGTCACTCAAGTAATCGTGGTCTTTTCCCGGGCTGAGATCAGCAAACGGCAAAACGGCGATCGATTTTTCCGTCGAGGCCGCGGGTGGCAAGACGTCGGCCGTTGCCGTGGAAGGCAGGTCCTCTGTTCTAACAATTCCGTGTCGTGTGAAATCGAACAGCCACCCGAGAACCAGCGCGATCGGGAAACCGGCAATAATCGCAAGTATTACGAGACGCTCGGCCCAGTTCGGTATTTCGAAAGGAGGAAAGACCTGCGTGACCACCTGGATGAGCAGCCAACCCACGACTGCGTACGTGACCGCAATGCTGTAAACTTTTCTCCGCTTCAGCTCGGCAAAGAATTTTTTCGGATCCACGGATGTGCAAATTTCGAGAGTCGCCGCTCAACATGCACGAGAAAATCAGACGGCCAAACACGCTTAGGTATGTCGAAAAAAGGAACACGCGGCTGGCAGTGGATTTGCCACACTAATTTGAACCCGATTCTTTAGCCGCGACAAAAGCGGGCCGATGTCAGATTCACGGGTTCTTCTCGGCAATCAGCTCCTGAAACCGCGGATCGTTGCGGACCGGGTCCCATACAGGATCGGCGCGCAGCAACGCCGGTGTCAGAGAAGCTTCACCCGGCAGATTCAGAAGATGTTTCACAGCAGCGATAGCAGCATCGATTTCCCCCAGATGTGCGCGCGCCGCGGCGAACGCCTGCGTCAGACCGGGCCCGTGGAACGCATCGTTTTTGATTTCGTCACTTAACCCCGCTGCCTCGCGATCAACGGCTGCCTTATCGCCAAGAAACCCCGACACGAGGATCAGATTTCTGGCAATGTGCAAGCTCGTATTGCCCTGCGCGCGGACCCACGCCAGCTCGTCGCGTGCCTGGTTCAAGTCGCTTTTGGCCGTGACTGTGTCGCCACCCAAAGCGCGCATGATGCCTAGCCAGGCGCGGTAGCTTGCTACGACGGCTTTGGGTAACTTTTCCGCCCCGTCGATCACCTGTTGAGACACCCGGATCGCCCCTTCATATTGGCGCAGAAACATCCAGTAACGGAGGCGCGCTGTAAACAGGATCGGGTTGCGCCCGTCTGGTGATACTCGCTCCAGCAATCGCCCGGCAGCCGCTAAATCGCCTTCCGCCGCGTAGATTTCCGCTTTTTGCACCAACAATATTAGACTATTCGGCTCGATTTCGATTGCGCGATCCACCAACGCGCGAGCTTCGTTAAACCTTCGCAAAGCGCGATAGGTCAACGCGGCTTCAGAGAGGAGAATTGGATTGCGCGGGTCGAGTTCCAATGACTCATCATGAAGTCTCAGCGCATCGTTCCATTTGCCTTGCCGTCGCTTCACGTACGCGGAGAATTCGATTGCCTCAACGCGATTTGCTGCCTGATCCCGCGCTTTCTGAAAAGCGGCAAGCGCGCCCTCGTACTCCCCAAGCCCGCGGTAACGATACACTCCGAGGGCAAATTGGGTGTTGCCCGACTCCGGCGCGAGACGCATCGCGGTGTCGAGGGCTTCTTTCGCCTGCGAGAGGTGCTGGGGGATGCGATCGAGTTCGGCATACGTGAACGTATGCGCGACACACAGATATGCCCAAGCTATGGCAAACTTCGGATCCAGTTGCACCGCACGAGAGAAATAGAGCACGGTCGTTTCACGGTCTTGGGGTGAAGTTTGCAGCTTGTTCCACAGCGCGAGGCCACGTAAGTAAGCTTCGTAAGCTTCCGGATTCTCCGTCGGTTTGGCCGCTACGGCCTGCTGCTCGGCGCCAGTCAGTCGCGCTCGGAGTGACTTGGCGATGTTTTCCGCGATCTCGCTTTCGACCGCAAAGATGTCCGTCAACCTCCGATCATACGTTTCCGCCCAAAGGTGCGAGTCAGTCGCCGCCCGGATCAACTGCACCGTAACGCGCACTTGGTCGCCCGCTTTCTGGACGCTGCCTTCGAGGATGTGCGCTACCCCGAGCTGCTGCGCGATCTTCGGCAAATCTTCCGGCGAGCTTTTGTAGCGATGAGTGGACGTGCGCGAGATTACTTTCAGGTCCGCAACCTTTGCTAATCGCGTCAGGATTTCGTCCTGGATACCCTCGGCGAAATATGCGTTCCCCTTCTCTTCACTAAGATTTTCGAACGGCAACACCGCGATCGATTTCGCCGGCATTTCGGTGTCTGCGCCCTGCTTCGAACTTATGTAACGCCCGAGAAAATAAAGACCTATCGAGATGATGCCGGCGACAAACACGACGTAAATCCATGCGCGATGTGCCGAAGTCCGAGTCGGAGCTGCATCCGCCGATTCCGTTCGCTTCAAACCTTCCGGTGTCAACTCAAACGCCCATGCAATTATGAGCGCGATTGGAAAGCCAATTACGATAATCAAGACGATCAGCCGAATGCCCCAATTCGGGATCTCGAAAAATGGAAAGACCTGTGTCGCGACCTGAATGAGCAACCAGGCAACGACCCCGTAAGCGATCGCGATCTTGTAAACATTGCGCCGCTTCAGCTCGATGAAGAAGTTTTTCAGATTCACCGCTTTGGTTGTTCAAGGAGCTTCTGAAATCGGGCATCGCTGCGGATCGGGTCCCATTCCCAACGATGTTTCAGATCGTTGATTGTGATGCTGTAATCGACGCTGTCCACTGCGCCGGGCGTTTTGAGCAATCGCTCGATCAACGGAATAGCGAGATCATTTTCACCAATGCGAGCATAGATGAGCGCTAGATAGCAATTCATGATCGCGCCATCGAATGCATCCTTCAATTCGGGCTTTAACTCAACTGCTCTTCGGCCTTCGCGAATGGCTTCATCCTTTCGACCTGCAAACGCGTAGAACCAACCGAGGTTGGCATGGCGGTCCGCGCTCAGGGGCGCCTCCTCGACGGCTTTTTCAAAATTCGGCCGCGCCGTTTCAAACAATTCTTGAGCCTGCGTCTGTTTGCCTTCGGCCAGCTCGATACAACCCTGCAAAAAAGTTTTCGGGGTTGCGCCCGCATTCGTGTACGAGATTTCGTTAAGCTCCGACGCTTGCAAAGCCGCACGGGCCGCAACAAAATCGCGGTCGATCATCGCCACGTCCCACCGGCACGACGTTATCACGCCATCCGGATCAGTTCCTGCCGGCACCTGGCTGAGCAAGGAATTGAGTAAGCGTGTGTCTCCCTTCCACCAAAAATCGACATAACCGCTTTGGATTTTAGCAACGAGCGAGGCCGGCGCCATCGCGCGCATTCGCTCGGCCCACCGCGCGGCCTCCGGCCAGCGTCGCATTGCTGTGTTCGTAATCAGGAGTTCGCGGACGATATTCGGATTTTGAGGATCAATCTTCTCAACCCTTTCGTATTCCGCGAGAGATTCCCGCCATTTGCCTTGCCGGCGTTTAATCGCAGCAATCAGCCGGCCAATATCTCCGTTGCCCGGGGATAAACGAGAAGCGATCTCGAATTGCTCGAGAGCGCGCCCATAATCCTGATCCATCCAGTAAATGCATTGAGCGAGGGCGAAGTGTCCTTCTGCGAGGTTCGGTTGGAGGCGTAGCGCCATTTCTGCTTCGGTCCGGGCTTTCATTTTCCAAGCGTCTGTCGGTTCGTAATAATGAAAAATCTCCGCGGCGGCGGACGCGAGGCGCGCATGGGCCAGCGCAAAATCCGGATCGAGCGCGATGGCCTGCATGTAAAGCTGCACAGCGGCTTTGTAATCCTCGAGAAGCGTGTCGGGATTTCGCGCGATCTGGTTCGCCCGCAAATAAAACGCGTATGCTTCCGTATTCCCAGTGGGTTTCTCTTCGACGCGTGCTTTTTCCTGCGGCGAAAGTTTGGCTTCGAGCTGGTCAGCAATCGCCTTTGCAATTTCGCTTTGGATTGCAAACACGTCCGCGAGGTCACGATCATAGCGCTCCGCCCACTGGTGCGTGTCTGTGCGGGCGTCGATGAGTTGCGCTGTTACTCTGACGCGGTTGCTTGAGCGTTGCACGCTTCCTTCAAGGACATGGGCAACCCCAAGTTGCTGACCGATTTCGCGCAGATTACGCTCGGCGTCGCTCTTATATTGCATCACGCTCGTGCGGCTGATCACCCTCAAATCTGCAATCTTAGCAAGATTGGTCAGAATTTCGTCCTGGATTCCCTCGGCAAAATAAGCGTTCTGCTTGTCGTCGCTCCTGTTTTCGAATGGAAGTACGGCGATACTTTTCTCCGGAATCGCGGCCTCAGGAACAGGAGACGGCTTCGAAATGAAAGCGCTTGCTCGTTTGATCGATGTCCGGGACAGGAAGAACGGAATAGCGAGAGCAAGCGCGCCAATGATCGCAAGGGCTGCAGTAATCAGTGTCCAACGGCCTTTTAACAAGTCTATCTCTGATCGAGAAATTCGCCCGGGCCGAAACTTCTCCGGCAATTCTGGATTGCCCACCTCTTCAGTGTAGAAATTGACCAAATGAATCCGCGCGCCGTGTTTCACTTCGTACTCGCCCAAATTATGCAGATTCGGCTGCCATTGGCGGTAATGCCCGAGATCTTCGGCGATATGACGGGAGAGGAGGATGTGGCCGGCGTCTCCGCAATCCATCACCCGTTGAGCGGTATTAATCCCCGCGCCAGCAACATTGGTTTGATCGTTGACATCTCGAACCCGGTTGACGGGCCCACTGTGAATGCCCATTCGCAACTGCAGTCGCGGATGTTCTTTTAACTTTTTGCTGATCTCGAT
>JBKOXU010000094.1:0-19259 GCA_046725095.1 Verrucomicrobiota bacterium
ATTGCGACGCTAAACCTGAACGGCGATTACTTGAGCGATGCACTTGCCGCGCAAGTGGGCGGGATTGGGATCGCGCCCGGTGGCAATATCAATTACATCAGTGGCCACGCTGTTTTCGAGGCAACCCATGGGACCGCGCCGAAGTACGCGAATCAAGACAAGGTCAATCCCGGTTCGGTGATCCTTTCGGGCGAAATGATGTTCCGTTACATGGGCTGGCCGGAAGTCGCCGATTTGATTCTCAAAGGATTAAACGGCGCGATCGCGAGCAAGCGCGTTACCTACGATTTCGCGCGTTTGATGGAAGGCGCGACGGAAATCAAATGTTCGCAGTTCGGCGATAACGTGATCGAACATATGTGAGTCCGAGCCGGGGACTGGCAGTTAATGACGAAGCTCGAATGTCGAAGCTCGAAACAAATCCGAATCATTAAATGAGGAAGGGCCTTCGATCTTACATTTTGCGCTTCGGCCTTCGTCATTCCTTCGTCATTCGTCATTTGTCATTCGTCATTGTTCTCGGCCTCACGGCTGCGAGCACCAGCGCGTTGGGTGAGAAGCGCAATATTACCGAAAAAGATTTGTTCGATTTTGTCTGGATCGGGGACCCGCAAATTTCGCCCGATGGAACGCGTGTTGCCTTCGTCCGCGTTACAGTCAACGAGAAGAAAGAAGGCTATA
The DNA here is from genome assembly GCA_046725095.1 of Verrucomicrobiota bacterium. GTDB lineage: Bacteria > Verrucomicrobiota > Verrucomicrobiia > Chthoniobacterales > UBA10450 > Udaeobacter. The sequence continues at coordinate 682 of JBKOXU010000094.1, forward strand.
ACACCTCGATCTGGTCTGTGCCAGCCGCGGGCGGCGAGGAGCCTCATCAACTGACAAAAGGCGATCACGATGCAGCACCACGCTGGTCGCCGGACGGGAAATTTTTGCTCTTCGTGCGCGCCACCGAGAAGGATGGAAAACCGGAACCGCCCCAATTGTCGATTTTGCCAATGGCTGGCGGCGATTCATTTGTGTTTACCGATCTGCCGAAGGGCGCCGGTAATCCGGTGTGGGCGCCGGATGGCAAAAGCATCGCGTTCACGAGCGACACGAACGCCGATGATCTCGCGAAACAGGAAAAGAAGAAGCGCAAAGAAGAGGAACTGAAGAAGACGATGAGCGAAAGCTCCCCTTCCCCGCGCCCGACAGCGGCTGCAAAAGGCGCCGAGGACGAAGCAGAACGTGAGAGCGACATCCGGGTGATCACCCGCGCAGTGTATCGGGAAGACAACGACGGTTATGCCGACCCGAAGCACCCGCAACACGTCTGGGTCATACCGGCACCACGCAACGCAGACGAAAAAGTGCAGCCGAAACAATTGACTTTCGGCCGATTTAATGAGGGCAGCGTCGTTTGGTCGAAAGACAGCGGAAAAATTTATTTCACGTCGTTGCGCGTGGACGAACCGTATTACGAATTGCCAAGGACCGAGCTTTATTCAATTAGCGCCAGCGGCGGGGAGCCGGCGAAGCTCAACTCGATCGACATGGACATCGATAATCTGTCCCTGAGTCCTGACGGCAAGCAGATCGCGTTTGTCGCATCGACAACGCAACCAATTAATTCCTACACGCAACCGGATTTGTGGATTGTCGATCTTGCACCAAACGCAAAGCCGCGAAATTTGACCACCAATTTTGATTTCGACGTGGGCTCCGGAGTTTTCGGCGACAATTCACCGCCGCGCGGTGGTGGGAGCAATAGTCCGATTTGGACGGCGGACGGACGCAGCCTGATCGAGATTTATGGCAAGGAAGGCAAAACAATTCTCGCGTCATTTGATGTGGAGAGCGGCAAACCAACCGATCTGACAAAGGGCAATCAGGCCGTCGTTCGTTTTCGCGCGCCTGACGATCGTTCGAAAATCATTTATACCATTTCGACAGCAACACGCATCGGCGACTTGTTCGCGATCGATTCACCCGGCGGCGAACCGCGCGAGCTGACCCACATTAACAACGAACTTTTCTCAAAACTCAATCTGACCGAGCCGGAAGAGATTCATTACAAAACTTTTGACGGCAAAGCGATTCAGGCCTGGGTGCAAAAACCGCCCGATTTCAATCCCGCGAAAAAATACCCGCTCATTCTGAACATTCACGGCGGACCGCACGCGGCTTATGGCTGCATATTCGAGCACGAGTTTCAGTGGATGGCCGCTAAAGGTTATGTGGTGCTCTATCCCAATCCGCGCGGCAGCACCACCTATGGGCAGGATTTCGGCAACGTCATTCAGTTTCATTATCCGGGCGATGATTATAAAGATCTAATGGCCGGAGTGGATGAGGTGATTCGCCGCGGCTACATCGACAATAAGAAGCTCGGCGTGACCGGCGGGAGCGGCGGCGGGTTGCTGACAAATTGGGTTGTCGGGCAAACGAACCGGTTTGCCGCGGCGGTTTCTCAGCGGGACATCGCCAGCTGGGAAGCCTGGTGGTACTCGGCTGATTTCACATTGTTTCAGCCAACCTGGTTCAAGGCGCCGCCGTTCGATAACGAGCAGGAGTTTAAAACGCGCTCTCCGCTTGCCTACATTAAGAATGTGAAAACGCCGATGATGTTCATCCTGGGCGAAGCGGATTATCGGACACCACCCGGCGCCGGCGGTGAGGAAATGTTTCGCGCGCTCAAATTCCGCAAGATCCCGGCGGTGATGGTGCGATTCCCGAACGAATCTCACGAGCTATCGCGCTCTGGTCAGCCATGGCATCGGGTGGAGCGGCTCCAAAACATCGTCGGCTGGTTCGACCGTTGGCTGATGGGGATACCCAAACCCGAGTACGATGTCGCCCCGCAAGAGGAAGTACCGGGCAGGAAAAATTCCAAGGCAAAGAAGCCGCCAAGCCAATAATACGAATGGAGCGACGGGCGCTGTCCCGTTCCCCGAATTAGTGGGACGACACCATCCTTCGCTAAAGTTAGGGCTTGGCAGGCGGGTGTCCTCTCTCCACGAAATCCTTTCACCCCGGCGAATTCCGGCTTAGCTAAATAGCATGCCTTCCTCTTCGCGCTGGCAGCGTTTCCAGCAATATTTTCTGTCGTACCGCAATCTCGATTTTTCGCTCGATATCAGCCGGATGAAATTTCCGGACGATTTCTTCGAGACAATGCAGCCGAAGATTGAGAAAGCATTTGCGGCCATGCGCCAGCTGGAGGGCGGAGCAATCGCCAATCCCACTGAGAAACGCATGGTCGGTCATTACTGGCTGCGGAATCCGGCACTGGCGCCAAACGCGGAAATTCGCGCAGAGATCGAAGAAACGATTAACCACATCAAAAGATTTGCGGCAGATGTTCACACCGAAAAAATCGCCGCCGAAGATGGAAAACGCTTCGAGCATATTCTTCTCATCGGGATTGGCGGCTCGGCGCTCGGACCCCAATTCGTGGCGGACGCTCTTGGATCAAGACGTGATCCAATGGATATCTATTTCTTCGACAACACCGATCCGGACGGCTTCAACCGCGTTTTCGACAAGATCGACAACGATCTTTCACAGACGCTCGTCATCGTGGTTTCCAAATCCGGTGGGACAAAGGAAACGCGAAATGGAATGCTCGAAGCAGAAGCGAAAATTAAAGAGAAAGGTCTCCAATTTGGCAAACACGCCGTGGCCGTAACCGGAGTCGGAAGCGAATTGGATAAGTATGCGGAAAAAAATGAGTGGCTCGCGCGATTCCCTATGTATGATTGGATTGGCGGGCGCACTTCCGTGATGAGCGCAGTTGGGCTTCTTCCGATGGCGCTGGAAGGCTTCGACATCGACAATTTTCTGGCGGGCGCGGCAGCGATGGACGAACGGACGCGAGTGCCTGATGCGGCGCAAAACGCCGCGATGCTTCTGGCGCTAGTGTGGTATCACGCCGGCCACGGCAAAGGTGAGAAAGATATGGTGATCCTCCCCTACAAAGATCGGCTGGCGTTATTCAGCAGATATCTGCAACAGCTGGTCATGGAATCGCTGGGAAAAGAAAAGGATCTCGATGGAAACATTGTGCATCAGGGCATCGCTGTTTACGGCAATAAAGGCTCGACCGATCAGCACGCCTACGTGCAGCAGTTGCGTGATGGCGTCTTGAATTTTTTCGTTACGTTCATCGAAGTTCGCAAAGATCGACCCGCCTCAGGCGGGCAGCCGTTCGAAGTTGAGGAAGGAATCACAAGCGGCGATTATCTTCAGGGGTTCTTGCGCGGGACGCGCAGCGCTCTCTATGAGAGTGAGCGGGAATCAATCACGATGAGTATTCCCGAAATGAACGCGTTTAACATCGGCGCATTGATCGCGCTCTATGAGCGTGCGGTGGGCTTTTATGCATCACTGATAAACATCAACGCCTATGATCAGCCGGGCGTTGAAGCCGGGAAAAAAGCCGCAACGAAATTGTTACAGCTTCAACAGCAAGTGCGCGAGCAACTCCGTGCGGGCGCCGGGAAAACCGCGGAAGAGATTGCGCGTTCCATCGATGCGGATCCGGAAGACGTGTTTCATGCGCTCCGGCATCTGGCGAGTAATGATTCGCGCATTCGCGTGTCGCCAGGCGACCAACCCACTGACGATCAATTCTCGCTGGCGAGTTCTGATTTGTGAAGACCCAACCGTCCTGGCAGGCGTCTCGCTTGCTGATCTGCTAAATTCTGGTAGTGCAATATGGCAGAGCCGTCTTCTGAAGATCGAAGCGATTCGTTAAGCGTTCCGTGGGCTGACGCGGTCGGCTTCATCCGGCAGCTCAGCCATGATCTGCGCAACCATCTAAACGCGATCGAGCTGCAGTCCGCTTACATCAGTGAATTAGAGGGAGACGCAAAAGTTAAGGGCGAGGTCAACCGTCTGCGCGAAATAATCTCCGGAGTGACGTCGATCTTACAAAAAGTTTCGGTGAGACTGAGTGAGGTCAAACCCAACCTGATCTCTTATCGCGCCTCCGATTTTGTCGACGACTTGCGCAAAAAAATCGCGCAGGAGTTCCCGAACGAGAGCCCGGAGATCAACTGGGACGTCCAGCCGCGCGATGCGGTACTGAATATCGATCCTCAACTTTTGCAGGAGGCGATCATCGAGCTTTTTGCCAACGCATTCCGGCACGACCGCGGTAAAGGTGCACTTGCTGCGGAGGCGAGGATCGACAAGGACCGGTTCTTCTTTACGCTTCGGGAGCCAAAAATCCGATTTGAATCATCAACTGAAAATTGGGGACGCGAACCGCTTCGAAAAGTCAGTCAGGGCCATTACGGACTCGGCCTGAATCGCGTTCGTACGATCGTGGAGGCTCACGGCGGCGAAATTCATGCTCAATATGATCCAAAGGCTTCGACGCTCGTCACGGCGCTCATCTTGCCATTGTCGCGCGAAAAAGCTTAACCTTCGCGCTGCTATCGATGATCCGGCACGAGCGTCCGTCAAATAATTCTATCGGCAGCGCAAATCCCTGAAATGAAAACAGAGAGTCATCGCATCCTGATCATTGATGACGAGCGGCCGATTCTCATGACGCTCGAAGCGCTCCTCAAGCGGCATGGTTATCAAGTCGACACCGCTCCCACCGCGTCCCAGGGATTAAAATTGCTGAAATCAAAGTCTCCGTCGCTCGTTTTACTCGATCTCCAACTACCAGACGCACCAGGACTGGAAACGCTCGATCGAATCAAGAGCGACCTGCCAGACACGCAGGTTATTATTTTGACGGCGCACGACTCCTTGCACAATGCCATCGAGTCGATCAAACGCGGTGCTTACCATTTTATCAGCAAACCGTACGGGGCCGAAGAGTTGCTTAGTTTGGTCGAAAAAGCCCTGGAAAAACAGTTCCTCGTACGAGAGGCCGAAAAACTTCGGGAAAGAACAGAGCAACTCGAGAAGCGGTTGGAAATTGCCGAGACACGGGCTACGCCAATTTTCCATAGCAAGCCAATGCAAGAGATCGAGGAATTGATCAACGCGATGGCGCCGTCGGACGCAAACGTGCTCATTGTAGGTGAGAGCGGCGTGGGCAAGGAGGTCATTGCGAACGCGGTTCATACGCGCAGCCGGCGGGCCGGAAAAGAAATGGTCAAGCTGAATTGTGCCGCATTTCCACAAACCATGATTGAAGGAGAGCTTTTTGGCTATGTGAAAGGAGCGTTTACCGGCGCGATGCACGATTTTCCTGGAATGATCGCAGCGGCCGATGGCGGCACGCTTTTTCTGGACGAAATCTCGGACATGCCGCCTGATCTGCAGACACGTTTTTTGCGCGTGTTGCAGGAGCGCGAGTATCGGCCGCTTGGGAGCACGCGCACCATGAAGGCCGATTTTCGCGTAATCGCTTCTACCAATCGGCCAATCGCGCAGGCACTCGCCGAGAATCGCCTGCGCTCGGATTTGTACTACCGGCTAAATACCTTTCAAATTGAAGTGCCTCCGCTCCGGGAGCGGAAGCAGGACATCCCGCATCTCATCGCTCTGTTCCTCAGACAGTTTGCTCAACAACTCGGGAAGCCCGAGCCAGCAGTCGCGCCAGACGCGTTTCAAAAGTTACTGGATTACGCCTGGCCGGGAAATGTTCGGGAACTGCAAAATGCAATTGAATACGCGGTGGTGCTGGCTCGACAGGGTTTGATCGGTGTCAAGGAGCTGCCCGCCGAAGTTCAATTCCGAAAGCTTTCGGAACAGACAGAGCGTGGCGCCCTCGCACGAACAGGTGTGCAGAGTCTCGACGATGTCGAGCGAAACACGATTCTTCAGGCGCTTGCAGAATGTCACGGGAATAAGAAAAAGACTGCCGAACGTCTCGGCATCCAGCGTGCCACCCTCTACAACAAGATGAAACGCTATGCGATCGAGATCTAAAAACGAGCCCGCCTCGCTTAGGACAAATTTTGGATTTTGAGTTTTCGATTTTAGATTAAACGGCAAGAGCAGTCCGCAATCTAAAATCCGAAATGGCGACATCCCGGCATCTCGAAAAAGTCCTGGCGCACGCGGCGAATCAACTCGCCGCCACGGGGACGAGACGCCCGACCGAGGTTCTTCCACTTTACAAAAAATTTCTAAAGGTCGAAGAACATCGCTTGCGCCTGAAGCATCAGGCAGGCGGAGGCGGCCGCGAGATTTGCGCGCGGCGCTCCGAGCTTGTTGATGTTTTACTGCAATACGTTTTCGGAGCTGCCGCCACCGCTACTCACGGAAATGGCCAGTCCGGCACCGCCCTGGCATTGATCGCTCTTGGCGGATATGGCCGCGGCGAACTCAATCCGTTTAGCGATATCGATGTCATGCTTTTGCATCATCAGGGGACGAAAAAAATCTCACCGCATCTCGAAGAGATGGTTCAGCAGGTGCTCTACCCCCTCTGGGATAGCGGCTTCAAGGTTGGTCATTCCACGCGTTCGATCAAGGAAGCAATAGCCCAGGCCAATCGCGATATGCGCACGAAAACCGCCATGCTTGAGTCACGTTTTCTCGCCGGCGATCCGGACCTGGCACAAGAATTTCGGGAGCAATTTCGTTCAAAGTGTGTCGAGGGACGCGAGCGGGAATATGTCGAACTGCGAATGCAAGATCAGGTCGCGCGGCACAAAAAATTCGGCGACAGCGTCTATCTGCAGGAGCCTCATGTGAAGAGTGGATGCGGCGGACTGCGCGATTATCAGAATCTTCTTTGGATGACGTATTTCAAAGAGGGCTCCCTCAGCACAAATCAACTGGTGGGTAAAGATTGGCTGAGTGAAAGCGACCAAGGGCAAATCGAGAGGGCCTACGAGTTTCTCCTCCGCTTACGGACTGATTTGCACTACGCAACCGGGCGCGCCACCGACATTCTCCACATGAACTTGCAGGAGCAAATCGCGAAACGGCTCAATTATTCTCCTCGAAACGGCCAGCTTCGCAGTGAAACGCTCATGCGAGAATACTACGAGCATACGCGCAATATCTTTCGTGTGACGGAGCGCATTACGGAGCAATTTGTAAGCGGCCACGTCACGAGCAGGACTCGTTCTCTGTTCAGTTTTCTTCCGTTGGTACGTCCGGACAAGGTTGCGATTGGCGACTCGTTTTTTGTTCGTAACAATCAACTGTATCCGGCGCGACGCGACCTTTTTCGCAAAGATCTCGAGCAAATGATGCGTGCGTTTCAGCTTACGCAGGAACGCGCCCTGGATCTTAGTCCCGAACTGGCGGATCTGTTAAGCCGAAGTCTCGGCCTAGTCACCCGCACCTATCAGTATGCGCGCGGGCCGCGCGACATCTTTAAGGCGATTCTATCCCGAAAAGGGGAAGTCGGCCGGATCCTTCGAATGATGCATCGGGTTGATTTCCTGGGGCGATATATTCCCGAATTCGGCCAGCTCACCTGTCTGGTGCAGCACGAGTTTCTGCATCGTTACACGGCGGACGAACACACACTGGTATGTATCGACAAGCTCGATGCTCTGGCAACGACGGATGATCCGAAGTTGGTCGCGTATCGCAAGATTTTTGAGGAGCTCGATGACCCATTCGTCCTTTATCTGGCGCTGCTTCTGCATGACAGCGGCAAAGCCGTTGGCGCGCGGCGGCATTCTGAAGCAAGCGCGCTCTTTGCCCAGCGCGTCGCGACCCGCCTGCAGCTATCATCCGAGCAGCGGAAATCGCTTATCCTGGTGGTCGACCACCACCTCAGCCTCTCCATGATCGCGCAACAGAGAAATCTTGATGACCCCGCCACGGTGGCAGAATTGGCCGGCATCGTGAAGAATCAGAAAAATCTGAACACATTGATGCTGCTTACGCTGGCTGACGGTCAAGGGACAAGCGCAGAGGCATGGTCGGACTGGAAAGAGTCGCTCGTCTGGCAATTATTCCACGAGACCTCGCGCTATCTGGCGGACCGAAAATCCTATCACGAACAAACCAGGATCGAACGCGAAAGCCTGCAAATCACCGTCGCGACGAATCTTTCGCCCGATTATGCGGACGAAATTGACGCGCATTTTGACTTCATGCCCGACAATTATTTTCGTGGCAGCGACGTCCCTGAAATTGTCGAGCATCTGAAACTATTTCGTTCGTTCGTTGAACATATGTCCAGCCGTGGTGGGCATCCGCTTGCTTCGGCGGTTGAATGGAAGGCTCTCCCAGAGCAAGGACACAGTGTTGTCAGTTTCTGTACGTGGGAGCGCGAACGGTTGCTGGCCAAAATTGCCGGGTCATTTTCGGTCGTGCCGATTAATATTTTGAGCGCGGATGTTTTTCCCCGCGGAGACAGCGTCGTGCTGAGCGTTTTTCGCGTGTGCGATACGAAAGCAGGCGCTGTCACCGACCCGCGTGCCTTCGAACTAGTCGAGCAAACATTGCGTAGCGCGCTCGAAGATGACAGCTTCGATTTCCGTCCGTTGATCGAAAAAGCGAAGCGTCAGAGCCGCCCCCATCGCGCGCCAGGGATCGAATTTCCGACGCGCATTTCCATGGACAACGAAACGCATCCCGCTTACACGCTGATTGAGATCCAGGCTCCCGACCGGCTCGGCTTGCTTTATGATATTCTTACGTGTCTTGATCGCGAGGGAGTTTCGATCGCGCTTTCTCGCATTAACACGCAGGATGGCGCAGCCATCGATACCTTGTATGTCGTTGATCGTTCTACGGATGCCAAGATTACGGATCTTAATCGCATCAGGACGATCCACGAACATCTTACCAGCACAATTCTGGGTGAAGCCACTGCCAAAGCAACGTAACTAGAAAAGAGCGCGCCCAACGATGTTCGCTGCTCATTGTTCCTGCTTTCATGAACGCACTAATTCTCGCCGCTGGATATGCAACTCGCCTTTACCCGCTAACACTCAATAAAGCCAAGCCGTTGCTCACGGTCGGAGGCAAACCGATCATCGAATGGGTGATGGACAGCCTCGCAGACGTTCCAAATCTGGAAACGACTTATGTCGTCACGAATGACAAGTTCGCGTCCGACTTCCAAGCGTGGAGCGAGCGCTATCAGAGTCGGCACCCGAAGGTCAAATTGAAAATCATCAATGACGGCTCCCAAAACGACGAAGATAAACTGGGTGCGATTGGAGATATCAATTTCGTCGTTACCCGTGAAAATTTGACCAGGGACGGCTTGCTCCTCATTGCGGGCGATAACCTGTTTACGGAATCGCTGACTGGCTTTGTCGCCTGCGCGAAGGAAACCGAAGCAACGGTCGGCGTTTATGACGTAGGCGATATTGAAGCGATCAAGAATTACGGGAACATCGCGATCGACGCGGACGGAATCATCACCCACTTCGAAGAAAAGCCGCAGAAACCTCGCGGAACCCTGGCTGCAATCGCAATTTACTATTACTCTTCCGAAGTGCTTTCGCTTTTAACGACATACCTCGCTGCGGGCAATAATCCGGATCAGCCGGGGCGCTTTGTGCAATGGCTTTACACGCGCAAACCGGTGAAGACCTTTCAGATCAAGGGCAAGTGGCTCGATATCGGAAGCAAAGAGACGCTGGAGAAAGCAGACCAGATTCTTTCCAAGCTGTAGGCGACCCCGAAAAGCGTTGGCGGCGACAAGTACTAACGGAAGCGTCGACGCAGGCTCGTGATCTTGCCAGCTGCCACCGAGACCGCTCGCGCCCAAACTATCCGAAATAACAAGATCGAATAAGGCGCGGGCAAACCAGCCGGCAGGCACACAAAAGGAGCAACGGCGTGTTTGGAATTCGGATCGCGCCCAATCCGCAAATTGAGTTCACGCAAGTGGACAGCGAACGCGGGATCGTCGCTAAAAAAGGCGCCGCGCCAATGTCGCTCGACAAACTTTCGGGCCGGTTGACCCTGGTGAAAATCGTGAATAAGAACCGCGCACGGCTTCCCGGTGCGGAGAAGCCGCATGGCGAATTTTAGGGCGCGAAAATCTTTTGGCCCGTCAATGAGAACGGCGTCGCCGGTTTGGAGCCGACCGGGCAGGATTTCGCGAGAATCACCGTAGAGAAGCTCGACGTTCGCATATGGTTTCAGCTTCGCCTCAGCGATGGCCGCATGGGTTGGATCGCGATCGAACTCAACGCTTACGATCCGAGCTTGCGGGAAACAGCGTGCCAGCATGAGAGTACTTCCACCGCGCATCCGGCCCGATTCCAGGATTTGCCTCGGAGCCAACGAACGGACTGTGGCGTAAACGAAAAACATTCCGCGTGGACCAATGCCTCCAAATCCAAGCTCACGCCGCATGCCTGCGATTGCGCCGCAGAAGTCGGGGAGCAGTTGACCGGCTCCCGCCGATACCGCCGCTATGTTAAGCGAAGCTTCATCACCGGACGCGCGCATTTGCTAATCAACGACGGGTCGCTGACCGAGGCAACGACAAGGAGCCTCATTTCGGCTGTAGTTCTACAACAACCAAAGGGCGACCTGCGTGTTGAAGAAAATACAACTGAATGCGATTGATTGGGCGATTCTCTTACGGCGCTGGAATATGACCAATCTGATGTTAGGCGTCGAACTCGCGACGGCGAAAACAAGCCACCCCTCTGCTCACTTATGAAGAAAAAAACTTCCACCCCGAAGGCGCGCTCTGCAAACGGTTCGCGCCACAATGGCGACGGAGTCGACAGCAGACAGCTGCTGACGGCCCTCGTTGCGTTCAAACGTGGCGATTTTTCTGCTCGACTCCCGGATGACTGGACGGGTGTGGCCGGTAAGATCGCCGACACATTCAACGACGTCATCAGGTCCAACGAACAAATGACGCAGGAATTGGAGCGGATCGTGCATGTGGTTGGAAAAGAAGGTCGAATCACACAGCGGGCATCGCTAAACAACGTGTCCGACTGTTGGGCCGATGCCATTGGATGCGTCAATGTTTTGATCGAGGATCTGGTCCGTCCGACAAGTGAAATGGCGCGCGTCATTGGCGCCGTCGCGAAGGGCGATTTATCCGAAACGATGGCCACTAAGATCGACGGACACGCGCTCAAAGGAGAGTTCTTGCGCACAGCAAAGATTGTAAACACGATGGTCGATCAGCTCGGCGCATTCGCGTCGGAGGTCACGCGGGTGGCTCGTGAAGTGGGAACAGAGGGCAAACTGGGTGGTCAGGCAAAAGTCAAAGGCGTCGCCGGCACCTGGAAAGATCTAACCGAAAACGTGAACCACATGGCCGGCAATCTCACGGCCCAAGTCCGCAATATCGCGACGGTCACGACTGCCGTAGCCAACGGTAACTTGACCAAGAAAATCACAGTCGATGTGAAAGGCGAGTTTCTTGAGCTGAAGGATACAGTCAACGTGATGGTGGATCAGCTTCGCTCGTTTGCCTCGGAGGTGACGCGTGTGGCGCGGGAAGTAGGTTCGGAAGGAATTCTGGGCGGACAGGCCCGCGTGCCAGGCGTCTCCGGCACATGGAAGGACCTGACCGATTCAGTTAATTTCATGGCGCGCAATCTGACCGGACAGGTGCGCAACATCGCCGCCGTTACGACTGCCGTCGCGAGGGGGGATCTATCGAAAAAGATCACGGTCGATGTGAAGGGTGAAATCCTCGAGCTGAAAAACACGATCAATACGATGGTTGATCAGCTCAGTTCGTTTGCTTCGGAAGTGACACGCGTGGCGCGCGAGGTAGGCACTGAAGGAAAATTGGGTGGGCAGGCTGACGTTAAGGGCATCGCAGGCACATGGAAGGATCTGACCGACAGCGTCAATTTCATGGCCGGCAACTTAACCGGCCAGGTGAGGAACATTGCTGAGGTAACAACCGCAGTAGCGAATGGCGACCTTTCAAAGAAAATTACAGTCAACGTGAAAGGCGAGATTTTAGAGCTAAAAAACACGATCAACACGATGGTCGATCAGCTGAGTTCGTTCGCGGCCGAGGTGACGCGGGTGGCTCGTGAAGTAGGCACGGAAGGTAGGCTTGGTGGCCAGGCGGACGTGCGCGGCGTGGCCGGCACGTGGAAGGACCTGACCGACAATGTGAATATGATGGCGGGTAATCTCACGGCGCAGGTGCGCAATATCGCCGAAGTCACGACTGCAATCGCCAATGGCGATCTCTCAAGAAAAATCACGGTCGACGTGAAGGGCGAGATTCTTGAGATGAAAAAGACGATCAACACGCTCGTTGATCGGCTTAGCTCGTTTGCTTCGGAGGTCACGCGAGTCGCACGCGAAGTGGGTTCCGAAGGAATTCTCGGCGGCCAAGCTGAGGTCCGGGGCGTTTCGGGCACGTGGAAAGATTTGACCGATTCAGTGAACTTCATGGCTGGTAACCTGACCGCGCAAGTCCGCAACATTGCCCTTGTCACGACTGCGGTCGCCAATGGCGATTTATCCAAGAAAATCACAGTCGATGTGAAGGGCGAGATTGCGGCGCTCAAGAACACGGTTAACACGATGGTCGGCCAGCTGAGTTCTTTCGCAGCAGAGGTGACCCGGGTGGCGCGAGAGGTCGGTACGGAGGGGAAGCTCGGTGGTCAGGCCGACGTCAAAGGTGTCGCTGGTACGTGGAAAGATTTGACCGAGTCAGTGAATTCGATGGCGGGCAACCTCACGGCGCAAGTGCGCAACATTGCCGAGGTCACCACTGCGGTCGCAAATGGCGATTTGTCAAAGAAAATCACGGTCGATGTTCGCGGCGAGATCTTACAACTCAAAGACACCATCAACACTATGGTTGACCAACTTCGCTCGTTTGCATCTGAAGTGACGCGCGTGGCGCGCGAGGTGGGCAGCGAAGGAAGACTGGGCGGTCAAGCGGACGTGCGCGGCGTTGCCGGCACATGGAAAGACTTGACCGATTCAGTGAATTCGATGGCCGGAAATCTCACTGCTCAGGTGCGAAATATTGCCGACGTAACCACGGCTGTCGCCCGCGGCGATCTTTCGAAGAAAATTACCGTCGATGTCAGGGGCGAGATTCTCGAGCTGAAGGACACCGTCAACACCATGGTGGACCAGCTCAACTCCTTCGCATCGGAAGTGACCCGCGTAGCGCGCGAGGTCGGCACAGAGGGAAAACTAGGCGGCCAAGCCATGGTCAAAGGCGTCGGCGGCACGTGGAAGGATTTGACCGACAGCGTCAATTTCATGGCTGGTAATCTCACCAACCAAGTGCGTGGCATTGCAAAGGTTGTTACCGCAGTCGCAAACGGCGATCTGAAACACAAGCTCCTTGTCGAAGCAAAAGGCGAAATCGCAGAGCTCGCCAACACGATTAACAGCATGACAGACACGCTCGCCACTTTCGCCGATCAAGTTACTACAGTGGCCCGCGAAGTCGGCGTTGAAGGCAAGCTCGGCGGCCAGGCCAACGTGCCCGGCGCCGCCGGCACGTGGCGCGATTTGACCGACAATGTGAATCGGCTGGCCGCGAATTTGACGACCCAGCTTCGCGCAATCGCCAATGTCGCCACGGCGGTCACGAAAGGCGATTTAACGCGATCGATCCAGATAGAAGCACAGGGCGAGGTTGCATTCGTGAAGGACAACATCAACGAAATGATCCGCAATCTGAAAGACACGACGCTGCGCAATGAGGAGCAGAACTGGCTCAAGACCAACCTCGCGAAGTTCTCGCGCATGCTACAGGGACAACGAGACCTTTTGACCGTTGGTAAATTGATTTTGTCAGAGCTGGCCCCGGTCGTCTCTGCGCAGCACGGTGCGTTCTATATCATGAGTAATTCCGTGGAAGAGCCTGAACTTAAGCTCCTGGCAAGCTACGCACACCGCCAGCAAAAAGGTGCGAAGAACAATTTCAAATTGGGCGAGAGTCTCGTGGGGCAGGCAGCGCTGGAAAGACAACGCATTCTTCTAACCGATGTGCCCAGCGACTATGTGAGAGTTAGTTCGGGCCTAGGCGAATCACGTCCGATGAACATCGTTGTTCTGCCGATCCTGTTCGAAGGGGAAGTGAAAGCGGTCATGGAACTCTCATCACTCGAGCGCTTCAACCCGACTCATCAGGCGTTTCTCGATCAATTGACCGAGAGCATTGGCATTGTACTCCACACCATCGAAGCAAACACACGAACGGAAAACCTGCTCAAGCAATCACAGTCGCTCGCGGCTGAATTACAGAAAACAAATGAGGAGTTGCAGGAAAAAGCCCGTTCTAATCTCGCGAAAGATCAATTTCTCGCCATGCTCAGTCACGAGTTGCGCACTCCGCTTACACCAGTGCTCGCGTCTGCTCTCGCGCTGGAGAGTGAGCAGGGCTTGCCGGAAAGTGTTCATGAATCTCTGCACATGATTCGTCGCAACGTGGAGTTGGAAGCCCGGCTCATCGATGATCTGCTAGATCTGACACGAGTTAGCAAAGGCAAGGTGCAACTCAATTTCGAAGTCGTTGATGCTCATACCCTGCTGCGTAATGCCATCGAAATTTGCCAGGCGGAAATCGAGCAAAAGCATCTGGCGCTTCGGCTCGATTTCGCCGCCCAAAAAGTTCATTTGCGAGCGGACTCCGCCCGACTCCAGCAGATCTTTTGGAACCTCATTAAAAACGCAGTAAAGTTTACTCCCAGGGACGGCCAGATTTCTATTTCCACGAGCAACGATCGCGAGAATCGCTTGCGTGTTGAAATTGCTGATACCGGCATGGGAATTGATCCTGAGTCGTTACCGAAAATTTTCGATGCTTTTGAACAAGGCGGATTGCCGCAATTGGGGGGATTGGGGCTTGGGCTTGCTATCAGTAAAACGCTTGTCGAGGCCCATAACGGAACGATTACGGCGCAAAGCGCGGGCCGAAACAAAGGCGCCAAATTCACATTGACTTTTGCCACCAGCAAAATCGTCGACGCTCAGACTGTGCCAGCTATTTCACCCCGAATCGCCCAACGCCAGGCGATGCGAATTCTACTCGTCGAGGATCACGAGGATACGAACCGATCCCTTACGAATTTACTTCGTCGTCGCGGCTATTATGTGCAATCGGCTCGCGACGTGCAATCCGCGCGCGATTTGAGCAAGAAGCAGGAATTTGACGTACTTATTAGCGATCTCGGCTTGCCTGACGGCAGCGGCATCGATCTGATGAAAACGTTGCGCTCCGAGCGACCAGTCCTCGGAATTGCTCTTACCGGTTTCGGAATGGAAGACGATATTCGTAAAAGTCACGAGGCCGGCTTCAAACATCACTTGGTCAAGCCGATCGACCTGAACATGCTCGATTCGTTTCTTCAGGAAAGCGTTTCAACGTTGGCTCCGCAGTAAAATCTGTACGCTGTCGCGCCCACCGACTTGCATCAAAAATCGTCGAACTCAAACGGCTCGATTCGGAGGAACCGACTGGGCAACCCCGAATGCTTTCGGGGTTGGTCACGAGCTGCTTGCTGTGTTTTAATTCCTGGTTAAGCGGGCCTGTAGCTCAGCGGTTAGAGCAGGGGACTCATAATCTAGCGTTTTGCTCTTGATCTAGCGTTTGCTCTCGACGCAGATCGCTTCCCTCGACAACGTGGGGGAAGGGCCGCGGCGTTGCGAATCGCTCTTCCTGCCCTATCTTCAAACTCGGCGTATGCTGCGCCCGAAATCCACAATCTCTGCTGTCACGCCCAACATTCTCTTGGGACTTTCCGTTCTATGCTTGGTGAGCGCGGCGATTTTGGGGCTGCTCACTGGTTACGAGGCACAAAAAGAGGCCGCAAAGGCCGGAGCACTAGTCGTGCAATTGCAGAAAGAGAAAGCGGAATTGGAAACTAAACTGGAGGCCAATCAAACCGAGATCGCCTCTCTACAAAGGCGGATCGCAGAAGGAGCAGCAGCAACCAAACCTTCGGAAAGTCCTAGCGCTGGCTCGGCGGCTCAACAACAGCTTGCTCCTCTCCCCTCGCTAGAAATAAAACCGGGCACCGCATCGACATCTGAACAACCTACTCCTGCCCCATTGCCTGCATCGACACCTGAACAACCTACCGATGCTCCGTCGTTTGCAGCGCCGCTCGTACAATCTGCACGTACCCCGTCGCCGCCAGAAATTAAACCGGAGCAAGTCGAAGAAACGACGCCTCCGCCGCGGCAACCGAAGCGGCAGAAAATTGCGTCAATTGCGGCAATCACGACGCCACAGGTCGCAGGTTCCTCCGGAGGCACGACGTCGATCTCGTCGTCGAGGGCGGCAACTTACGCGCCGAAGCCCGAGTACCCGTCTGAGGCACGTACGCGCCACATCACCGGTAGCGGAGTTTGCGTCGTGGACGTTGATCCGGGAAGCGGCAATGTAACTGGAGCTTCAATGGCACAAAGCACTGGAAACCCAATACTCGATGACTCTGCCGTCCGTACGTTCCGAAAATGGCGATTTAAACCCGGAACTGTTTCTAGAATTAGAATCCCCGTTGAATTCAGGTGACGGGGTGCGCATCCGGCAGAACAGCCCCGAAGGTTTTCGGGGTTGGTCACGAGTGGCTTGCTGTGTTTTAATTCCTGGTTGCGCGGGCCTGTACCTCAGCGGTTAAAGCTAGGGGATTCATAATTCGAGAAAGCGCTTTTGCGCTCGTTTTCGCAGTATCGCGCACCGTGGGAGCCGCAAGGCACACCGGGAATCCAGTATTCGCAGCGCGTTATGCAGAATTGCGCAGTTTTGCAGCAAAGTTTTCCCCGACCGTAGAACAGACTGTAGAAAGATCGCCGGTTGTTGCGTTGGCGGACGGGCACGGCCCTCACCAAGCCACATCTTTATCAGCCTTTCCGATCTCAACCGCAAAAAAAACTTCTTGACGTTTTTCCGCGCCTCTTGGTAAAGCGGCGAGCACTATGAAACTCAAAATCTCTTCCCTACTGTCAATTCTCACGGCCGTCTTCGTTTGCATGCCGGCGATTACGCAGGCGCAGTATCAAAACAGGAACATGCATTTCGGTGTTTCGGGCGGCAACGTCAATGATAGCAGCCGGGCTTTCTGTTGCAGTGGTACGCTCGGAGCATTGGTAACTGCCGGAGGCACACAATACATCCTTAGCAACAACCACGTACTCGCGAGGCAAGACCAAGCAACTGCCGGCGAAGATATTTCGCAACCTGGTCTGATCGACAATGGCTGTCAGGTCGCAACAATCGTCGCGGATTTTACGACCGCACCTACGCTTGGCAGCAACGTCGATTGCGCTGTCGCTGCCGTGCGCGCCGGGCAGATGGACGCCACCGGTTTCATTGAAGGCCTCAACGGAACAGGTGGAATACCTAGTACCACGACCGTGAGTCCATCAGTAGGAATGGCGGTGCAAAAAAGCGGACGCACCACGGGGCACACGACGGGAACAATCGGCTCGATCAATACCAGCGTGAGCGTGCAGTATCAGCTCCAATGCGGCAAAGGCAGAAAATACACGGTCAGCTACACAAACCAGGTCGTCATCAACAGCAGCAGCTTTAGTGCGGGTGGCGATTCTGGGTCGCTCATCTTGACGAATAATGGCAGCTGTGCTCATCCCGTCGCGCTTCTATTCGCCGGAAGCAGTTCGACCACGATCGGTAATCCGATCGGCGAAGTGCTTATGAAATTAAGTGCCCTGCCCGGGCTCAGTGGCGTAAGCTTCGTCGGTATGAATTGCACGGGCCCCTCCTCGCCAGGTTTGGCAGCGCAGTCATTCCACCTGTCACAACAAGCGCTTGATCGCGCGAGCAGAATATTGGAACAGAATCGGAACGATTTAATGTCAAAGCCAGCCGTGCTGGGCGTTGGTCTGGGAGCGGTTGAGGACAATTCTCAACCAGCCATCGTGGTCTATATCGATAAGACAAGTCCCACAACACCGCAGTTGCCCGCACAGCTGGATAACGTTTCCGTCCGAATCATAATGACCGATCCGTTTATCGCGTTCTGATTTTGCGGGCAAATATATCAGGGTGAGAGCACGCTCATAGGCAGCCGCGCGTGGACTTTCCGAGGAGGGAAGCCTTGCGTGAGCTTGGGATTTCACGCGGCGTCGGGGCTTTCCGGTTGGTCACGCGAGATCCTACGGCGGTCAGAGCAAGCGCAAAACCTTTCGGGATTGGTCACGAGCGTCTTGCTGTTTTAATTCCTGGTTGCACGAGCCTGTAGCTCAGCGGTTAGGGCAGGCGAGTCATAATCTAGGATTTTGCTCTGAGAGCCCAATGATCCGAAAGGGTAGCGCATTCAAACGGGAGTCAGAACAGATCCGAGGAAACCTGATGGTGTTTGCCGATGGCGATCATCGCGTCGTACGCGCGGCGTATGTGCCCCTACATTGTTGACGGGTAACGATCAAAATACAACGCTCACCGTTCCGATGAAATCACCGGAACGAGGCATCACGTTTACGAGATTCGGCCACGCGGCGAAAAGCACAGCGTTGATCTAATCTCCGATGTGCTGCATTCGGTCGCCTGTGGTACGGCAAGCCAAAGGCAATCCCTAATGCAATCTATCACGCCAAGTTTGACA
>JBKOXU010000072.1:0-12368 GCA_046725095.1 Verrucomicrobiota bacterium
GTGCAAAACATCAACGGCGACGGCCAGCCACATGGCGACGTTCCATTTGGTTTCCTAACGGCCGATGTGAACGCCAATCGCATCGTGGACAGACCGGACCTGCAACAGCTTAGGGCCGACCGAGGCCAACCGGTCACTGCCGCCAACTTCCGCGACGATATCGATCTGAGCGGGATAGTGGATAGGCCGGATCTGCAGTCGGTGCAGGCCAATAGGGGCCACTCGATCCCGTAACTCGAGAAAAGATAGCTTGTTTCCGGGAGTTGGTCCGATCGTCCCCCGAGACGCAGCGGCCTGGAGGGATGCCCGCTGTGGCTTCCTCACTGTGTCTTGGAACGGCTTCGGGACAGTGCCTCTCCCTCGAAGTTCCGCGTTACTCGTTAGTCGCGAGACGGGTCACCAGCTGGGTGGCGGCGAGCTGGTCATTCACCTTCTGAATTTGTGCCGCCTGCTCTCTCAAGCCAGCGGTGAGCGCCTCAATCTGCTTCTGCTGCGCCGCAATCTTGCACTCAAAGTCTTTCTTTAGCTGCTCAACTTTGCGGTGCTCTTTGAGGAACTCGTTGAGCAACATGGCGTTCACCGCATCGTAGCGGACCGTGTAAGGCTTGCCTCGGTCATCGCGAGCCACCAGAGCGGGGTTTACCTTTTCCACTTCCTCCGCCACGAGACCGAATTGTGCGATTCCGGCAGGATCAAGATCGTGCTTGTAGCGGAAGATCACGGGTTTCAACGCGAGAATCGCTTCACTGGCCTTGTCCATCGGCTTGATCGCGTCCTTGAAACGCGCAGAGGATGTGGTCGTGCCGAGATGACCGTTAGTACCAACGATTACTCCTACCCCTCCGGGCACAGTAACCCCCGAAATCCCGGCGATTAAGATTCCAGTTTGTCTTCCGCTCGTGCCGATGCGGATCGTATTGGACTCAGCGGCAACACCTGAGTTGCCAATATCGATATTATTACTCCCCGTGGTTCGATTCATGCCGGCCTGAAAGCCCAATGCGATGTTGTTGCTGCCGGTGGTGTTGAGTAGGAGCGCGCTCGCCCCCGTGGCCGTATTAAAGCTGCCGGTTGTGTTGCCCAGAAGCGCTTCATTTCCGTTTGCCGTGTTGTTGAAGCCGGTTGTGTTGTCCTGAAGCGCTTGCTTCCCGACGGCCGTGTTGTTGAAACCGGTTCTGGTGGTAAAGAGCGCATTAAAACCGATTGCCGTGTTGTCATTGCCGGTTCTGTTGTTCACGAGCGCTTGAGCACCGGTGGCCGTGTTGAAGCCGCCCTGTGTGTTGCCATGGAGCGCAAGAGCCCCAATTGCGGTGTTGTAGAAGCCAGTTGTGTTCGAAATGAACGCCTCTTCACCCAGGAACGTGTTGTTGAGAACAAAAGTGTCGCAGCCTTGTTGACAAACCGCTCGCGCTTGCGGCGAGAGCGCAAAGCAAGCGAGCGCGAACGGAATGAGAAAGAACGCGCGCACAGGCGAGCGGTTCATTAAATTTCTTAATGGGAGAGTTGTCGTTTTCATAAAACAAACCTTTCTGTTCCCCCGATTTGGTTAATTGGGCGACTGCAGGTCTGAGCGAGGGAAAGAAGCTGTCGGGAGAAGCGCCCTCTCCCGGATTCAGACTTTGGTTTCTATATGTTTTGCCAGAAATCTCGCCAGTTTAGCAAGATGAAAATTGTGATGGCGATGACCAATTCGCCTGTTGAAGTTGTCGAAAATCTATTTTCTCGCAGCATTGACCTTCAGCTCTCCCTGCGCACCGTCTGGCCTCGCTTGCACGGTTACTACAACGATGGGCTCAGGGCCATTCCCGATGTTTGCCGACTTCCTCGCATCGAAACCAAGTGCTGATAACTCTCGGACAAGAGCGTCTGCGGCCTTCATACTAAGTTCGTCTTTGTTAGTACTTACGACCACCCCGCTCTGAAGGCGAGGTATCGTGCCGAAGGGCTTTCCGCTTTGAGCCAACGTCGCCATGCTGGCAGGAGAAAACACCCTCCACCCAGCAGCATTCAAAGCGGACGCGATCTCCCACGAAAAGTTCTCACTCTCCTTGTCTCCGGCGCCATACCATACGCTGGCTAACTGCGGGGCTAAAAACCTAACTCCTGAAGCCAATCTCTCCTGTTGCGCTTTGGTGAGTCTTCGCGGCACCATCTTGGCCTGTAGCCGGGCGAGCTCCAGGTTTGCCGCGGCTGCCTGCTGGTTCGCGATCGATGCAGCTTTGTTTGCCTCTACAATCGATTGTTTCGCCTCCACTTGGTATCTTGTCAGCGCATCATCCTTAAGTCTTCCTGCCTTCCACGAAAACGTCCAGCCAAGCAACGTCACGAGGGCCAAAATCCCGGCTAGAATCAAGGCGGTGACACCGAAAAAGTCGGCCCAGCCAGACCACCATTCGATCGGTTTCACTAGCGCCATAATGATCACCTAATTACGATCCGACAAAACTCTGTTTCGTCTATCTCGGCTTTTGACAGGAAGCGGCTCTCGATAGAAAAAAGCATGAGTTACGCCACTACCAACGCCGGCCGCACAGAGCAAGTCGAAAACGCTCCTTGCTGGCGTGCAAATTTGACCGATGCGAAACAAAAAGCCGGCACGGATGCGAAGTGTGACGGCTCATTGCAAATGCCGCTGGTTATCGGGCTCCTCCGCTTTACTGATTGTTGAGAACGATTTGCGGTGAAGATTCCGTCGCTTCAAGTCCGCCACCGGGCGGACTCGCTGTGGCGAGCTGAGCGGTCACCTTCTGAATTTGTGCCGCTTGCTCTTTGAGCATCGCTCGCATGGCCGCGTTCTCCTTCTGTTGCACCGCCATGGCCTTCTCCAGCGATTCCACCTTACGGTGTTCTTTGAGGAACTCGTTGAGCAACATCGCGTTCACCGCTTCGTAGCGAACCGTGTAAGGTTTGCCTTGCTCGTCACGGGCTACGAGATCGGGATTCGCCTTTTCGACTTCCTCCGCTACGAGGCCAAATTGTCGGATGCCATTTGGGTCAAGCTCATGCTTGTAACGAAAGGTGACCGGTCGTAGCGCAAGGATGGCTTCGCTCGCCTTCTCCATCGCGTGGATATTCTCCTTGTCGCGCCTCGAAGAACTTAGGATGCCAAGTTGGCCTTCGTTATTCACCACGACGCTGGTCCCATCGGCTACGGTCACGCCGCTGATACCGGCCACAAAGATACGCTGCTGAATGTTGCCGATGCGAATAGTGCTGTCATCATGGGCCGCACCTTGATTGCCGATATCGATGTTATGGCTTCCGGTCCTTAATTTGGTTCCGCCCACTACGCCGATGCCGATATTGTTATCGCCGGTGCAATTGTTCAAAGCGGCATATCCGACGGCGGTGTTCTTGTCGCCTTCAGGGTCGCTGGTGAGCGCTTTATCGCCGATGGCCACGTTGTTGCTGCCATTTAAACGATACGCCGCAAACGCGCCAACGACAACGTTCTGCGACCCGGTCTGATTGAGGACAAACGCCGATGTACCCATCACCGTGTTTTCCACGCCGGTGTTATTGGGGAGCGACACACCAAAGGCGGTATTGAAGCCCTCGCACACCTCAGGACACTGGCCGCGACCCACTTGGAGCAAGCCGATCGTCGCACAGCCGATCGTGATAATACTGAACTTAAGTTTCATCTGGAACTACTCCTTTCTTATAACTTGAATTGTCTCTCGTTAATTGTTCGTCACCATTCGCGCAGCGGGCGGACCGCTTTCGAGCCGTTCGTTTACTTTTTGTAAGTCAGCAGCAAGCGCTGCGATTGCTTTCTCTTGTTGCGCGGTCATGGACTCAAATCGTTGGCGTTGCTCGGCGATTGCGGACTTCAACAGCGCGATCTCGGTGCTTTGTTCAGCCACTTTGCGGTGTTCTTTGAGGAACTCGTTGAGCAACATCGCGTTCACTGCTTCGTAGCGTACGGTATAGACCTTCCCTTGGTCGTCGCGAGCCACGAGGGCCGGATTCACCTTTTCCACTTCTTCGGCTACCAGGCCGAACTGCGGGAGCGCCTTCGGGTCTAAGTCTTTCTTGTAACGAAAAGTCACTGGCTTGAGTGCAAGGACCGCTTCGCTCGCTTTGTCCATTGGTTTGATTGCTTCCTTGAAATGCTCCGACGATGTGGTTGTGCCAAGATGACCGTTGGCGTCTACGATAACGGCTACGCCTGTTGGAACGGTGGCCCCACTAATCCCCGCGATAAATGTGGTTCTCTGGATTCCTTGCTTACCAATGCGGATGGTGTTGGCCTCGCCAGCAACACCCCGATCAAAAATAGCGATATTGTTCTTGCCCGTGGTGAGATTTACCCCGGCTTGAGAGCCTATTGCGATGTTGAAGTTGCCGGTCGTGTTGCTGTGGAGAGCGAACTGACCAATTGCTGTGTTGTTGCTGCCGGTTGTGTTGCGGTAGAGCGCAGCATTCCCGGTGGCCGTGTTCTCGCTGCCGGTTGTGTTGCTATGGAGTGCGCTAAAACCACTGGCCGTGTTGAAGAAGCCGGTTGTGTTGAAATAGAGCGCACTTTCACCGTTGGCCGTGTTGCTGTTGCCGGTGGTGTTGCTAAAAAGCGCACCACTACCGGTGGCCGTGTTGAAGAAGCCGGTGGTGTTCAAGTCGAGCGCAAACGCACCGGTCGCCGTGTTGTTGAAGCCCTCTCTGTTGCTAAGGAGCGCATTGAAACCGGTGGCCGTGTTGAAGACGCCGGTGGTGTTCGAAATGAGCGCGTCATCACCCAGGAACGTGTTATGGTAGGTGGTGTCGCAGCCTCCTTGGCAAACGGCTCGCGCTTGCGGCACAAGCCCAAAGCAGCCGAGTGTTAGTGCGATGAGAAGTCCCGCGGCCGTCCCGCAGTGGCGGGACGAGCGGTTCATCGAATTTCTTGTGAGTGAAGTTTTCGTTTTCATGAAACAAACCTTTCCATTCCCCGATTGGCTAATTCTGCCACTGCAGGTCTGAAAGAGGGAAGAAGCTGTCGGGAGAAGCGCCCTCTCCCGGATTCAGGCCTTGGTTTTTAGAAGCATTGCCAAAAATCTCGCCGACTTGTCAAGATAGGAATATTAAATTCTCCGGTCCTCAAAGAGATCGCTTCGGAGGGCGACATCCGCTTTCTCCACGGTGCGAAATGAGGATTCGGACGGTAAGAGAAATGGATTGCTTATTCTCGAATCTGGCCCTCGCCGCGGATGACGTACTTATAAGTCGTTAGCTCTTCGAGTGCCATCGGCCCACGCGCGTGAAGCTTGTCAGTGCTGATACCAATTTCCGCGCCGAATCCAAGTTCCTTTCTGTTTACTGGAGCTCGAGAACGAGAGTTTTTCCTTTGGGATTGGACGAAGTGGCGGAGGTCCCTATGGCGATGGCGCCCGAGTGAACCGGCGTCTTGCGCGTGCCGATGACTTCGAGGCTCTCGACAATCGATTGGGTCTCGTAAAGCGTTAGCGCGCCGCCCGAGCCAACGGTATAGATCGGCACTGGGTCGCAGAGCCGGTCGAGGATGATCTCCTGTCTCCGCGTGCCGAAGAGATCTGCGGCGGCAATCTGTGGAATCGAGGCACCGCAATTGTTCGGAACGAGCGTTTCGCTCGTCTGCGTGAGGACGTTGTCGGACAGCATCTCGTAGGAGCGCGCGCGATAGTCGAGACTGCCGACCTGCCCGGCGAGCACGACTATCGGTCGCCCTTCGGGGGTCTGCATGTCGACAAGGGCGACTTGATAGGCGTTAAAAAGCGAATGCGAAAGCATGCCCGAAAAAACAATCGAGTCGTTGCCCACGCCTTCGAAGACGAGGATGTCTCCCCCTTGTCCCTCGGCGACGACGATTTCGTTGCGTCCGTCGAGATCGAAATCGGCGACTACGGGATTACCCAGATCAGGGAGGCCCGCGCCTACGTAATTGAAAATCAAATTCATCTGATCGTTCGGCGCGGATTCGAAAACTTTCAATGACGTAGGAAGGCAGTTGAAGTTGTTGTCGCTCGTCACGAGCTCGAGAATTCCGTCGCCGTCGACATCGGCGATCGTCGCGTTGAAGTCGATGACGTTGCCTTCTTTCTGTCCCGTCCAAACGATGTGATCGGGAAACCCTGAAGGTGAGGACGCTTCATACCGCACGAATTCATGATTGCAGATGCCTAAGACCCTTTCAGTGAAGAGATCGGTCAGGCCGTCGCCGTCGATGTCGCCCATGGCGAGCAGGCCGCCGTCGGGCTCGTGGATCGACCAAACCGGATCGAAATGACCGTTTCCGTCGTCCGCGAAGAAGACGAACTTACTCCGGCCACCGTCTACGGCCTTCGAGCGAAGAACGATCTCTTGCCGGCGATTGTGATTGGCATCGCCGACCAGCATATTCGACCAAAAGTCGTCCTGATGAGCGAGTTGATCGACGATCTGAAAGCTCGCCGGGCTGGTCGAATCGCTCGCTCCACCCGCGGGAAGGGTGAGAGGACCCAAGAGCATTTGACCCTGTGGCGTCCGAATCGGGGGCGGATAGGTCTGCGCCAAAACGGTTGCGGGAGCGAGCAGTGCGATGAGAAGTGGCAGAATTGTTGTGTTTTTGGATTGAGCCAGCGGATTCATGGTTCTTCCTTTCTTCTTCCCCGCTAAGTTGATTCTGTGATTCGCGGGTCCGGAAGGGGCGAAGAACCTAGCGGGGAAGTGTCCTCCGCCTGATTCAGATCCGTTTGACGGCGCCAGTCTGGAAAAAATCTCAGCTGCTCGTCAAGCACAATCGTGACAAGCGGGTATCGCCGCTTCCAGTTCCAGAAAAGCCGTCAGCTTTTCATCCGCCCGCACCATGAAACGTTTCCGTCGCGGTGTGCATCCGCAACAAAGATCGTTCGCCCGCGCGCGTAAGATGTAACAGGCTACTCGTTATTCACTAGCCGTCTCACCGGCTGGATCGTCGCCAGACGCGCGTTCACTTGCTGGATTTGCGCGGCCTGTTCTTTCACCATTGCTGTGATCGCCTCAATCTGCTTCTGCTGCGCCTCGTTTCGTTGATGTTCTTTAAGAAACTCATTCAGCAACATCGCGTTCACTGCTTCGTAGCGAACGGTGTAAGGCTTGCCATCATCATCGCGGGCCACGAGATCAGGATTCACCTTTTCAACTTGCTCGGCCACGAGGCCAAACTGCGGGATGGCTTCTGGATCAAGCTCCTTCTTGTAACGGAAGGTAACCGGTTTCAGTTCAAGGATTGCTTCGCTCGCTTTGTCCATTGGTTTAATCGCTTCCTTGAAACGCGCCGAGGAAGTCGTCGTGCCGAGATGACCGTTAGCGTCTACGATAACTGCCACACCTGTTGGAACGGTTGCCCCGCTAATGCCAGCGATGAATGTCGTTGTCTGGGTTCCTTGCGTACCGATGCGAATGGTGTTGGCGTCCCCAGCAACACCTCGGTCGAAAATATCGATATTGTTGCTACCGGTCGTGAGGTTGAAACCGGCGTAAGAGCCTAATGCGATGTTGCTGTTGCCGGTCGTGTTGCGGAGAGCGTTCTGGCCGTCAGCGGTGTTATTACTCCCTGTCTTGTTCCTATAGAGCGCGCCGTGACCGCTGGCGGTGTTGTAGTTGCCGATCAGGTTGCG
Organism: Verrucomicrobiota bacterium; assembly: GCA_046725095.1. GTDB lineage: Bacteria > Verrucomicrobiota > Verrucomicrobiia > Chthoniobacterales > UBA10450 > Udaeobacter. The sequence continues at coordinate 7,593 of JBKOXU010000072.1, forward strand.
ATGGAGAGCATCAACACCCTCGGCCGTGTTGCCGATGCCGGTTGTGGTGCTCAAGAGCGCGTAAGCACCGGTGGCCGTGTTGTCGTTGCCAGTGTTGGCATAGAGCGCCTCAAAACCGTTGGCCGTGTTATTGATGCCAGTTGTGTTGCTTGCGAGCGCTGTAGTACCGGTGGCCGTGTTTTGATAGCCGGTTGTGTTGGTGTAGAGCGCCACCTCACCAGTGGCTGTGTTGGAGAAGCCGATTGTGTTGCTATAGAGCGCAACAAAACCGTTGGCCGTATTGTGGCTGCCAGTTGTGTTGCTTAAAAGCGCGTTAAAACCGACAGCCGTGTTGTTGCTGCCGGTATTGTTTAAAAGCGCATCGTCACCGAGGAGGGTGTTGTTGTCCGTTAAGCAGCCTTCTTGGCAAACGGCTCGCGCTTGCGGCGAAAGCCCAAAGCAGGCGAGCACGAATGGAATGAGAAGGAACGCAAGCCGCACAGGCGACAGGTTTATCGAATCTATTCTGGCTGAAGTTTTCATGTTCATAAACAAACCTTTCTGTTCTCCCGAAGAGTTAATTCTGCGACTGCAGGTCTGAACGAGGGAAAAAAGCTGTCGGGAGAAGCGCCCTCTCCCGGATCCAGGCCTTGGTTCTAGAAATCTTGCAAGAAATCTCGCCACCCTGGCAAGAAAAAAACTGTCGATGCGACAAAAGAGATCTTTGATTTTACAACTCTTTCGACCAGCACGGTGGCGCGAGGCATCGAACCTCACTCCTGAACGCGTTGCCCTACTAGCAAATACTTTGCGGTGCTTGGAATGCCGTTGGTAAAGACAGTCACCAAAGCCGGGCCGGAAGGAAAATCTCTTAGCGGGCTAGAGAGAAAGTTTCCATCCGCCCAGCCGCGCACCGGATCGGCGAGCAGGAAAGTCACTTCATTATTGTCGATGCTGCGTAACTGAACGATTGGGTAGTTAGTCGATGAATCCTGGAAATTTCCGCCCGATGCCTGGGAGATGCCTTGAAACCGCGAACCGATGAGCCAGAGGCGGTTGCTGGCGACAACTGTCGCGGCGCTGATCTCAGGCTGCCAGTTGCTGCTGAAGCCCAAGCCGACATTATAAACTTCTGCCGTTGCTGTACCGCCGAAGCAGCACAGCGGGAGGCCGCCTGCGATGAGCACCTCACCGGTCGTCAGCAACGTCGCCGTGTGAGCCCAGCGGGCAACGGCGAAGTCGCTCGTGGTGGTCCAATCTCCGCTGGCTGGGTCGTAAAGTTCGCAGCTCGCGAGAGCGTCGCTGTCAATGCCACCAGTTACGAGCACCTGGCCGTTCGGCAGCAACGTCGCCCTGTGAGAATGGCGGGGCTGGGACAAACTCCCGGCCATAGACCAGGTGCCAGTCGCCGGATCGTAGAGTTCTGCGCTCGCGTTATCCAAATTAGCAGTCGCACCCCCCGCCACTAATACTCTACCGGTGGGTAACAAAGTGGCCGTATGGATGGTCCGTGCCACGTTAAGGCTGCCGGTCAGCGTCCAAGTACCGCTCGCTGGGTCGAAAAGCTCCGCGCTCGCGAGAGGACCGTGGCTGGCAGTGCCGCCTGCGATCAATACCTTGCCGTCTGATAACAACGTGGCGGTGTGGTCTAGCCGCGGCTCGATCATATTGCCGGCAGGCGTCCAGGTGCCGCTGATCGGATCATACGTTTCGGCCAAAGCGCTGTTGCTTCTACCGCCTCCGCCGCTCACCAACACCCGTCCATCGGCCAGCAACGTCGCCTGGTGCCCATGGCGTGCTACCCTCATTCTGTCAGTAGGCGTCCAAGTGCCGGTTACTGGATCGTAGAGTTCCGCACTAGTGTTGGCGCCAAAGCCACCGGCGGCGATCACTTTGCCATTGCCCAACAGAGTTAGAGAGTGATCGTAACGCGGGAGGGTGAGGCTACCGGTAACTGTCCAGGTCCCAGTTGATCTATCGTATAATTCCGCCTCGGCGAGAGCGACACTAAACTGACCGCCTGCCACGAGCACCTGTCCATCAGGCAGCAAGGTTGCCCGAGCATGATCGCGTCCCTGCGCCATGCTGCCAGTTTCCTGCCAAGTGCCATTTGCCGAGTCGTAGAGTTCCGCGCTGGCGAGGTAGCGATTGGTGGTGTTGTACCCCCCAGCGAGGAGCACTTTGCCGTTAGACAGCAACGTGGCGGTGTGGAGAAAACGCTTGGTGCCGAGACTGCCCGTGTTCGACCAGGTGCCGCTCGCCGGGTCGTAGAGTTCCGCGACGGTGCCGGCGCCGACACCTCCCGCGACGAGAATCTTGCCGTCGGGCAACAAAGTCGAGGTATGCTCCTTTCTCTTTCTGGACATGCGGCCAGTTTGCACCCAGGTGCCACTGTCCGGATCGTAAAGCTCCGCGAGGTCGCCAAGGTCAAATGTGCCCGCGACCAGCACCTTGCCATTCGGCAGCAAGGTCGCCGTGTGAAAAATGCGCGGGGTGGTCATGTTCCCGGTCCGCCTCCAATTGCCGGCCGCCGGATTGTAAAGCTCGGCCACATTATCAAAAGCGCCGAGCTCTCCGCCTCCTGCGACCAGCACCCTTCCGTCGGGCAGCAGGGTAGCGGTGTGACCAGCACGAGCTCCGATTAGACTGTCGGTAGATGTCCAGGTCCCGGTGGCCGGATTGTATAGGTCGGCATTCGCGACAGCGCGGCCATTGCTGCCAAGGCCGCCAGTTACCAGCACGTTGCCGTTCTTCAACAATGTTGCCGTGGGAATACGGCGGCCGACGCTCAGGCCACCTGCACTCGTCCAGGTGCCGCTCGCTGGGTCATAGAGTTCTGCGCTGGCCAGTGTACTATTGTTGGCGCCTGCGCCTCCGACCACGAGGACCTTTCCGTTGTGCAACATAATTGCCACGTGTTGACTGCGCGGCGTGGCAAGACTGCCGGTGGCGCTCCAGATGCCAGTCGCAGGATCATAGACTTCCGCGCTGGAAAGTTTGCCCGCTAAATTCGAGCCACCCGCGACCAGCACCTTCCCATTAGCAAGCAATGTCGCGCTATGATCAGAGCGCTCGGTGCTAAGGCTGCCGGTCGGTTCGAATTGAAACGGATCGGCGGCACAAGGCTCCACCAGTATTATGGCTACGCCCAACAATAAAGGCAGCAGCATCGTGATAAGCGGAAGCTTCGTGTAACGAGGAAGCAATTTGTTCATAGAGTTCGTGGTTGGAAGTTGTGAGCCTTCTACTGACACATCCGAAAGAGGATGCGAAACTCCGGGCGAAGCGTCGCCCCAGATCCAGATCTTTCATGTGCATTTCACTAAGTGCACTCGTTGCTGTCAATCAAAAATTGACTGCAGTTTGCTATTGGTCGTTCGCCACCATTCGCGAGCTGGCATTCATTAGCTTGAGTTGGTTACTCATTTTTTGCAGGCTGGCGCTGAGCACTCTGATTTCCTCCTGTTGCCTGGCGATCGCAGATGCCAAGTCCCTGCCCTGTTGCGCGAGTGCCGCCTTCAAGTCGCTGATCTTTCCTTGTTGCTCCTCGACCTTGCGGTGCTCTTTGAGGAACTCGTTGAGCAACATCGCGTTCACTGCTTCGTAGCGCACGGTGTAAGGTTTTCCTTGCTCGTCACGGGCTACGAGATCGGGATTCACCTTTTCCACCTGCTCGGCGACCAAGCCAAACTGCGGGATGCCCTCGGGATCAAGCTCTTTCTTGTAGCGGAAAGTCACTGGTTTCAGTGCAAGGATCGCTTCGCTGGCCTTGTCCATCGGCTTGATTGCGTCCTTGAATCGCTCCGAGGAAACTATGGTACCCAGCTTACCGTTGGAATTTATAATCACCCCTACGCCTCCCCCGACGGTGGTTCCGCTAATGCCGGCGATAAACGTGGCGTTCTGTGTCCCTACGGTGCCGATGCGGATTTTGCCCGACTCGCCCCCCGCAGCCCCAGGATTGCCGATGTAGATATTGTTGTCACCGTGGGTAAGAAGATCACCAGCACCCCTTCCCACGGCGATATTATCATTGCCAATCTCGAGGAATATGAGGCCATCGATGGCCGTATTTCCACTTCCGGTTGTAGTGCGGGCCATCGCCGCAGCACCCACTGCCGTGTTGACATCGCCAGTCCTAAGGTCTTCCAAAGCTGTATCGCCAACGGCGGTGTTCGCTGAACCGGTGCTGCTGAACAAGAGCGTTGCGTTTCCAATCGCGGTGTTCCCGGAGCCGCCTGTGTTTAAATGTAAGGCGAGCACCCCGACTGCGGTGTTGGAATCGCCCAATGTATTGGCTTGGAGCGCGTCAGCTCCAATGGCCGTGTTTAAGTCTCCTTCGGTATTGCTTTGAAGGGCTACCCAACCGACGGCGGTGTTCGAATTTCCTAAGGTATTGCTTACGAGCGCGTCATCACCTAGGAACGTGTTGGTTTGGCCGATGTCGCAGCCTTCTCGACAAACCGCTCGCGCTTGCGGCGAAAGCGCAAACAGCGCGCCCGCAAGAGCAATGAGAAGGAAACCGCCTCGCAAAGGTGGCCGACTAAGCGAATCTTTGACCAACGGAATTGACTTTGCGAACTGAGTCGACTGAAACATACAATCTTCTTTCTGCTCCCGATCCTTGCTTTGTAATTGCAGCCCTGAAACGGGCGCAGAAGCGACCGGGAGGAAACTCCCGTGCCTGATTCAGGTTCGATGTGACGGGTTTTGGAAAAAGCTCAGAACATGTCAAGACAAAAGGCAAGACATTAATGTCGGGCCGGTCGCAGCCCGGCTCGGGCCGCGTGAAAGGCC
>JBKOXU010000035.1:0-6190 GCA_046725095.1 Verrucomicrobiota bacterium
ATCGTTAAGTCGCCGGCAAAGGTTGAGGTGCCGTTCCGGAAGTATCAACATCCGGTCTGCTCGGCGCCGTCGGTTTTTGTTCTGGCAATAATTCCCCCTGTATCAGATTGGCCTGGCCGATGACCAACTCGCCGGAAAACATTCCGCCCTTTTCAACCGAGATTGCTCTGGCGGTAACTTTTCCTTCGAGTGAGCCCTTCTTGTGAACCGTAACCATTTGGGCAATGATTTCACCTGACATCTTTCCCTTGATTTCGATAGTTTCAACTCGGACCTGCCGGAAGCAATGAATGTCAGCCTTACGATCAACGATTAGGTGTCGACCGCTGAGTCGTCCTGGAATCCTTCCTGAAAAATTAATTGTCGCCGTATCGCAATGCAGGTTGCCACGCAGCTGGCCTTCTATCAGGGCTGATCGACAATTTACGCTACTGCTGCCCAGGTCGCCTTTCGCTGTGAGATGCACGTCGCCACGGGTTCGAATCGTTCGGCTGAATCCGCTGGTGATCTTGTAATCGCGGAGATCGATATGCGCGCTGCATCCGGGGCAGATTGTCGACGTCGCCGTGCCGCAGACCTGCTGTTTGCGCTTACATTCGAAACACTCGATAACCGAGCTGCGTCGTCGTTTCCAAAAACCTTCAAACCTGTGAAGGAAGGAGGAATTTTTCGGCGTGGGCGCGTCTTCTTTTACACGCAGCTTCAGGCCCGTTTTGGGTGCAAATGGAGAAAAGTAACGACCGCACTGACGACAGATCGAGCTTTTGGCTGCCGCATACTCCACCTGCTTAAAGCCACAGTGCGGGCATTCCACACTGATCTTGGCAGGCGACGTGTCGGCCACTGGTTGCTAAGCCATACCCTTTCGCTTATCCGCGCCCTCCAAAGGCAGCCTTGATCGGTTCGTCGTGCCGCACAACTTCCGGGCGCCCGGACGTCGACTTTGCAGGGATCGTTCCGCTGGCGACCTCCGATTTGCCGATAAAAGTCGCTCCTTCTTCAATGACGAGACGCGCTGCTTTCAAATCTCCTTGCAACGTGCACTTCGATTTTAGTTCGCAGCGCTCGGCTACCGTAATATTGCCGTGCACCTTCCCGAATACCGTGATCGATTTCGTTTTTATTTCGCCGCGAATGTCAGCGTTCTCGCCGATCGTTAAGACGCCGTCTGAATTGATTTCGCCTTCGACCTTCCCGTCGATGAGAAGTTCTTTTTGAAACTTTATTGAGCCCTTGATCTCGACGTCACTCGAGAGGACATCTTTGCCAGAGTGTTCAGCCATAATTTTTTGATGGTTAGTTGTTGGTGGTGATGGTCTTGATTCGTCGCGGTCAGCGACGCGGTTATCTTCATCCGCCTCCGAGTTTGGCGACCGTTCCGGGATCGATGACATCGGTTTTTGCGGGATGAATCTTTTCAGCATTGGCTATTATTGTGATACTCCATCCACACTGTCAACGTATTCTCACGGAGAGACAGGCATTTTTTTACCGTTCAACGGCCCGGTAAAGCTTGCCCACCCCGTTCTGGGCCGAAAAGATAAAGACCGGCGGCACCTGCGCCGGTGTCCTATCGAGGACCACGCAAAGCGGATACTGAGGTACTCTCAAACCTAGAATTGCGGAGGAATTCCGCGCCAGGCGTTCGAAATCGTAGGCTATAACCCACGCCACCTGACGATCCTCCAGAATTTTGCGTGCCGTTTGCCAATCCTGACTGAGAAAAAAACGCGCACTCTGCTCGATTCCCTCCAGGCTCTCGTGGGAGGTTCCAGCCACGCCAGGTTGCCCCGACCAATAGGCAATCGCCGGCGAAAGCCACCACGGCGCAAGGAACGCGCGCGTCTCGGGCGATCGCAAATTAATTGCCAGATCGCGCAACTGGATCGATTCGTTTCGCCGTTCGACTCGGCGAGCGAACTCGGTCTCATCGGGCCAGAGGCGCGCGTCCCAGTCACCCAAGATCGGAAAGATCGACAATATAAAAGCAATCGAAACCGCCGCGCGCGATTTGATTGGCTCGAGCAAAGCCGGAAGCGCAATTGCAAAGATCAAAACGAAAAAATACGCCCAGCGCGCCTGCCAAATCGTGAGGAGATAGGTGGCCACGAGGATAACGAAGATGAAAACCAGCGATGGTTCGCTCTTACGCTTGCTCTCCCATAGCCCAGACCAAATAAGAAATGGTGCGACTAAAAGAAAGTAACCAACCCAACGCAACCAGATCGGATTTGTCGGCCAGACATGTGCAAGTTCGCCGATGCTGCGCGACCAGTTTTTGAAAATCTCGCTGGAATCAAAGATCGAGAACGATGGAATGCGCCGTTCAATCAGGAGCGCGATCGCGATAATCAACGCAAAGCAAATCCAGCCAGGGCGCCGATATTTCGCCAGGAACGAGCGGCGATCTTTCAGCATGTCGAGCACGAGCAAGAGCACGATCACCAGCACGAATAGGAAGAGCGGTTCGTAAGCAGATATCCAGATTGCCAGGCCCCACGCGATTCCACTCAACGCGCTCCATCCTGCCGTTGGATCGTGTCGCAAACGCCATTCCGCGCAAATCGCAATCATCACGAGCAGCATCAGCAAGGATTGATGATCAGGTCGGCCAAGCTCGGCTCCGTGAACAAGAATCGGACTGATCGCATACAAAATCAGCATTACCCAACCGTAGCGGAAGTTCATTCGTCGTGACCACCACCATAGAAACCAACCTCCCAGGAGAGCGAGCAGTGGCGAAATAAGGGCGCCAGCCAGATCCAATGCGTGCGCCGTAAAAGGTTTCAGCAGGATCGACAACGCGAGAATAACGTAATCGAGCGGCGCAGTCGTGTGCGGACTCGTTCCGACGGGAAAATTTTCGAAATCGTGATGACGCAGGATTAGCCCCGGTGTTTTCTGGCACATCCGCGCGCGTGTCATTCGAGCATAGCAGTCTGCATCCGTGAAATAGATGTTCCCGGCGACGAATACGTCCCGATAATTCGCGCCCCGCGCCGCCAGAATCAGCGCGCTGAACGTCGTAATCTCGATGATAGCCAAACCGATACGCGCGACTCGTTGCACGACATCGATAATCGCAAATCAAAAATCAAAAATCGAAAATGAAATTTCGCTTCGCCGAGTCGCAGCTAGCTGCGGAATCGTCGCAAGGCGAAAAGAGTTCGCCTTCATCCCCTACGGCGGGACTACGGCGCGACAGCCCCGAAAGCTTTCGGAGCTGGGCCCGCCAGGATTCGAACCTGGGACCAAGGGATTATGAGTCCCCTGCTCTAACCGCTGAGCTACAGGCCCGCGCAACCAGGAATTAAAACACAGCAAATCGCTCGTGGCCAACCCCGAAAGCATTTGGTCTGCTCTAACCGCTGAGCAGTCAGGCCCGCGCAACGACGCTTACGGGACAACCGTCAACGTCAGTTCATTGCCGTCACCGCCTTCGTAGTTGGCTTGGAAGGTGTTGTTGCCGATCGTGATAACTGAGCCGTCGGGAACATTAGCGAACGTTCCAGCAATCGGCGTCGCCGCGGTATTGTCGATCGCTGTGAAAACAGTGCCAACTGTCAACGTGCCTGAGCCAATCGGGCCAAAGAAGAATTGCGCGCCGCTTTCAATCGCCACCCCGCGTACAACAATCTTATCCGCTGTGGCGTTACTGCTTTTGTATCCAAAATGAAAGGTCCCGTCGGCTTTGAATCTGACCTTCTTGCCGATCGTAAGAGTAGCCGGAATGTTCGGGTTTGTTCCAGGTGTCAGGAATGCTCCCGGACCGCTTCCTGTTCCGATCGTGACACTGCCTGCTATTCTGCCGGTGCCGCCTAGCTTGCCAGCGTTCACCTCCACGGACCCTGTGCCCGTAGCGGAGCCGAGCCGGTTAGCGACAAGAAGATTACCAGCATTAACCATCGTACCGCCGGTGTAGGTATTCGCGCCAGAGAAAGTCAATTTACCGGTGCCGATCTTGGTTACCGATCCGCTGTTCTGAATGATTCCGCCAAAAGTGGTGCTGAGGTTGTTACTTCCGATTGTAAGGTCATTCGCGCCAAGTAATGCTGACCCGTCTCCTTCGAGCGAACCGACCGTGACACCTGGGGCGAGGTGGAAGCCAATGTCGAGCGTGCCATTACCAAACAGCTCGCATCGCGCCGTGCCGCCGGTAGCGTTGTCCAAGAACCTCACAAGGCCGCCACTGGCTCCGTTAGTGCCTGCGTTGGCGATGACAATGGCATTACCCGCCGTCGCGGTGTCCAAAAAGGTCGTTTGACCGGGGCGCGCGCCGCTGACCGCTCCACCCTGGTTGGTAATGGTGGCGGTAGCCGCGGTCGAGTTGCTGAAGAAGTCAAGAACGCCGCCATAACCGAGCGGGATTGTCCCGCCAGTCGTAGTGATGGTCGCATTGGCCGCCGTCGCATTGTCTGTGAAAAACACGTTAGGCGGGCTCCCATAGTCCGCACCGGCCGCGCCTCCGTTCACATTGATGGTGGACTGGTCGGCTGTGCTCGAACCCCTGAAGTCGAGGATGCCGCCGTAGCCGTCTCCGTCCTCGCCCCCTATGTCGGAGCCGCCCGGGGCGACGATCAAAGTTGCGATCACTGCGGTGGCGGTGTCATTAAGAATGAGCTCGCCTGGGCGGTAGGCGCCGGTATAGCTGCCTCCGACTGTCCACTGCGTGAGGGTGCCAGCTGTGGCGCTGTTAATAAAGGAGACCATGTTATTAGTCTCGTCTTGGTCGCGGAACTCGCCCGAAGCAGGGATGCTAAAAGCTTGCAGAATGCCGGAGTTGTTCATTACGCCCGCCCCGATCATTGCCGGGTAGAGATTATTGGCAAAGTTGATCGAGTAGGCGCTCGCGCCCGGGTTAAAGGCAAACGTTCCAAGGTTTGTGAGCAAGCCCCCCGGCGCATAGTAAATCGCCGTGACATTAGAGACTCCAAACGTCGCGGTGTCGGAGATGGTGTTGGGAACCGTGGCGGGCGTCCAGTTCGACGCGCTATACCAGGTATTGTTGGTTGGGTTGAGATTCCAGCTCGCGCTGCCGGCTGCATGCGCGGAAGGAAGAAGCGAAAGAGAGAAAAGCGAGACTGCGGCTCCAAGGCGACTGAATTGGGAACGTTTCATAGGCGATGATTTTGGTCAGATTATGCGTATAGAGTCAAGAATATTCATCCGCTCCGTGCCTCGAAATGCGGACGAACCCTGGTTTGCAGACTTGAACAGCTAGGATAGATCGCGCACAAACGAACGCCAAAAGAGGAGCGTCAACGTGCCGTTTCAACTTAAGCTACCATGTCCATAGACAGTTTCTTTTGATCTTAGCTCCGAACCAATAAGCCACTAGAACAGCAAAACGTATGGGATTACTCGACTCGGTGCCGCGGCCACAAGAACCGATTCTCCTGAAAATGGCCAACGTGCTCGTGTGTCTGAGTCACATTGCCAGCTTCATCGTAGACCCGGATCACAGCATTATGTGAACGCCTGAAACTGCCGACCTCTAGTGCGTCAGGCTGGACTGTGCCAGATGGGTGGCTTCGTGCCGAGCTCTCAATTTACGACACGCCACGTATGACGCTGCCCTTCCTTACGTTCGATGTGGCCGTGCTTGCTGCACAAGTCTGCGATCCGGGATTCGCGTAGCCTGGTTACGGTAGAAATCGCTTCCGAGCTCCGAAACCTGTACTGCCCATCTTTAGCACACCGGCGAAGAAATTCATAAATCCGATTGCTATCACGCCGGTCTTTGATGCTCTTGATTGCGCGCAAAATAAACACTACGGCACAAACGCCCACGATCGCCGATACGAGAACACGTTCGTTGATCAGAGGGCCCATCATCATAAGAAGTCTTGGATACATAGAAAAAGACGAATTATTAACGGTTGTTAGCAATTATTCATAACCCTGCCAAGACAATTTTTCAGTTCGCCAAGCGCAAGCCTTTCGCTACCGCGACAAGGTTGTTTATAGCGGCGAAGCCCGGCGGGAGCGGCCGAAGCAGCTCCTGCTTGATCGAGCGTGTGGACCTGATGTGAAACAACGTGGTCACGGCTGTCAAACTTGGCGTGATAGATTGCATTAGGGATTGCCTTTGGCTTGCCGTACCACAGGCGACCGAATGCAGCACATCGGAGATTAGATCAACGCTGTGCTTTTCGCCGCGTGGCCGAATCTCGTAAACGTGATGCCTCGT
>JBKOXU010000148.1:0-6960 GCA_046725095.1 Verrucomicrobiota bacterium
ACTTCGCATGATCCCTTCGCAAGACGTTTCCCGGATGGCGGCGATTACTGGTCTTTCACGTGGAAGGCTGAAGGGTGGCTCAGCATGTGGGTGGATCCGCGAAGCGCCGGTGGCCCAGGCGAGCTCTTTGCGGCTTCGGTCGCACCGGCCAATTAATTCAGAGATGGCTTCAGCGCCGCGATAGGTGGCGGTGCAGATATTGGTGTTAATGCTGCTCGGAAAGAGAGCGTGGGGTCACGTCTAAACACCGAAAGCCCCCGCGAGCAGGCCATTTTACATTTTCAACTCGGCTAGTTGCGGTCGTAAGGTCTAGGAAAAGTAGAAGTAAGATTTAAGAAGGAAGCAATATCAAGTAAGAATTAAGAATTAAGAATGGCCGGAGTTAAGCCTTGCGGCGGAACGTCGGACTCGAGCAAATCAAAAGAATGTTCGTCGGACACTACAGCGTGGCGTTCGCGGTCAAAACGGAGCGAAACAAAATCCCGTTGTGGGTACTGTTTGTGGCAGTGCAGTTGCTCGATTTTCTGTGGGCGCCATTCATCCTTTTCGGCATCGAAAAGATGCGCATTGTTCCAGGCATCACTGCGACTAATGCGCTCGATCTTTATTACATGCCTTACACGCACAGCCTCGTCGGCGCGCTCTTTTGGTCGGCAGCGGCGTTTGTGATTTACAAAATCGGCTGGCGCGAAATTGCCTCAAATACTGCCGCGTTGCTCGTGGGCTTTGCCGTTTTTTCCCACTGGCTTCTCGATCTGATTGTTCATCGGCCTGATCTCGCTATTTACGATGATACTTTGAAAGTCGGCTTCGGTCTCTGGAATCACCGAGGCCTTGAATTTGGTCTGGAGATTGCACTGCTCATCGGTGGCATCTGGATTTATCTAAAACGAAACGGTCCGAATGCGCGGAAAGTCGGCGTTATCATTTTCGGACTCGTGCTGATTATGATTCAGACATGGAACACATTTGAAGGTCGGCCGCCTTCGTCCGATCGAGCATTCGCAATCATGGCGTTGGTCTTTTACGTCGTTCTTGCGGGAGTTGCGTTTTTGTTAGAGAGGCGACGTGCAAGCTGACAGGGCTTCCGCCTTCGCTAAAACTACGGCGCAACAGTTGAGAGTTGAGAGCCGATGGAAGCACAAATCACTGGGAGACGCCAGCATCGCTTCGAAGCCGACATGAACATAGACATGCGCGAGACCGTGGAGTTGTCGGACTAGCTCTCAGAATGGCGATCGGGTGGCGTGGGGTCGGGCTTGCGGCGGAATTTCTCCGCCGCCCGCACCACTGCTTCCCTCGCTCGATCGCGCGGCCCGCTCGTTTCGATTTGGATTTGATCGATCGCCCGGTCCATCGCGGCCTTGACACTCGCAGCCGTCCCACCTTTCTCGCATTCCCGCACCAGCACGCCCTCCAGCCGCGCGATCACCGCGTCAACCGTGTAGTTGGGATTAACTCCAGGTCTTTGGTGCGTTTCGATCGCACTGTAGACATTGATGACTTCCTCGCTGTGCGCGCCCCACCTGAGCACCTGATAGAAGAGCGAGCCCTGTCGCTCACCCTTGAAGATGAGGTCGATCAGCGCCGCGACGAGCGAGACCGGCATGAGGGCAAAATCGCGTATGTTATCGAGCAACATCTTGAGCTGGAAGACAAGGACGTCGCGAAAAAAAGTCCAGCGCTCGTTCCTGCCGGATTCGGTAAGCGGATTGGGAGAGCTCATGGCGCGATTCTAAACAGAGTTCATGAGGCAGAAAAGTTTCGACTGGAGTGGAATTGGAGTCGTGCCTAAACTCCGAAAGCTTCGCGAGCAGGGCATTTGAATTTCAGCGCTACGCTGCGTCGGCTTTAGCTCCGCAATGCTTGGGTGAATCGGACTAAGTCGTTCGCCACTTGTTCAACGCGTGCGGTCACTTTCTTATCGGTAATGTTGTCGCCATCGAAAGCGTCGGCGGTGGCAAAAACGAACCGCGGAATGATTACACAACGAAAATCGAGCATGAGGCTGTTGGCGTAGGCCATGACCGACATGTAACTGGCGGTGCCGCCGGCGGCGCAAAGGAAGCCGACGATCTTGTCTTGCCAGGCGTTGCCCGTCAGCTCGATCATATTCTTGGCTGCGGCTGCGACATCATAATTATATACCGGCGCCGCCACCAGGATCCCGTCCGCCGCTTCGATCGCCGCGCTCAATTTTTTGGAGCCCGGCATACCATAACATTTGCCCCCATCGCAGAGCGGCAGATCCATTTCGCTGATGTCGATCCAGGCGCAATCGATTTTGCGCTTTTGCAGGTGAGCAAACGCCACGCGCCCCATGCGCCGGCTATTGCTGTCGGGATTACTACTCGTGCTGATAACAAGATGTTTTGGCACTCGGTTGCTCAAAGTTTAGCGAGCGAAATAGATTAATGGATCGAGACTGGCGTTCCAACTTTAACTCGTTCGGCCGGGCGAACCACGTAGATCTGACATCCGATATTTGGCGCGCGCTCTGTAGCTTCACGAACGACGCCGCCCGGTTAGCGGTGTAGAGAAAAGCGAGCAGTCGCGTTGTGGCACGATCGAAATTGGATAAGGAGTGAATGATGCCGACCTATGTTGCGATGCTCCGCGGAATCAACGTCGGCTCAGGCAAAATCGTCAAGATGGAGCGATTACGCGCGTCGTTCGAGGCGCTCGGCTTTGATGGCGTCAGAACTTATGTCCAAAGCGGCAATGTAGTTTTTGAATCGGAGCAAAAGTCGTCGGCCGGCTTATCCAACAAGATTGAAGAGAAAATCCAGCGCGACTTCGGATTTAGAGTGCCTGTGTTGCTGAAGACATCGAAAGAGATGGAGCAAATTGTCAGCGATAATCCCCTGGTGAAAGACAAGGGGATCGATCATTCCAAGCTGCACGTCACATTTTTGTCCGATGCTCCGCCAAAGACCGCTGTGAAGGTGTTGGAACCTTTGGCCACTAGTCACGAACGATTTCGGATTTTGAACCGCGAAATCTATCTTTATTGCCCTGACGGGTACGGCAGAACCAAACTCTCCAACGCCGCTATTGAGAAGAAGCTTTCTGTCGTTGCCACGACCAGGAACTGGAGAACGGTGAACACGCTTCTTGAAATGTGCAGGTCGCTCGCATGACCGAAAATAACAGGCAAGCAGCGGACGGACAGATGCCAGCCGCTCCATCGTCGCCGGTTCAGATTGTCGAGGCAGATTTGAGATTGCCCAAGCACCAGGAGGCGGCGCTTGCGATGGTTGACGCCTATTCAAGCGACGCGATGGGTGAAGCTAAACCTCTTGATCCCAATGTTCGGGCGCGGCTAATCCCGGGATTGCAGAAACACCCGACGACACTCATTTTCCTCGCATTCGATCGTGACCGGCCCGTTGGAGCGGCGATCTGCTTCATTGGTTTCTCGACTTTCGCTGCCAAACCGCTCATCAACATTCACGATTTCGTAGTTCTACAGGCATCCCGCGGCAAAGGCGTCGGACGGCGTTTGCTCGCTGCCGTGGAAGGCAAAGCCCGGGAACTCGGTTGCTGCAAGTTAACGCTGGAGGTGATGGACAATAATCATCAGGCCCTGCGCACGTACCAGGCAGCTGGTTTTGTGCGCTACGCGCTCCGGGAAGAAGCGGGTACCGCAATTTTCATGTCCAAACCGCTGCACTAACCTGATCAACCATGTTTGCGCGCCGGGAAGCGTTCCCCGCGACGCGCGGCCGCCGTCGGACGGACTCGCCCTGCCAGCTATCGGTTGCTGCATCGTCTAGGTGAGATTTAGCTTTTGGATTCGGGCGGCAATGTTAAATGCATCATTCCGTCAAGGAGTACATCCCAGAACCAGACTTACTGCCCGGTTAAGGACTGCGAGACGGCGTACTTGAGCTGGCAAACACTGAATAGGTCGTGGTAGTGGTAGGAGACATGGATTGCACCGTTGCCGTCCAGCGTAATCGCTGGATCCCGCCCAATGCGGATCGACTCATTCGGGTCGTCCTCGATCGTCTGTAAGCACCAGGTTCCCAACGACTGTGTCGCGTAGATCATCGCGCCGTGCTCGGCGTCGTAGAAGACCATGTGGGGAATATCCTCGGAGTCCAAGGTTAGAGCAGGAGTCCAGCGCTGTCCCACGTCGACCAGCTCGGTCGACCAGCCGGCATCCGATTTCACAGCGTAGTTTATGCCCACGTCGTACAACTCGTCGTAGGCAACGTGCGGGTGTCCAGTCGAATCGAGGACGAGGGACGTCTTCAATGTTTGGTTGGGCGACACCACGTCGATCGTTTCTGTACTCCACACGCCGCCCGAGCGAGTGGCGTAATCGACTTCGGCGCCACTATCGACGAGGTAAGCAACACGAGGCGTGCCCGCCGGATCAAGGATGAGCGACGGAGACAGGATTCCGCTGCGCAGCACAATATCCTCCTTCTGCCAAGCCGTACCGTTCGATCTCGCATAGCGCATCGGCAGACCTGCAAGCTCCGGCGCGTAGACGATGTGGGGGTTGCCTCTCGCGTCGACGGCAATCGAGGCATCGGAGGTCGCGCCCGGCGTGTCGTCCACGATCTCCTCTTGCCACACGCCCTCTTCGATCTTCGCGTAGTGGAGGATACCCTGACCAAAGAATTCCCCGGTGCGCCACGCTAGATGGTACCTGCCAAGGGAATCGAGCGCGACGGACGGCCTGGGCGAGCCGGCATCCGCCGGCAACTTTCCGATTCGCCACGCACCGGATCGCTGGATCGCCGACTTGAACTGCCAGTCATCGATGTTGAATGGTCCCTTTGCATAGAAAATGCGCGGCCGACCGGCATGGTCGAGAAGAATCGATGTGTCGGCTCCATAGCTGTCCGCGTCCAAGACATTGGGATCGACGATCGAGATCGTCCATTCCCGCGGCACGCAGGTCTCCTGTTCGGCGCTCCAAGTCGCCACGGGCACGGACGAAACGGCCAGCGCCAGGAGTACTCTGAGAAAGCGGGCTTGAGGAAAAATCGGCAATGGTTTCATAAATTCACATTTGGTCATCGCGATGGCAGGCGCAAGCGGCAGGGAACGGAATCTTCTGTGTCGCGATCACATTCCCAGCTTCCATCGTAAGCACTCCGCTTTCTTTAGAGCGATCGCGCCCGTTAGCTTCACGCGCTTGTTAGACAGCACGTCAGGACGCTCATTGGATCGCGTAGAGACCGACGCGATAACCGCGCTAGCAAAGACTAAATCTATTTAAGTGCAGCAGGAGAAAATTAAGAATTACCAAGGAAGAATGGAAGGAGGTCGCGCGTACATCTCAGCCTGTGCCGAATGCTTGATTCCAGCGAGCACGGACGCTACGCAAGAGGGACGGATAGACGATCAGTTTCCGAAAAGGATCGATCAATGCCATGTAGAACGGCGTGAAGCGGCTTACGCTGCGGACATAGACCCCTAAATAGAACCGGTAGACAGTCGCTGTCTCGACCAGGGCACTCAGCGCCGCAGCGTGGGCTGTCCGATTGATCAACTCGAGGAGCTGCTCGTTTTCGAAGCGGTAGACGACGCGGAAAAACCCATCTCGTGTGCCGGCTGCGACCAGTGATCTCGAATGATCGGTGTCGGTCAAACGCGTTGCGAAGGTTTTCCACGCGGTTGCCGCTGGCTCGTGATCCCAACCGAAGAATTGTCCGACGAAGAACCGAATGTCGAGCAGCGTTCGCACGAGAGGGGATCGCGTCAATAGCGACGACGAGTTCGAGCAACCGCACGTATCAAGCTTACCGTTGGTCGCCGTCCGCAAGAATTCATCGAGCGTCGCTCCGGCACGCCAACGCGGCAGATCGATGGACCATACGTCGTGAAGCGGCACCCCGGCCAGAAACGTATGAACTCGCAGCGGCAGTCGTTCGAACTCTTGAGTCGAGACCTGGGGCATGGCGCTTCTAACGAGATTGGGCGGACTCCCACTCCTCTTTAATGAACTCTTTAGTCCCGGTCCGGCCAGTGAGACGTAACCAGAGCGGTCCGCCTTCTCTGTCGAAGCGCAGGTTAATATCGAAGAACGGACAGCATAACCGCTCTTGGAACGCCCATTTCGTTAACAGCTGATACGTTTTGTTATCCGCCGGAAACTCGAACTCGTAACCATCTGGCAGTTCGCGCGTGCTCTTCTTCAGTTTTAGCAATGCTGGTCCAAGCTCCTCGAAATGGCGTTTTCTTACCTCTGGTGACAACGCCAGTCCGTTGCAAGCGAAAGGCGGCACGTGCTCGGTTTGCGGCGAGGAAGGTTCTGATGTTGCCCAAATCGCCACCGGCGCAACGAAGGCGATCGCAGTTATGAATTGGAATATTGTTTTCATAGTTTTCGACGCTACGAGTTCAAGTCGACTTTAAGTCAAAGGGAATTTTTTGATAAGAACGCGAGGATTTTTCGTGGCGTTCAGCATGGCTCGTTGTTAGGTTTTGGAGTGGCAGAGAACCTGGCGATTTCCCATGTCGCGCGCATGTTTGGTTTGCGCACCTCCGCCATTCGCTACTACGAACAGATCGGGATTCTCCCGCCGGCAATGCGCAAGAATGGCCAACGCCGCTACGACAACAGTGCGCTTTTTCGTCTCGCTGTGCTGCGGCGCGCCCGAGAGACAGGGTTTACCTTGGAGGAAATACGCGAGCTATTTTTCGGGTTTCCGCCCGGGACGCGTCCACCGAAACGCTGGCACCAACTCTCTCAACGAAAAATCGCGGAACTCCGGAACCGGATGAAGCGGCTTAAGCTAATGGAGACGTTGCTCAAGCGCGTGGAGAACTGTCGCTGCGATGCACTCGACGAGTGCGGTGAAAAACTTCTTCGGCAAAGATCAAGGTAAGACGCTCGCGTTTTCCTAAAGAGTCCCGGCGTTCGCCGCCACGCCGCCGCAGCCGCCGTCAGCGTCGGCGCCGGCTCGACGCGGGATCGTCCGGATCGTATTCGTACAGCCG
>JBKOXU010000105.1:0-7575 GCA_046725095.1 Verrucomicrobiota bacterium
GTCCCGCTCGTGCCATTGTTCCCACTCCTCGGCGTATTCCTTTGCATCGTGCTGATGCTGAGTCTGCCGCTGGAAACCTGGGGCCGTTTCTTTGTTTGGCTCGCGATCGGGCTCTCGATCTATTTCCTTTACAGCGTGCGCCACAGCAAACTGCGGCGTGGGATCGACGTCGGGCCCACTGAAGACATCCCCCCGCCGCTGATCAAGACATAGCTCGGAGACGTGTTGCCCTCAACGCGTCGGCAAAAATGCGCCCTCGACGCTAAGCTTTCGGCGTTTAACCCTGACGAGACTCTTCAAGATTTCTTCGCCTATCTGCTGCAGGGCAACGCCTATGCGCACACAAACCGCAGGAAGAGCAAATTCCGCTGGTGGTTGCTTGCATCACTCAAGCACTACATCGCCGACGCATGGGACGGTGGCGAGCTCTCAAGCGAGACGGCGATTATGGGGTCGTGCTTTTGGATGAGAAAATTCATGCGGTTGAGACGCTCTACGCGTGCGAATCCCTATATGTCAGGATGACGTCGGACGAGGAGTACAAACAAGGCTGGGCCACGGCACTGGTCTCCCACGCGCTGGAACGTATTGAGACGGAGTTCCGCGATGGATATAAGACGCGCCTCTTCGGCGCACTGAAATCATTTCTTACCTGCGGAGTAGGTGTGTCCAGCCAGGAAGAAGTTGCCAAGCAGCTCAATATTCTGCAGAGATGGTGCAGCTCCTCGTCCGCTCGAAAACCAACTCCACAACGAAAAAAATAAAGGACAACCAAAATGAGAAATCAAATTGAGCTTACCGTTAAGGCGCGTCTCTTTCAGGGTGCGTTTTTGTTGAGTCTCGCTCTTGCCGTCGCTTATCCAATACCGCCGGCGTTCGCACAGCGAGAGAGCGGCGACCAACCTTTGGTTCAGGGCGTGGCGCAATGGGTTTGGCAAAACCCGTTGCCCCAGGGAAATCACCTGTTTGGGCTCTCATTTACCGATGCGAACAACGGGACGGCTGTTGGTGGCGATGGCACCATCCTCAGGACAACCGATGGAGGTCGCCACTGGATCATCCAGTCGAGCGGAACAACCGACTGGCTTTATGGGGTTTCATTTGTCGATGCAAACAACGGAACAGCTGTGGGTAGCAATGGAACCATCCTTAGGACTGCCGACGCAGGTCACTCCTGGGTGAGCCAGACCAGTGGAACAACTAACGCGCTTTTCAGCGTTTCCTTTACCGACCCGAATCACGGAACCGCGGTTGGCGACTATGGGACGATTCTCAGAACAACTGATGGCGGAGCTAACTGGGTAAGCCAGACGAGCGGAACGACGAACGCCCTTAATTCGGTTTCATTTACTGATGCAAATAATGGAACGGCTGTCAGTTGGTATGGAATTATTATCAGAACAACAGATGGCGGCGCCCATTGGCTTAGTCAGAGAAGTGGGACCGGCGAGTTTCTTTATGGCGTTTCATTTACCGATGCAAATAACGGGACGGCCGTGGGTCAAGATGGCACCATTCTCAGAACAACAAATGGAGGGATTAGGTGGTTTCACCAGGCAAGTGGAACAGCCAACTTTCTTTGGGGCGTTTCCTTTTCCGATGCAAATAACGGAATAGCTGTTGGTTCAGAAGGCACCATTCTCCGAACAACAAATGGAGGAAACACTTGGGTCAGCCAGACAAGCGGAACAACCCAGTCGCTTATAGGCGCTTCCCTTATCGGTGCGAATGCTGGTGCGACAGTTGGTTTCCTTGGCACAATACTTCATACAACCAACGGAGGCACCAGCTGGGTTAGTCAATCAAGCTCAGTTACGATCCTTTCGTTGGAGGACGTTTCCTTTAGTGATGCAAACAACGGAACGGCCGTCGGCGACTTTGGAACCATTCTCCGAACCACAAATGCTGGCCGCACGTGGATTAGCCAGACAAGCGGAACGAACAACACGCTCCTGGGTGTTTCTTTTACTGATGCGAATAACGGGACGGCTGTTGGTGAGTTTGGCACAATCCTCAGAACAACCGATGGAGGGAACAACTGGGTCCGGCAGCTAGTCAGAAGAACGAATGATCTGTGGGGCGTCTCCTTTGCCGACGCGGATCATGGGACCGCTGTGGGTTCCGGTGGCAGGATCCTTACTACTAGAGATGGAGGCAACACCTGGGTAAGGCAATCAAGCGGGACCGGCGTTCCTCTTACCGGGGTTTCCCGGACGGATGCCAATACTGGAACAGTTACTGGCGGGGCCGGCGTAATCCTCAGAACCACCGATGGCGGGAACACCTGGGTCCAGCAGGTAAGTGGAACATTGTATGATCTCTTACGGGTCTCCTTTACCGACGCGAATACTGGAACGACTGTCGGTCAATTTGGAACGATCCTTAGAACTACAGACGGCGGCGAGCATTGGGTGCCGCAGCAAAGTGGAACAACTGAGCTGCTGGCCGGGGTTTCCTTTACCGACATAAACCACGGGATGGCTTGCGGCGCTTTAGGTATCATCCTCCGGACAACAGACGGAGGAGGGACCTGGCTGCCTGAGTCGAGTGGAACGGACTACGATCTTTCGAGAATTTCCTGCACCGGTACCGGTGATGGAACGGCTGTGGGCTACGGTGGCAGCATTTTCAGGAGGGAAGCAGTCAGATAAGTTCAATTACCCGTACCGTAACTCCTTGTTTCAAGCAGCGGGAGCCCACGAATGAGGCCGCGTTTGCTCTGTCGTCCATCCCGGTTCCGATTATTTCGCTCGTAACGTCGTTTTCAGCACGAGTGTGCGCGCTTCGTTCATCTCTACGAATTGGCGCAGCACATTCGGATCGGCATTCAAGCCTTGTGCCAGCACCTCTTCGCTTCCAACTTTAGCTGTTCGCATTCTGAGCCATTCATCCTGTTGCTGTTTCAATTGCTCTTGCTTGGCGGTCGGCACTCGTGAGATGAGAGAGTTGTAGACCGCCGCAACCGCGTGATTTGAACGCCTCGCACGATCCAGCAAAGCCTGCTTTTGTGGCAACGTGTCGGGAGCCGACGTATCCGACACTTCAGGCGTCGGGACACTCGATTGAGGCGTGGCCGTTTCGCCAGATAAAGGGGTTGCAATGGAAGTCGCAGTTTCCTTAGGGCCGCCGCTCGGACTACCGATCGAGGCCGCGCACGGGTTGCTCTGCGTCAACCAATCAGTCCAAACATCTTCGAAGGTCTCTTTATCGTCGCCAGTAATATGCCACCTTACTGACACCGCTTTGCCTTCGCTCCCAGGCTTCCACCGAAACGTAGCCTTGGCTTCATTCTGGTAGATCGTATCCACTTTAAACATGCCCAGTGCTTGCCAGTCCTTAGGCTCGAGTTCCGGCTCATACCTATAATGATCATCTTTCCTGGGCTTCCAAGTCTTGCCTTCCTTTTGCGACAGGATGCCGAAAAAGCTAGCACACTCGCGACTGGAATCGGATTGCGCACCTCCGCCCACTCCGCTAGTTCGTCCAACCGTCGTCGTCGTCAGTCTGACATCGATTCGATAGGCCCACGTGCGCGATGATGTAGCGTCGCGCATGTCCTGAAAAACATAGGGTCGCCGAAGCGTTACGAATAGCTTGCCAGATGTCTTGTCATATTCGGCCGTGCAGCCCTTTTTCGCTTCATTTACCTTGGCAGGGTTAACCTTCTCCAAATCTGCGTTCTTGTGCGCACCGGCGGGTACTAACGGGACAATTGACACGGTGATCTCGCTATCGGGAGCGACTGGAGTCGTCAGTTGTTCGTCCTGGAACATCTTTAGTTCGAAACGCGTAACTGATTTCGTCCGGTTCTTTGCGATTTCGTCTAACTCATGACTCAATTGTGCGGAGTCAAAAAACAATCCATCTTGTTTGGCGTGTAGCGCATTCGTGCCGAGTGCAAATACGGCGAGGCCGATTACGAGAAAAGACAGGACAGGCTTCATGGGACTGAAGGGTAAGCGATCAGGTGCCGAGCCAGAATAAGACAGATTTACGCCGATGCAAACTCGCGCCCTGGCGGGGTGTAGCCTTCGAAATCCAAGAAGGCGCACTTCGTACATTGGCGCTCGATCATCCCAAATTGACCGACAGTTGTGCCATTATTCACGCCGACGAGCAGCTGGAGATCACACGGGACCGAATCCGGCGTTTGCACAATGCCGCACTCGCCAGGTTGCGCCGCGTCGTGCCGCCTGGGCCCCTCCCCGACAACAATCGGGGTCTCCGGCGTTGCGCGTTTGGCTCCGTCCAAACGATTGGACAGTGGAGACTGGACGGCTTAGCGCGCAATATCACGTAACAATGTTGTTACCAAATCTGACTTTCGATTTTCAGTCCAGCCGCTATCGAAATAACGAATCATAGTTTAACCGAAGATCATATCCATGAAACAACATACTTTGATTCTCTTAGGTCTGGCAATGCTTTGCCTGCAGTCGGCGACCGCGGCCGACTGGCAGATTATCCCCAGCCCGAGTGGTTCCGGACAGGTGAACGAATTGCGCAGCGTCTCCGCTCTCGCGGAGAACGATGTCTGGGCGGTCGGCGTTTCTTATAACACCGAGCGCACCTTGGGCTCGACGTTGATCGAGCATTGGAATGGCTCTCGGTGGTCGGTCGTTCCCAGCCCGAACCCGAGCAGCACGCTCAACATTCTTTACGGCGTGGCGGCGGTCGCGACGAACGATGTGTGGGCGGTCGGTTACGCGGCTACACCCAGCAGCGGGGCGGTCATCATGCATTGGAACGGCTCGGTCTGGAGCGTCGTCCCGAATCCGCCGAGCAGTATCTTTATGAGCAACCTGCTGGCACTGGCTGTGATCTCAGCTAACGATATCTGGGCGGTTGGCTCAGGCCGCATCGGCGATGAGGATGCCACCCTCACTCTGCATTGGAACGGGACGGCCTGGAGCTTCGTTTCCAGCCCGAACGTGACTCCTGAAGTCGATAATACGCTGAGCGGCGTGGCGGCGGTCGCTTCGAACGATGTCTGGGCCGTCGGCACTCAGCAACCAACATCGTTAACCGATCCGCACACGCTTATTCTGCATTGGAACGGCTCTGCCTGGAGCATCGTGCCGAGCCCGAATGATGGGGGCGACAACGTGGACAATCATCTGCTAGCCGCGGCTGCCGTCGCGTCCAACGATGTCTGGGCCGTGGGTTTCTCCGGGTTCGGGACCCTTGCCGAACACTGGGATGGCACTGACTGGAGTATTGTGCAAACGCCGGGTATCCGCGGCGGTGAACCGGTGTTTCTACAAAGTGTGGTTGCCCTTAGTAGCAATAATGTCTGGGCAGTGGGTGAATTTCTTCAAACACGCTTCAGTCGCTCGCACACATTGACCGAGCAATGGAACGGCACGAGCTGGGTCGTGGTGCAGAGTCCAAACTCGGGCGCAGATCACAACGAATTGTTTGGGGTGGATGCGACACCGGGCGGAACTCTTTGGGCTGTGGGAACAGTCTACCACTATCCCCCGCAGCGGACGCTGATCGAGCGAAAGCTCCCGTAGGCAGGCGACTGCGCATCACGCGCAAACGACGGAATCAGAACTCGGACACATGTCGGGATAGGTGGCAAGGCTGGAAGCAGGTTATTCGCGCATCGCGCGCATCTACGGGCTGGGCACTACACTCCAACTTGAGCCATCCCAGTGCTGGATGATCGAGCTGCTAATCATCCATCCGACAGCCCACACGTCATCGCTCGCTACGGCTGCCGCGTGGTTCATCAAGAAGCTTGGGGGCGCTGGGATGATGCTCCATGCCGTTCCATTCCAGTGCTCGGTTAGAGTCTTTTCCCCATTATCTACATAGTTTCCCACGGCCCAGATGTCGTTCGGGGCGACGGCAGTGACCGTCGAGAATCCGTCTGCGTTGAACCGGCCCGTGTCGCGGCTGATGACGCGCGTCCAGACTCTTCCGTCCCAGTGCACGATAAAGGTGTTGCTCCGGGATGGAATGGTCGGATCAAAAGCCGAGCCCACTGCCCACACGTCGTTCGAGGCGAGCGCGACGACATCCGTCAAGACAGTGGAGAGCGTTGGATGAGCCGGGACTGGAAACTGCGTCCACCTTCTTCCATTCCAGTGCATCGCCAGGGGCAGGGTCTGTAGGTTTGGCGCATAGGTGCCGACCGCCCACACGTCATTGGCCGAGACCACCGCTACTTTGTGTAGGAAGTCCCCTCCGGACGGATCAGGGATGGGCACGGCGCTCCACCGGGTCCCATCCCAGTGCTCGATTAACGAGTGGTCGCGGCTACCTCCCGCCACCTCCTTCGAACCCACGGCCCACACGTCATTTGTCGAGACCACCGCCACGCCGTCCAAGACGTTGTTGATGCTGACCTGATCGGCGGGAACGAAGGACCAAGAAGCCCCATCCCAATGCTGGATCTCGATCTGTCGATCGTCCTGAAAGCGTTGCCCGACGCTTCCCACCGCCCACACATCGTCAGGGCCAGCTGCGTCCGACCCCATCATGATCTCTTCGTCCTCGAGGGTCCGCTGACCGGGCACGAGTGTCCATTGGCTGCCATCCCAGTGTTCGAAAGCAGGGTCGGTGTTGTCCGGGTCTTGCGAATGTGTCCCGTTGCCCATGGCCCAGACATCGTTAGCCGAGATGGCAGTCACCGAGTTCAACGAGATGGCCACCGGCACAGCCGGCGCCTCGGATTGCGTCGGTACCGACCCGGCCACGGCGATCGACGCAAGGGAGGTCAGGATTAATAAGGGAAGATATCGGCCGAGAAATCTAGGATGCTTCTCCTGCAACAGTTCTCTTACTTGTCTTGTTATTCCGGATAAGAAGTACGCCACTGAGAAATGATTGAAAGCTTTCATAATTTTGTTCGTTTACTCTCAATCGATTCCGTGACGGAGCCTGGCTGCCGCATTCGCGTCAGTTGTTACTAACAGTTTCGTTACTTTCCGATGAGCTTGCGAACCGATACGCGCTATCTTGTTCCAGGCGCGATCTACGCCGCTTGCTGCGCGTGAGAGATTCTATCGTCGATTTCAAGCCACTCGAACGTTGTGGTTTGTGCCGGGTCGAGCCCGAGCCTCTTCAGCGAAGAAATCGCGTTTTTCGGGATCGTCATAAAGGCTCTCGGCCTCCACTTTTTCGGCCCATCGCCTGATTTCCTCCGGTGCTTTCTCCTCACCGCTTCGATTGAGCCATTCGACAATCTCCTAGTCGCCTGCTCCCCGTTCGATTTGCGCGTTGAAATCATCTCCCATTACGCCTTTGAATCCGAAGAGCACGTTATCGAGCGGGCAATCGAAGTGATACTCGCCAATGTTCCATGCCACGAGTGCCCGGCATTTATCGATCGTGCGGCCCAGAATCGCGTAGCCGCCGACGCGAATGCGCGGACTGCGTGGCGCCTCTTTTGCTAAATCTTTTCCAGTAACTTTTTCCTTCATACCTCTCAGTTTCGAATGAAGCGAAGAGCTCGGTTGTCATCCCAGCGCTCGCGCACGCGATCTTACCCGAATCTCTTGCGACGAACCCGCGCAACGAACAACGAGCGTTGAACAGACCCCGATGATCGGAAATGATAAAGCTCAA